>NZ_JAPNNL010000133.1 GCF_027620315.1 Nonomuraea corallina | reverse complement strand
TCGGGCGACCGGGACAGTCAAAAGCACGCCGAAGCCATCGGGACGATGCGCCGTGACGGTACCGCGCCGAAACGCCGGCACGCGGTCTTCCGGCGGGTGGTGATCACAGCGCTGGCGGCCGGACTGTTGGCCGGGACGATCGCACCCGCGGTGGCCGCCGCGGACAGCAGCGCGGCCGTGCCGAAGGCCGCCGCTGGGCAGGATCGCCCAAAGCTGCAGCAGGCCGTTCAGGCGTTCGTCGATGCCGGTTTCCTCGGGGTGCAGGTGCGTGTGCACGATGAACGGGGGGAGTGGGCCGGCAGCGCCGGGGTGCGCAAGCTGGGCGCGAGCGCGAAGCCGCCGCGGAACGGGCATCTCTGGGTGGGCAGCGTGACCAAGACCTTCGTCGCGACCGTGGTGTTGCAGCTGGTGGCCGAGGGTGAGATCGGGCTGGACGCCCCGATAGCCGGCTACCTGCCCGAGCTCGGGCTGGACCGGCGGATCACGGTGCGGATGCTGCTGCAGCACACCAGCGGCCTGTTCAACTACACCGGCGACCTCGACCCCGACGGGACATGGGTGCCCGGTCTCCCCGCGACAGGCAAGGAGTGGCTGGACAACCGGTTCCGCTCCTACCAGCCACAGGAGCTGGTGCGGTTCGCGATGTCCAAACCCGCGAGGTTCGCGCCGGGGACGGACTGGAGCTACTCCAACACCAATTACACGCTGGCCAGGCTGCTGATCGAGAAGGTCACCGGCCATGCGTTCGGGACAGAGCTGAAGCGGCGGATCGTCTGGCCACTCGGGTTGAAGGGCACCGTGGTGCCGGGCAACCGGACGCAACTACCCAGCCCGTACGCCCACGGCTACTTCCGCTACCAGGACGTCGGCCAGTGGAAGGTGGCCGACGTCTCCCGCCAGAACCTGTCCCTGCTGGCAGGCGCCGGTGACATGATCTCGACGACCCGGGATCTGCAGGCGTTCTTCTCCGCGCTGAACGGCGGCAAGCTCCTGCCGGCCAAGCTGCTGGCCGAGATGCGCGAACCGCACGCGAAGAGCGACCCCCTCTACGGCCGCTACGGGCTGGGGGTGTTCGTGAAGGACCTGGGTCCGGCCTGCGGCACCGTTCTCAACCACAACGGCAGCCCTCCGGCGGGCTACGCGGCGCTGATGTACAGCTCGCCCGACGGCGGCAAGACCCTGACCGCCTCGGTGACCACCGGCGACGCCCCATTCGACCTCGCCACTTATCCCAAGCTGCTGGACGGGCTCGTCAAGGCGGCGTTCTGCGGCGGGCCGGCCGCAACCTGACCAGGCCGTGCCGACGGCAGCGGCCGTCGGCACGATGCCAGTCGGCCGCGTATGTCTACTGCATTCGCCAGCGACCCTGGTTTTCTGGACCGTCGTTGCACGTCCACACCCAGATCGCCAACCCGGAGACCCGCCAAGGCGCTCGACCAGCCCAACGACAACCTCGACCGTGAGAACCCGTAGCTGTACGCCCACGCAAAAGGCCCCCCGCGATCACCGCGAGGGGCCTTTTACCTGGAGCCGCCTTCGGGATTCGAACCCGAGACCCCTTCATTACGAGTGAAGTGCTCTGGCCGACTGAGCTAAGGCGGCGTGCCGCGAACGGCTGCCAAGAGTCTACAGGAGCCCCGGGGTACTTCGCCCCCGATAATCCCGGCGCTACCCCGACGTACCCGCCTCCAGGATCGAGACGATGGAGAAGAGCGTGAAGCACACGGCCCCCAGCCCCACCAGCACCCGGGCCGGCACGAAGAAGGCCGGGTTCGTGAGCTCCGCCTCGAAGAGGAAGGCCGCGAAGAACAGGCAGGCCAGCGCCGTGGTCACCGGCATCATGGGGATGCGGTTGGCGAGCGGGAAGGTCCGGCGCCAGACCAGGGCCAGGAGCAGGGCCTTGGACAGGATGCTGTAGCAGATGAGGCCCAGCCCGATGAGGACGCAGCCGGGCGCGATGCGGTAGGGCTCGGAGGAGGAGGCGAGGACGTAGACGCCGAAGAGGATGTTGACGGTGCCCATGACGATGACGAGCCAGCTCCAGCGGAAGCGCTCGGGGTTGCGGAAGGTGTTGCGCACCTGGCGGACGATGCTGGCGACGAGGGCGATCAGGCTGGCGCAGATGGCGGCGAGGCCGAAGACGACGCGGCCCGCGGTGTAGTAGGCGCTGCCGGGCTGGGCCATGAGGATGAAGGCCCAGACGAATCCGATGAGGGCGCAGACGAGGGGGAACGCGATGAGGATTCTCCCCGTGGTCGCCGAATAGGCTTTCATGGGCGGCTCGTCCTGCCATGTCCGGGCGTCGTTGACCGAGATGAGGGAGAAGCTGGTCGAGGCGGTGGCCACGGTGCTGACGCAGACGCTGATCAGGCCGACGCCGGCGACGACGTGGCCGGCCACCAGGTTCTGGGCTTCGCCGCTCCGGGTGATGAGGACGATGCCGTAGATGATCGTGAACAGGGCGACCGCGTAGCCGCTGGCAGGCAGGACGGCGCGCCAGATCTTGTTGTAGCGGTCGATCAGCTGGCGGATGATCGTGGCCGCGGTGGTGAAGAGCGCGTAGCAGATGGCGGCCAGGGCCACGACCACGTGACCGGCCACGAAGTGGTTGGAGTCGGAGCCTCCCGCGTAGATGTAGAGCCCGTACGCGGCGCAGATGGCGCCCATGACCAGTGGTATGGCGCGGAAGACCACACTCATCGCGAAGTTCACCGATTACCCCCCGTGAGCCATGCCTACCCGGGGTGAACATCGGCGAATCTCACCCCGGAGGGCGCCGGCCGTCCGGTTCCTCTCCCGCGCCGTACATCTTGTCGTGCTGCTGCCGCGGCGAGCAGACGGACGCCGACGGGCACGCGCAGCGCCGCCCACCGTCGTCCAGCCGGACCGTGACCGTGTCGGCGGGCACGTTGTGCCCGATCACGGTTCCGTCGCCCTGCGGCGTGGTGACGCGGCTTCCCGAACGGGGCATCTTGTATCGGGTCTCGACGTACAGCGGATGCTCGTACTTCAGGCAGCACATCAGCCGCCCGCAGGCCCCGGCGATGCGCAGCGGGTTGACCGGAAGGTCCTGGTCCTTGGCCATGCGGACCGACACCGGCTCGAAGTCCTTCAGGAAGGTCGCGCAGCACAGGTCCCGCCCGCACGGCCCGATCCCGCCCTGGAGGCGGGCCTCGTCGCGGGGCCCGATCTGGCGCAGTTCCACCCGGGCCCGCAGGTTGCGGGCCAGGTCCCGTACGAGAGCGCGGAAGTCGACGCGGTGCGGGGCGGAGAAGTAGACCGTGTAGACGTTCTCGTTGTCCAGGTAGTCGATGCCGACCACCTTCATCGGCAGGCTGTGCCGTTTGATGAGTCGTTTGGCGACGCTGCGGGCCTCGGCTCTGCGGCGTTTGTTGGACTCGTCGCGCGAGAGGTGTTCCTCGCCCGCCATGCCCTCGCACACCGGCAGGCCGTCGATGTCCTCACTGGTGTACTGCGGCGCCCACACGCACTCCGCGACCTCGGGGCCTGCGTCGGTCGGGACCAGCACCTTGTCGCCCACCTTGGGGCTGTGAGCGCCGGGGTCGAGGTAGTAGAGCCTTCCGTAGCGGGTGAAGCTCACGGCCATGATCATGCCCATGGGCTCGTGCTCGCCTCCTGACAGCCTCGGGGGTTGTTGCGGCGTCCGTTGCCACATTACGTGTGCGGGAGCGGAAAGCGTGAGGGCGCGGGGCGCTATTCGCAGCTCTCGATCTCGTCGGCGGGGCTGTCGGAGCGGGCTTGCGTGCCGGCCCCGGCGAAGCACCGCTGGTCGACCACCTGGGCGACGCCCGGCAGGCGCCGGAGTTCGGCGGCGAGCTTCTTCCTGACCAAGTAGTCGATGCCGGGCCGCAGGAAGGCGCGGTAGCTCTCCGGCAGGTCGCTCTCGCGCAGGGCCGCGATCAACGACTCGTTGTGCGCGTACTGCTCGATGACGTTCGCGTACGCGGTCTGCCGGCTCTCGTAGGTGACCGACTGGACTTCCGGCAGGGCCTTGAGCACCCGCGACACCGCGGCCTTCTGTTTACGGGTCGCGGCCTTCCCGTCGCAGGGCGCCGCCGATTCCGCGGCGCACAGGAAGAGCGTCAGCTCGGGGCGCAGGTCGCGGTCCGGCTCTGCACGGATCACCACGTCGGCGACTCCGGGCACCAGCATCGCCCGCCGGGCGATGTCCCTGACGTCGGCCCCGGGCCGCGCCACCAGCCGGAACATCCGCGGCAGGTCCTCGTCGGCGTGGCGCGCGTCCGCTGAGCCCTCGTACGCGCCGCCCCCCGCCTCCGGGTGGACCTCGGCCACCCCCGGCAGGGCGCGGAACGTGGTCTCGATGTCGGCGACCCGCTCCTCCACGTCGCACCCCGGAACCACCGAAGGCAGGCACAGGAGGACGCTGACCTCGGCCGGGACGCCGGCCGGGGCGACCGCCACCGTCGAGGCGGCGCCTCCCTGGAAACGGGGCACCACGACCGCCACGAGCAGCGCCGCGACCGCGATTCCCACGGCGACCCGCCACGGGCGGGTCCGCCTGGCGGGGCTCCGCAACGGCGCGACGGTCTCCACCCGCACCGTCGCTCCGGCCTCGGCGAACGCCTGACGCAGACGGTCTTCCACAGGGCTGTTCATACGTCCTCCCCCAGAGCCCGGCCAAGGGCCGCGAGCCCTCGCGCGATCGTGGACCTGGCGCTGCTCGCGCCGATCCGCATGGTGTCGGCGATCTCCTGGTCGGTGAGATCGAAGTAGTAGCGCAACGTGAGCGCCTCACGCTGTCGGGGCGGCAGCTCCTGCAGGGCGGCCAGCACCGCGCGCCGGTCCTCGCCGATCATGGCGGCGCTCTCCGCCGACCAGACAGGCGGCTCGTACGGGACCCCGCGCCTGAACACGGTCGACCGGCGGCGCAGCACCGACCGGCAGCCGTTGAGCACGGCCGAGCGCACGTAAGCCAGCGCCCGGCCGGGGTCGCGCAGCCGCGACCGGCCGGCGTGAGTACGGGCGAAGGCCTCCTGGACGACGTCCTCGGCCGTCGCCTGATCCCCGACCATGATCAAAGCGAGGCGGACGAGTCCGACCTGATGCGCGGCGAAGATCTCCGCCACATCGACCCGCTCGCGCGTCAGCGCCTCTCCTTGGGTGACGAGTTCGGCTTCCACATGACAGAGACGCCTCACCCGCGCATCTGCTGCGCCCGGCGGGCGACGATTCAGACGCGCAGCGCCAGCATCATGGACTCGACGGCGATCTGCGGGTTGACGTTGAGGTCGAGGCGTTCGCGGCAGCGCATGACGGCGTCGATGCGGCGCAGCGTCTCCTCCGGCGTCGTGGTCTTGGCGAACTGGTCGAGGTCGAAGCGGAGATCGTCGTTGGCCAGCTCCACCGACGCCCCGAGCTGCATGGCCAGCACGTCGCGGTAGAACCACACCAGCTCCAGCAGCGCCGCGTCGAGCGAGTCGCGCTTGAGGCGAGTGGCCCGGGACTTCTGCCGGTCCTCCAGCTCCTTCAGCGCCCCGGCTCCCCCGCGTACGAGGCCGCGGTTGAGGCCCTTGCCCGTGGAGCCCTCGCCGTAGATCTTGCGCAGCTCGGCGGTCTCGGTCTCGTTGAGCGCGGCGGTGGCCGCGGCGGCCTCTTCCTCGGCGGTCTTGACCAGGCGTTCGGCGGCGGTCACGCACTCGCCGACGCCGGTCAGCGACCGCGGGATGGCCAGGACGGACTCGCGCCGGGCGCGGGCGGCCTCGTCGAGCGCCAGCGCGCGGGCGCGGGCGAGGTGGCCCTGGGCGGCGCGGGCGGCGAAACGGGCCGTCTCGGGCGGGACGCCGTCGCGCGTGGCCAGCACGCGGGCCACCTCCGCGGTGGACGGGGTGGTCAGGGTGACCAGCCTGCAGCGGGACCTGATGGTGATCATCAGGTCGTCGGCGGCGGGCGCGCAGAGCAGCCACACGGTGCGCGGCGGCGGCTCCTCGATGGCCTTGAGCAGGGCGTTGGCCGCGGACTCCGTGGCCCGGTCGGCGTCCTCGAACAGGATCACCCGCCAGCGGCCCTGCGTCGGCGCGCCCGCCGCCCGCAGGATCAGCTCGCGGGTCTGCTTGACGCCGTAGGACAGCCCGGCGGGCCGCACCTGCTCCAGGTCGGGATGGGAGCCGATCAGCACCTGGTGGCACTGGTCGCAGTGGCCGCAGCCCGCGTCGGGGCAGAGCAGCGCCGCCGCGAACGCCCGCGCCGCGTCCTCGCGGCCCGCGCCCGGCGGGCCGGTGAACAGCCAGGCGTGGGTCATGCCCGCGCCGCGCCCGCCCTCGACGACCTCGGCCGCGGCCGCCGCGGCGCGCGTCAGCACGGAGACGGACTGATCCTGCCCCACCAGGTCATCGAAGACGCCCACGCGACAAGGCTAGTCGCGGATGGCGGGCATCGTGCCCGTGATGTCTTCGGTCTCGCGCGGCACCGGGTCGGGCAGGATCTCGCGTACCCGGTCCTGGACCGTCTGGGTGATCTGCTCGGCGGGGAGGGTGCCGTCGGCGACCAGGTAGCGGTCGGGCGCGGCGGCGGCCAGCGCGCGGAACTCCTTGCGCACCCGCTCGTGGAACTCCAGCGGCTCGGACTCGATCCGGTCGGCCGCCCCGCCGAGCCTGGTCAGCCCGACCTCGGGCGGGGTGTCGATGAGCACGGTCAGGTGGGGTACGAGCCCGCCGGTCGCCCAGGCGTTGACCTTGGAGACGTCCTCGGGGTCGAGCGAGCGGCCGGCGCCCTGGTAGGCGAGCGAGGAGTCGACGTAGCGGTCGCACACCACGATGGCGCCCCGGTGGAGCGCCGGCCGGATGACCTTCTCGACGTGCTCGGCCCGGTCGGCGGCGTACAGCAGGGCCTCGGCCCGTCCCGACAGGCCGCGCTCGGCCGCGTCGAGCAGGATGGCGCGCAGCCGCATGCCGACCTTGGTAGCGCCCGGCTCGCGGGTCTGCACCACGTCGTAGCCCTGGTCGCGCAGCCAGATGGCGAGCATCCTGGCCTGGGTCGTCTTGCCCGACCCCTCGCCGCCCTCGAACGCCACGAACAGCCCCGGCACCCGCTCGGCGGGCCGGCCGTCGTGGCTCTGGCCGCGCACGGCCGCGATCAGGTCGGCCAGGATGGGCACGCCCTTCCTGTCGTCCATGTGACGCAGGCCGAGCAGCCCGACGACGACCGCCAGCACGCCGCCGAGCAGCAGCACCAGGTTGGTGCCGTTGAACTGGTAGCTCAGCGCGCCCACCTCGACGCCGCGCTCGCCGAACAGCGCCGCCAGCGGGTTGGCGACGGAGACCACCAGCAGCAGCGTCACCCGGGCCGTGGACTGCAGGAAGGAGAACGTGCGCCCGCGCAGGCCGTCCTCGACCTCCAGGCCGATGAGCGTGTAGCCGATGATCCAGGCGATGCCGGCGCACGCCCCGAGCATCACGGTCAGGATGACCACCAGCACCAGGTTGTGCACCAGCGCGATGGCGGCCAGCACGAACCCGGCCACGACCAGCGACAGCCCGAACAGCCGCCGCCGCGACAGGCCGCTGAGCAGCCGCAGCCCGAAGAACATGCCCAGCGCCATGCCGACGAAGACCGCGCCGAACACCACGCCGTAGGCGGCGTCGCCGCCGCCGAGGTCCTGGACGTAGACCTTGGCGACGCCGATGACCGCGCCGCCCGCCGCGAACGCGCCGAGCATGCCGATGATCAGCCCGCGGACCAGCCGGTTGCCGCCGACGAACCGCCACCCGTCGACGATCTGCCGCAGCACCGACGGCGTGGAGATCGCCCCGTCGCGCCGGGGGATGTCGCGCAGCGTGAAGATCAGGGCGGCCGAGACGAGGTAGGCGCCCGCGTTCACGATCAGCGGCAGCGTGGTGGGGTCGAGGCCGGACAGCAGCGGCGACACGTCGCGGCCGACGTCGGCCACCACCGAGAGCATCGCGAACACGGCCGCCGCGACCGGCGCGCTCCCGTACGTGACCAGCAGGTTGAGCCGGTTGGCCGCTTCGAGCTGCTGCTTGGGCACCAGGTTGGGGACGGTCGCGTCCTTGGCCGGAACCCAGAACAGGTTGACGCACTCCACCAGGACGGTGGCGATGATCACCCACTGGTAGCTGTTGACGATCGGGATCGACAGCACCACGGCGAAGCGGGCCACGTCGGAGAACACCATGGTCAGCCGGCGGTCGAACCGGTCGGCGAACACCCCGGCCAGCGGCCCGAGCAGCACGGCGGGCAGCATCTTGGCGACGAACACGCCGCCGATGGCGAGCGACTGGGCGCGGAAGTCGCCCTGGGTGAGGTTTCCCGCCAGCGCGGTGAGCGCGAGGAGGTTGAGCCAGTCGCCCAGGCTGCACACCGACATGGCCGCCCACAGCCTGCGGAAGGGGGCGTTAGCCAGCACGTGAGCCTGTCGGCCTCGGCCAAGGGCGGTCATGATGTCAGCGTATCCAGGAGTTCTCTGGGAGTGGGAGGACGACGACGGGTCCGGATATATCGGACCAGTCGTCGCCGAGGGTAGTACGTCCATGGCCTGGCGCGCATGACGCACCGGGCGAATGGGCCCCCTTACACCATCGCCGGAGACCCGCCGCCGTTTCACATCCGCGCTCTGGCCCGCTCGATGACCGGGGCCCAGCGCGACCGGACCCCCGCGGGCAGGTCGAGCTCCTCCCACAGGTCGGCCAGCAACAACTCGTCGACGTGCGCCAGCAACTGCTGGGAGTCTCCGTCGCGCAGCAGCGCCGCGTAGGCCTGGCGGCGCTGCTCGCGCACCGCCAGGTCGTAGACCCGCTCGCGCACCCGCACCCGGCCGAGCGCCTGGCCGACCGGCAGCCGCGGCAGCCGGTTGGGGACGCCGCCGGTGAACTCCACCTTCGGCTCCAGCGCCAGCCGGAACCCGGCGGCGTCCAGGATGCGCCCCGCGGTCTCCAGCGTGGGCGACTTGCGGGCGTGCTCGTAGGCCGACAGCGTGGTGCGCGACGTGCCGCACACCCCCGCCAGCTGCTGCTGGCGCATGCTGGCCTCGTGACGCGCCTGCTTCAGCAGCATCGCGCCGCGCGCGGCCCAGAAATTGACGTCGGGCAGCCCTCCACCGGGGGAAGACATGAGTGACCACCTCCGAAGTATCCGCCGGGATACTACACCACGTAGCCACTCCGTCGCAGGCAGTTAGCGAATCTCCAGCAACGTGATCTCGGGCGGCGCGCCCACCCGCACCGGCGGCCCCCAGAACCCCGCCCCGCGCGTCACGTACACCTGCACCCCGTCGACGGTCGCCAGCCCCGACACCACCGGCTGCTGCACCGGCACGATCAGGTTGAACGGCACCATCTGACCGCCGTGCGTGTGGCCGGACAACTGCAGGTCGACCCCGTACCGGGCGGCCTCCGCCACGTGGATGGGCTGGTGGGCCAGCAGCACCACCGACCGGCTCTCGTCACGGCCGCCGAGCGCCTTGCCGAAGTCGGGAGCGTCGCCCGCGGTCGCGCCCGTGACGTCGTTCACCCCGGCCAGATCGAGCACCGCACCCTGGTGGCGGATCTCCACCCGCTCGTTGCGCAGCGAGCGCACCCCCAGGTCGCTCAGCTCCTCGACCCACTCGCCCGGCCCGTTGGCCGTGTAGTACTCGTGGTTGCCCGTCACGAAGTACGACCCGTACCGGGACTCCAGGTCGCGCAGCGGCCTGGCCAGCGGCCCGAGGGCCTCGACCGTGCCGTCCACCATGTCGCCGACGATCGCCACCACGTCGGCCTCGAGACCGTTGATCATCCGGACGATCCGCTCCGCGTGCGCCCTGCCGGTCAGCGGACCCAGATGGATGTCGCTCACCACGGCGAACCGCAGCCCGCTCAGCCGGGAGTCGAGCCCCGGCAGGGTGACCGCGGCGCGTTCGATCACCGGGTCGCCCAGCGCCCGCGTCACCCCGTACCCGACCGTGCCGAGCGCGCCCACCCCCGCGACCAGCGCCGTGGCCCGACCCAGGAACAGCCGCCGGCCCGGGTCGGCGGGCGCGTCGCCCGGGACGGCCGGCTCCGACGACCCGCCCGCGGGCACCTTCACCGGCGCCCCGGCCGGCTTGCGCGCGCGCAGCACGGCCCCCGCCACCGCCCGCGGCACCTCCAGCGCCAGCAGGATCCAGAACAGGTAGAACATGATCGCGACCCACAGGAACCCCGGCCAGGCCAGCCACGACAGCCACGGCACCCGCTGCCCCACGAAGGTGACCACCACCAGCGCGAACAGCCCGACCGCCACCAGGCCGAGCCGTCCGCGCACCGGACCCGGCCGCGTCGTCGCGCGCGCCAGCCGGTGCCACAGGTAGTAATGGACCCCGGCCAGCACACTCAGGACCACGACGAGGAAGACCACGCCGTCATGCTATGAGCGCCCGGAGCCCGCCGCGACCGGCCCCTGAGAGCCCTCTCAGGACTTGGCGGCGGGCTTCTTCGCCTTCGCCGGCGCCTTCTTCGCCGGGGCCTTCCTCGTGGACGCCTTCTTCGGGGCCGGCGCGCGCCCGCGCCGCTCGGCCAGCAGCTCCGCCGCCCGTTCGATGGTGATCTCCTCCACCGTGTCGCCCTTGCGGAGCGAGGCGTTGGTCTCGCCATCGGTGACGTACGGGCCGAACCGGCCCTCCTTGACCACCACCGGCTTCTTCGAGTTCGGGTCCTCGCCCAGCTCGCGCAGCGGCGGCGCGGCCGCCGCCCGCCCCCTGCCCCGCTGCTTCGGCTGCGCGAACAGCTCCTTGGCCTGGTCGATCGTGACCGTGAGCAGGTCCTCCTCGGACCCGAGCGACCGCGAGTCGGAACCCTTCTTCAGGTACGGCCCGAACTTGCCGTTGTGCGCCACCACCTGCTCACCGTCGAGCTCGCCCACCACGCGCGGGATCGACAGCAGCCTGAGCGCGTCCTCCAGCGTGACCGTGTCCAGCGACATCGTCTTGAACAGGGAGCTCGTGCGCGGCTTGGGCGCGTCGGCCTTCTTCGTGCGCCGCTTCTTCTCGCCCTCGGCGGGCGGCGCCTCCTCCGGCAGCACCTCCGTCACGTACGGCCCGAACCGCCCGTCCTTGGCCACGATCATGTGACCGGTCACCGGATCGGGCCCCAGCTCACGGTCGCCGGTCGGGCGCGAGATCAGCTCCTCGGCCTTCTCCGCCGTCAGCTCGTCGGGGGTCATGTCCTCGGGGACGTTGACGCGGGTGCCGTCGCGGTCGAGGTACGGGCCGTAGCGGCCGACCCGGATGACGATGTCCGTACCCTTGATCGGGAAGGAGCTGATCTCCTTGGCGTCGATGTCGCCCAGGTCGGTGACCATCTCCTTGAGACCCTCGTCGCCGTCGGCGCCGTAGTAGAAGCGCTGCAGCTCCGGCACCCGCTCGGCCCGGTCGTTGGCGATGTCGTCGAGCACCTTCTCCATCTCGGCCGTGAAGTCGTAGTCGACCAGGTTGCCGAAATGCTGCTCCAGCAGGTTGACCACGGCGAAGGCGAGGAACGACGGCACCAGCGCCGTGCCCTTCTTGAACACGTAGCCCCGGTCGAGGATCGTGCCGATGATCGACGCGTACGTCGACGGCCGGCCGATCTCCCGATCCTCCAGCTCCTTGACCAGCGACGCCTCGGTGTAGCGGGCCGGCGGCTTGGTCGAGTGGGCGGCCACGTCCAGCCGCGAGACGGTGAGCGCGTCGCCCTCGGCCAGATTGGGCAGCCGCTTCTCCGAGTCGTCGCGGTCGGTGGCCGGGTCGTCGTGACCCTCCACGTACGCCTTCAGGAACCCGTAGAACGTGATCGTCCGGCCCGAGGCGCTGAACTCGACGTCCTCGCCCGCCGACGACCGGCCGCCCACCTTGACCTGGATCGACTCGCCGACCGCGTCCTTCATCTGGGACGACACGGTCCGCTGCCAGATCAGCTCGTACAGCCGGAACCTATCGCCGCTCAGCCCGGTCTCGCCCGGCGTGCGGAACTCCTCGCCGGACGGCCTGATCGC
The DNA here is from genome assembly GCF_027620315.1 of Nonomuraea corallina. Classification (GTDB taxonomy): domain Bacteria; phylum Actinomycetota; class Actinomycetes; order Streptosporangiales; family Streptosporangiaceae; genus Nonomuraea; species Nonomuraea corallina. The sequence continues at coordinate 9,163 of NZ_JAPNNL010000133.1, read as the reverse complement.
CTCGTGCGCCTCCTGCGCGTTCTTGACCTTGCTGCTGTAGACGCGGGGCTTGTCGGGGACGTACGAGGCCCCGTACAGCTTGATCGCCTGCGAGCGCGCGGCCTGCACCGCGGTCTCCGACAGCGTGATGCTGTCGGTCCGCATGTAGGTGATGTAGCCGTTCTCGTAGAGGTGCTGCGCCACCTGCATCGTGTACTTGGCGGAGAAGCCCAGCTTGCGGCTGGCCTCCTGCTGCAGCGTGGTCGTCCGGAACGGCGCGTACGGCTTGCGGGTGTACGGCTTGCGCTCGACGGACTTGACGGCGAACGACGCGTCGCCGAGCCTGGCGGCCAGCTCGCCGGCGGCCTGCTCAGACAGGTGCAGCACGTCGGCGTTCTTCAGCTGCCCGGTGCTGGCGAAGTCGCGGCCCTGGGCCACCCGCCTGCCGTCGACGCCGGTCAGCGTCGCGTTGAAGTCGCGCGGCCGCTCCTCCGGCTTGCCGCTGTCGAACAGCGCCTGCAGGTCCCAGTAATGGGCGGCGGTGAACGCCAGGCGCTCCCGCTCGCGCTCCACCACCAGCCTGGTCGCCACCGACTGGACGCGGCCGGCGGACAGCCTCGGCTTGACCTTCTTCCACAGGACCGGGCTGACCTCGTAGCCGTAGAGGCGGTCGAGGATGCGGCGCGTCTCCTGGGCGTCGACCAGGCGCAGGTTGAGCGAACGGGGGTTGGCGACGGCGTCGCGGATGGCCTGCTTGGTGATCTCGTGGAACACCATCCGGTGCACCGGCACCTTCGGCTTGAGCACCTCGCGCAGGTGCCAGGCGATCGCCTCGCCCTCACGGTCCTCGTCAGTGGCCAGGTAGAGTTCGTCGGCGTCCTTCAGCAGCTGCTTCAGCTTGCTGACCTGGGACTTCTTGTCGGGGTTGACCACGTACAACGGCTCGAAGTCGTGCTCGACGTTCACCCCGAGGCGCGCCCACGCCTCCCCCTTGAACTTCTCGGGGATGTCGTCGGCCTTCTCCGGCAGATCACGGATGTGGCCGATGCTCGACTCGACGATGTAACCGGCGCCGAGGTACTCCTTGATCGTCCTCGCCTTGGCGGGCGACTCGACGATCACCAGGCGTCTTCCGCCGGCGCTGCCGTTGTTGGCTGGCACGCTGCTTCCTACCTCGCTGTTAGCTTGCAATCCCCCTGCCGGACGTCCGGCATAGATCTGAAAGGTAACCCCTCGCTCGGAAATTTCCTTCCCCCGGGCTACCCACCGGCTTCCGGGTCCATCCACGAGCACGCAGAATAGGGCCCATCGAGCGGCATGGCGCCCTGACTCATCCTGGAGACTAATCGTTGTGCTCGACTACTCCTACATGGATATCTTCATCCCACGCGACCTCTCCCGAGAAGCCGCACGTCAGCTGCTGACCGAGCACGCGGAGTACGGCCAGTGGGAGCTCGCCCGGGTGCGCAAGCACGCCGACGGCAGCAGGCACGTACGCCTCCGCCGCAAAATCGTACGGGTGCGCAGCACACTCGCGCGCCCTGGCTGAAGAACGGACAAGGCTTTGCCCGCCCCGGGCCGCGCCCCCGGAACGGGCAAAGCGTTCATCGCACGCTGCCTTCCCGGAGGCAATCCGGGGGCAGCGGCCGTATGCGACTCCTCCGCGTTCGCCCACGCGGCGGCCCGCCTACCCGCCCCGGCAGGCGCGCCGCCTCGTCTTCCGCAGACTGCTTGACGGCGGGACGGAACCGGCGGGCGCCCGCAGACTGCTTGACAGCGGGACGGGAAACGGCGGACGGCCGCAGACTGCTTGACAGCGGGACGGGAAACGGCGGACGGCCGTGGGCTACTTGGCGGCGGGACGGAACCGGCGGACGGCCGCGAACACCGTCGCCGTCACCGCGAACAGCCCGCCCAGGGCCAGCGCCAGCAGCGAGGCCGCGGACATCCCGGTGACGCCCGCGGGCTGGGCGGCGCTCATCAGCCCCAGGCCGCCGACGGGCAGGCTGCCGGCGACCGACCTGACCGCGCCGCCGACCGGAGTGGCGGCGACCAGGTCGGTGGCCGGGTTCGCGACGCCCGCGGTGGTCTTCTTGGCGGGCTTGACGGGCTTGGCGGGCTGGGCCGGGGCCGATGGCAAGCCGGGCAGCCCCGGAACCTGCGGCAGGCCGAGCAGTCCGGCGACGCCGGCGACGTCGCCGACGATCGGGAGCCCGCCACCGCTCATCTGCCGCGCCGAGCTGCCGAGACCCTGCACCCCGCTCGCCCCGGGCAGGCCGGGGACGGCGCCCACCGCTTTGCCGGACAGGTGCTTGCCGTGACGGTAACCCGGCTTGGACTTGCCCACGTGGGCGCCGCCGAGGCACCCGGCGGCGGCGTCGCCGAGAACGGCCACCGCGTTGCCGCAGACGTTCACCGGAGCCGTGATCGGCGCGACCACCTGGTTGCCGCCCAGCACCGAGTTGCGGCCCGAGGTGCGGTTGCCCCCCGCGCCCTTGCCGCCGTTCTTCACCGAGGCGCCGCCCTTGCACCCGGCGAACGCGTCGCCGAGAACGGCCACCGCGTTGCCACAGACGTTCACCGGAGCCGTGATCGGCGCGACGACCTGGTTGCCGCCCAGCACCGAGTTGCGGCCCGAGGTGCGGTTGCCGCCCGCGCCGGAGCCGCCGCCCTTGGTGTGGACGCTCGCGCCGCCCTGGCACCCGGCGGTGGCGTTGCCGACCGAGTTGCCGCACGCCGTGATCGGCAGGTTGATCGGGGCGACCACCTGGTTGCCGCTCCCGACCCCGAACCGGCCGTCGGTGTCGTTGCCGGTGGAGCCGCGGTGGTAGCCGCGGCGCTGGCGGCCGCCTTCGTTGGTGACGGACGCGCCGCCCTTGCACCCGGCGAACGCGTCACCGAGCGCGGCCACCGCGTTGCCGCAGATGTTGACCGGAGCGGTGATCGGCGCGACCACCTGGTTGCCGCCCAGCACGGAGCTGCGGCCCGAGGTGCGGTTGCCACCGGCGCCGGAGCCGGAGCCCGAGTTGCGCACCGACGCGCCGCCCCGGCAGCCGGCGGTCGCCTCCCCGAAGATCGCCACCGCGTTGCCGCAGGCGTTGACCGGGGCGTTGATCGGCGCGACCACCTGGTTGCCGCCGAGGATGCTGCGGTCGCCGGAGGTGCGGTTGCCGCCCGCGCCGGAGCCGCCGCCCCTGTTCTGGACGCTCGCGCCGCCCTTGCACCCGGCGTCGGAGTTGCCGAACAGCGAGACCGCGTTGCCACAGGCGTTGACCGGAGCGTTGATCGGCGCGACCACCTGGTTGCCGCCGAGGATGCTGCGGTCGCCGGAGGTCCGGTTCGAGCCGCCGCCGCTCCGCCCGTTGTTGACGACGGACGCGCCGCCCGCCGAGGAGGCGGTCGAGTCGCCGGCCACGCCGACGGCGTTGCCGCTGATGTCGATCGGCAGCGAGATCGGCAGATTGACCTGGTTGCCGCCGCCGATGGAGTCGTCGCCGTCGGTGTCGGCCGAAGCCGCGCCGCCGCCGAACGACATGACCGCCACGGCGAGCAGAGCCGCGGGAGTGGAAACCTTCGCCCACGTACGCATGAGAATGCTCCTACTGATTACTTGGGGGGAACTACCTGACAGCCCGCGGCCGACCGGAGCCGTGCGAGAGCACAGCGGAGACCCCGGGGGAGCGCGAACCTGTTGCAGAAGTGATCGACGTGCAGCACTGATCGACGTACCGTTGACCGACCCGCCGCTGATCGCCGCGTCGTTGGCCGCGTGTTCAAGTGATCGACGTGCTGCAGCGATCGACGTGCTGATGTGATCGACGTGTCACCCGCTGACGGAGGGGGACTCAGCCACGCTCCGCCGCCGACCGGGAAAGGCCGGTCTCATGGCGGGGATTAGTCAGGTGAGAAAGAAGGGTCGTCCGCCGCTGCGCGGACGACAGGGGACTGCACGTACGCGGGAGCGACGCGCCTCACGTCGAGGCGCGGGTCGAACCCGTACCGCGCGATGTCCCCCATGCTCGGCCCGAAGGGGCCGTTGCCACCGCCGGTGGGCACCAGACCGTCGGTGTCGAGAATCTGGCCGGCGGGGGACGGTGACGGCAGCCCGTGATCCGACTCGCTCGTGAGTCCATCCACCGTCAGCCCCGCCATGGCCTCGGCGTCGCTGGACGCCACGACCGCCAAGGGCGCGCCGACTCCTGCCGCCGCGGTGGGATCCGCAGCCGCCGGAGCGGCGGTGAGCATCTGGAAGACCACGGCGAGCAGCCAGCCGGCGGCCACGAGACCGCCGACTGTCGCCGCACGCACCAGGACCCGACGGGCGCCGGCCGCGAACCGCGCCATCCGGTCAGCCCGGCGGGCACCGGTGGGCACGCTCCGCACAGCGAGGGATCGCTCCCTCTGCCGCTGCGCGGACCTGCGTGCCATGTGACCTCCCGAAAGACGGCCGGCGCAAGGCCGGCCGCATGACAACCCCTCAACGGTCCGTAACCATAGCAGCACTCAAAGTTGTCGCAAGCGGTTTTCACCGGAGATCCAGCAACTGGTCAAGTCCGCCCACCCAAACCCTCTCGAATCGCCCGCGCACCTCATGAGATGGTCTGCTCCCGGCGACCTGCACACCACGCCAGGCGTCTCTCCGGATACCTGGTATGACGCACCCCGAAAGGTTTGCTAACCTTACGGAGCCGACGCGAGATGACGGTCTCACGTGCAGGCACCACGTCCGGGTGGCGGAATAGGCAGACGCGCTAGCTTGAGGTGCTAGTGCCCTTTGCGGGGCATGGGGGTTCAAGTCCCCCCTCGGACACACACCGCACGCACATGTGGGGGTTCCGGATTGATCCGGGCCTCCACATATTGCTTTTCTGGGTAGTACGTGAGCTTCAGGCCGAGCTGGGTGTAGAGGTCGGCCTTGTCGTCCGGGTCCGCCTCACCGACCAGCCGTACCACGTCCCCAACCTCCTCGATCATCGACCTGATCTCGGCGACGCTGATGCGCTGCGCGGCCGGTGCCGCCTTGAGCTCTCCCTCCAGACGGGCGCGTTCGCTCTTGGTCTCGTTGATCCATCCGACGATCTCGATGGGGTCCCCTCCGGCGTCGAGGGCGGAGCGATACTGGATGAGCTTCCGATCACACTTCGACAGCCGTTTCCGCAGGTCGATCAGGACCGCCTCATTGGGATCGACCACCTGCTCGGCCATGGCCGCGATCGTGTGCTCCAACCTGTCCGGTCCGAACTCGGTCCCCAGCCAGCCATCGACCTCATCCAAGATCTCCAACTCCCGCAGATAGACGACCTTGGGATGGTCGAGCTCGTTGACGATGGCGTACTGGGCGGGGAAGCGGCACCGGTAATACGCCTGATGGTTATTCCAGTTGCCCTGCATCCGGCGCTCGCAGTACCCGCAGAACAGTACGCCTCGGAAGGCGTACGGACGCCGGGTGGGGTGCGGACGCTGGCTGAACTGGCCCCTGGCACGTGTGGCGAGGATCTCCTGGACCCGCTGATACTCCTCGACGCTCACGATCGCGTCATGAACGGGATGCTCCGACCAGATCCACTGGTCCTTGGTGTTCCACCGCTGCTTGGTCGTCGTGCCCAGCGCGACGTTCTCCACGTCCAGGAGGATCTCGTCCTTACGCTGCTTGTTCCACACCTGATGACCGGTGTAGCGCGGGTTGGTGAGAATGACCCGGACGGCGTACTTCGACCATGCCCGCTGGTCCCGGTGCTTGTTGCGTTCGGGGTCGCTGGCCGACGGCGACAAGATGCCCTGGAGCGTCAGGTCCTCGGCGATGTCCAGATAGCCTCGCCCTTTGAGGAACTCGCTGTAGATCCCACCGCACCACGCGTGAGGTGACCGGGTCGGCCACCAGCCGCCGCAGCCTGCGCCCATCAGCCGCCTTACTGGGGTTTGGGTGCGGGCCAGCGTCTTGGAGGCTGTACCCGTATGGGGGACGCCCGCCAAGAAACCGTCCCTCTGTCGCGGTGATCGCCGCCATCGCGGCACGTACCCGGATCTTGATCCGGTTCCGCTCACCCTTCGACAGCCCGCCGAACACGCCCATGATCATGTCGTGGGCCTCGTTCGCCGGATCGATCGGCCCGCCGACCTCGGGCACCCACAGCGGCACGCCGAAGTGCTCGAACAATGGGAACGTCAGGCTGTACTGGTTGCCGTAGAACGCCCGCTGCGGCTCCCCGATCACTACCGCATCGAAGCCCCGCCGTGGGTCCTTCAGCTCCTCGATCAGCGCTGCCGCGTGTGGCCGGAGTTGCCAGGGGATCGAGCGGGACTTGTCGACGTCGAAGAACTCCGCGACGACCTCCCCGCCCCGCGACTCGATCAGCGCCCGTGCGCGGTGCAACTGCCAGGCCCGTGAGGCTTCCGGGTCCTGGTTGTCCTCGGTCGACACCCGGCCGTAGAAGCCGAACCTGATCGTCATCTCTGTTGCTCCTTCGCGGTCTGTGGCTGCTTGGCGCGGGCGACGGCCTTGAGCAGGATCCGCAGCAGCACGCCGGCCGCGCCGGGGGTGAGCCTCAGCTCCTTGTCCGGCACGACCAGCCGCAGCTCGGTTCCTGCGCCGCTCATGACTCGCTCCTGCTTGGAACGGGTCCCCGCGTTCGCCGCCGACGGGGCCGGACCCGACGGGCCCGTCCGTCCCGGGCGGTCCTCCATGAGCGCTCGCCTCGGTGACCGATGTCAATCATGGTCTGGACACGGTCTCCTGCTTGTCTAGCCGCACACGGTCGTGCACAGCCTGTGGAAATCGAGGAGTAACCCTGCCCTCGCGTCGTGCTGGCAGAGGATGCGGCCATCAAGCCTCATCGCCTCGTTTGCGCAGAATGAGCAGGTCCTCGTGGGCCGCGGCGCACACCGCCAGTCCTTTCTCCTGGCTCCGCCAGGCTTCCAGCATCTGGAAGAACGACGCCCGGTTCACCAGCCCGCCATCGCGTAGCCCGCACAGCAGCGCCACCAGACGGTGGGTGAGCACCAGACCGGCCTCCTCGGCCGTCGCCACGACCTGACCGGGAAGGTCGACGAGCTGCCCATCGACCCGGATCGGCCGAACCGTGATCGCGACCACACCACCCGGCCGCAGCAGTTCGTCACATCCTTCGAGAATCCGCCCGAAGCCCTCCATCAGCTCCGGCAGCCGCCGGTGGGCAAGATTGCCCTTGTCAGTGGAGTAACGGTGGTTCCACTTCTCGACCGGGCCACCGCCGTCCCGACTACCAGAGCGGACATGCCCATGCGTGTGCGCTCCGTACGGCGGAGAAGTCAGCACCAGCGCGGCCTCACCCCGCAAGCCGGCGAACACCGCCGCGATGTTCGTCGCGTCCCCGCACGTCACCCGGGCACTCCCCGTCGCCCCCTGAGAGCGGGCGTGCTGGATGTTGGCCGCAGTGAGACCGGCGAAGTCCTCCTCGTACTCCATCCCGACGGCATCCCGCCCCAAGTGCACCGCCTCCACCAAGGTGGTCCCGATCCCGCACATCGGATCCACCACCAGCTCACCCGGCTCGGTGAACGCGGAGATCACCTGGGCCGCGATGGACGGGAGCATCTTGCCTGGGTGCCGCATCGACTCCGGCACGTACCGGCCGCGCCGCTGCACCCGCGACTGCAGCTGACCCGTTACCAGCACCGACGAGAGAGCGTTTTCGTTCACCGAGCGCCTCCGGCGGCGCGGGTGAACAGGCACACGTCCGCGTGCACCGACACGACCGGCGGCAGCTCCGCGGACTGAGCACGGCGAAGCTGCGCCAGTTCCGCCGGTCCAGGTTGGACTACGAGTGCATCGCCTTCGATGGGGACTCGTAGGGCGATGACGTGCTGGAGGTAGGTGAGTCCGGCCTGTGCAGCTCGTTGGATGACCCCCAGTGCCTGATCCACCAGCTTGCCCTGCTCGTACCGGGCCGTCGTGATCACCGCCAGGTGACCGTCCGGCGCGAGAACATGCCGCGCATCCTCCAGAAAACGGCCCAGTTGTGTTACCCCGAGCGTCGGCTGCTCCGCCCGGCACGCGGGACAGGAGCGTCCCGTCGTCGAACCGGTCGGCTGTCCGAACTCCGGGTACGGAGGAAGAGCCGCGATCAGCAGATCGACCCGGCCTTCAAGGCCGAGCAGCGCTTCTCGGAGCTCGTCCGGCCCGTGCGGACGCAACCGCACCGCAGCCCGCTGACCCGCCGCGAGATCCTGCCGCAGTCGGCCGACGAGATGCTGCGCGACCGGCAGGCGCGGAACACACCCGATGCCCAGCCGCTCCATCTCCGCCGCCGCAACGAGAACCGTCTCGCTCGTGGTGAAGACGTCCGCGACGACCCCGCCCGGACGGGTACAGGCGCCGATCAGATGTCGCGCCAACTCCCGCCCGACGGCCTGGCGATGCCGCTCGCATACCGCCTCGGCAACACGCGGACGGTCCTTGGCCTCGGGCTCTCCGGGCGCGCTGTCGGAACACAGCCACACCGAGAGCGGCACCAACCGCCTCTCGGCCGTCCGCGACCTCTTCGACCGCGGTCCGTCGTTCTTGCTCATCTACGGTGACCCGTGACGGCCACCCGTTCCCATGCACTGAAACACCGGCTGCCCAGCGCCAATTGGAACTGGAGGCGCTTCTTCAGGCTCCTCTCCAGGGCGCGGTCCCACCGTCCTTCTAAGCGGCCCCTGCTTGTCCTGGAGCCGTCTACGCGACACCCGGCTCGGCCACGTCGATCACAATCCACCCGGTCAGGACCTTGCCGGCCACCCGTAACCAGGGGATTGACAGCCCAGCGTGGCCCGAGCGCGGGCAGCCACCGTACTCGATTCCCTGCGCCGTCATGCATGCGGGCCGCATTGTTGTCGAAGCTACTAAGGAATCTTTCGCGGGACGAGCAATGACCATGAAGGCAAGTTGCGGCGTGTCACAGCGCATGGCAGGGTCACGAGGAGACGGGGCCGCCCAGCGTGCAAAGCAGGGAGCCTTGCGGCAGCGGCCATCCCTACGCTGACATCGCGGCCATCGTGAGGCTCGATCGGAGCGGACTTATGCTCTTTGATCCGGGAGACGGGCCTAGTCAAAGTTGGGAGATGGGAGGGGCAGAGCTGAGTAAGGGGTATGCAGCAACTCTGGTTCCAGCCGTATGCCGCTCTCCAGTTCGGTCACAGCAAGGCATGCTGCGACGAAGTTCAC
>NZ_JAPNNL010000132.1 GCF_027620315.1 Nonomuraea corallina | reverse complement strand
GCCCGCTCCAGCTCCGCGACCAGAGCACCCGCACCCGCGGCCGCCCCGCCACGCCGCGACACCAGCACCAGATCCCGCACCCCATGCCGCTCCACCAGCCGCCGAGCCACCAGCGCACCCAGCCCACCGGTCCCACCCGTCACCAGCACCGCACCCGACGGAACACCGGAAGGCGCCGAGACCGGACGGCGGACCAGTCGCGGGACGAGCACGGTGCCGTCCCGTCCGGCCAGCTCGGTCTCACCGGCGGCCACGGCCGCGGCGAGCAGGTCCCAGCCGGAGAACCCCTCCGCGACCTCCGCCAGCACGAACCGGCCCGGCTGTTCGGTCTGCGCCGCCCGTACCAGGCCGCGCACCGCGGCGCTCGCCGGGTCCTCGCCCCGGGTGAGGCAGACCAGCCGCGAACCGGCGAACCGCTCGTCGCCGAGCCAGCCCTGCACGAGGTCGAGTGCCTGCCCGACCGCGTCGTGCGCGGAGTACGGCAGGTCGTCGGGGTCGGCGTGGCAGGGGGCGAGGACCAGGTCGGGGACGCCGGCCGCGCTCATCTCGGCCAGTGAGGCGAGGTCGTAGTAGCGGGGCGGGTCGATCCCGGCCGCCGCCAGTTCGGCGCCGATCTCATCGGTCAGCTCGTCGGAGCCTGCCAGCGCCCAGCGCGCCTCCGGGGTCCCGGCCACGGCCGGTTCCACCCACTCGACGACGTGGGCGGCGAGGCCGGCGGGATCGGCGGCGCGGGCGTTCCTGGGCATCCGGCGCAGGACCAGCGTGTCCGTGCCGCCGATCCACTGACCGGCGCCGTCGAAGATCGTCAGCGAGACGCGGTCGTCGCCCGAGTCGCCGATCCGCACCCGCAGGGTCCGCGCGCCGGTCGCCGTCACCCGGACCCCGTTCCAGGAGAACGGCAGCAGCAGGCCGGGGTCGTCCGCCGCGTCCAGCACGACGCTGTCCAGCACGATGAGGTGCAGCGCGGCGTCCAGCAGCGCGGGGTGCAGCGTGAAGCGTCCGGCGTCGCCGTTCACCGGCTCGGGCAGGGTCACCTCGGCGAACGCGTGACCGTCCGCGCGCCAGGCGGCCGTCAAACCCTGGAAGGCGGGGCCGTAGTCGTAGCCGCGCTCGGCCAGTCGTCCGTACAGGTCCTCCAGGTCCACGGGTTCGGCGTCCGGCGGCCACGCGACCGGCCCGGAGGAAGGCGCGGCGGTGCCGGGGCCGAGCAGGCCGGTCGCGTGCCGGGTCCAGCCGGCCTCGGCGTCGCCGGCCGCCCGGCTGTGGACGGCCACGGTGCGGCGGCCCTGCTCGTCCGGCCCGCCGACCGCGATCTGCACGTGTACGGCTCCCGTTCCCGGCAGGAACAGCGGGGCCTCCAGGGTCAGGTCCTCGACCTCGTCGCAGCCGGCCGTGGCCGCCGCCTCCAGCGCGAGCTCCACGAAGGCGGTGCCGGGCAGCAGGACAGTGCCGTCCACGGCGTGGTCGCCCAGCCAGGGCGCGGTGGCCAGGGACAGCTGTCCGGCCAGCAGGAACCCGTCGTCGGCGGCCAGCGGCACGCTGGCGCCGAGCAGCGGGTGGGCGGAGGGGGCCAGCCCGCCGCCGGCGGCGACCGGTTCGGCGTCCAGCCAGTGCCTGGTCTTCTCGAAGGGGTAGGTGGGGAGCCCGTCGTGGTGGCTCGTCGCCGGGCCGAGCGCCGCCGCCCAGTCCACGTCCGCGCCGAGCGTCCAGGCCTGGGCGGCGGACCTCAGCAGGCGCTCCGCGCCGCCGTCGCCCCGCCGCAGCGTGCCCGTCGCCCCACCGGCGGCAGCCCCGTGCGGGCCCGTGACGGAGGCGAGGGTGTCCTCGACGTGCCCGGTGAGCACCGGGTGCGGGCTGACCTCGACGAACACCGGGGTGCCCGAGCCGGCCAGTGACTCCACCGCCTGCCGGAACAGCACCGGTCGCCGCAGGCTGGTGAACCAGTAGTCGGCGGTCAGCCTGGCCGGGTCGATCGTGCCGCCCTCCAGCGACGAGCAGAACGCGACCTCGGCCTCCCGGGGACGGATGCCGTCGAGCGTCTTGAGCAGCTCCTCGCGCAGGTCGTCGATGTGCGGGGTGTGGGCGGCGTAGCCGATGGCGACCCTGCGGATCCGTACGGCGTCGCCGTGAGCGGCGGTGAACTCCTCCAGCGCGTCGGCGTCGCCCGCCACGACGGAGCTGTCGGGCCCGCTGTGGATGGCGAGCCAGAGCCTGCCGGCCCACGGCTTCAGCATCCGCGCCGCCTGCTCCGCGTCGACGGGCAGAGCGAGCATGCCGCCGCGGTCGCCGAGCCGGGTCAGCGCCCGGCTGCGCAGGACCACAATCCTGGCGGCGTCCTCCAGGGAGAGCGCGCCCGCCACGCACGCGGCCGTGATCTCACCCTGGGAGTGGCCGAGCACCGCGGCCGGCCGGACGCCGAGCGAACGCCAGACCTCCGCCAGGGACACCATGACCGCGAACAGCGCGGGCTGGATCACGTCCGACCCCTCCAGCGCGGGCGCGCCGCCGGCGCCGCGCAGCACGTCCTCGACCGACCAGCCGGTGTGCGGGCGCAGCGCCTCCTCGCAGCGCAGCAGCGCGGCCCGGAACGTCTCGTCGGTGTCCAGCAGGTCCACGGCCATGCCCGCCCACTGCGAGCCCTGACCGGGGAACACGAACACCGGCCGGGCCCCGGCAGCGGCGACCCCGCTCACCACCGCGGCGCTGGACCCGCCTTCCGCCAGCGCGGCCAGCCCCGCCACCAGCTCGCGCCGGTCCCCCGCCACCACCACGGCGCGATGGCCGAAGCCCGCGCGCCGGGCCAGCGCCCGCCCCGCATCCGCCAGGTCACGATCGGCGACGCCTTCCGCGTACGCGAGCAACCGCGCCGCCTGCGTCCGCAACGACTCCGCCGACCTCGCCGACACCGGCCACACCAGCGGACCGTCAGATGGCGGCGGCGGCTCGGCCGGCGCGCCCTCCAGGATCACGTGCGCGTTCGTCCCGCTCACCCCGAAGGAGGAGACCCCGGCGCGCAGCGGACGCTCACCCGGCAGTTCCACCGCCTCGGTCAGCAGCCGCACGCCGCCGGACTCCCAGTCCACGTGCGGCGTCGGCTCGTCGGCGTGCAGGGTCGGCGGGAGCGTGCGCCGCTCCAGCGCCTTGACCATCTTGATCACGCCGGCCACCCCGGCTGCCGCCTGGGTGTGCCCGATGTTCGACTTGAGCGACCCCAGCCACACCGGCCGATCCTCGGCACGCCCACGCCCGTACGTCGCCAGCAACGCCTGCGCCTCGATCGGGTCGCCCAGCGTCGTCCCGGTGCCGTGCGCCTCCACCACGTCCACGTCGCGGGCGTCGAGCATCGCGTCGGCCAGGGCCGCCCGGATCACCCGCTCCTGGGCCGGGCCGCTCGGGGCGGTCAACCCGTTGGAGGCGCCGTCCTGGTTCACGGCGCCGCCGCGGATCAGGGCGCGGACCGGGTGGCCCAGGCGGCGGGCGTCGGAGAGGCGCTCCAGCAGCAGCACCCCCGCGCCCTCGGCCCAGCCGGTGCCGTCGGCCGCGGCCGAGAACGCCTTGCAGCGCCCGTCGGCGGCCAGCCCGCCCTGCCTGCTGAACTCCACGAACATCCCGGGGCTGGACATCACGGTCGCGCCGCCGGCCAGCGCCAGCGAGCACTCGCCGCGCCGCAGCGCCTGCACCGCCAGCACGATGGAGACCAGCGAGGACGAGCAGGCGGTGTCGGTGGTGAGCGCCGGGCCCTCCAGCCCGAAGGTGTAGGAGAGGCGCCCGGAGACGACGCTGAGCGCGGTGCCCGTCAGCAGGTGGCCGTCGGCCAGGCCGGCGGTCCGGTGCAGGCGGGGGCCGTACTCGGGGGCCATCGCGCCCATGAACACGCCGGTGCCGGAGCCGCGCAGGGCGGCCGGGTCGATCCCGGCCCGTTCCAGCGCCTCCCAGCAGATCTCCAGCAGCAGCCGCTGCTGCGGGTCCATGGCCGCCGCCTCGCGCGGGCTGATGCCGAAGAACGCCGCGTCGAACCGGTCGGCGTCGTACAGGAAGCCGCCGTACCGGGTGTCGCTGGTGCCCGAACGGTCGGGGCCGGCGGCGAAGAGCGCGTCCAGGTCCCAGCCCCGGTTGGCGGGGAACTCCCCGATCGCGTCGGCGCCTCCGGCGGCGAGCCGCCACAGATCCTCCGGCGAGGCCACCCCGCCCGGGTACCGGCAGCCCATCCCGATCACCGCGATCGGGTCGTCCAGCTCCGCCCGCGCGGGTCGCGGCGCGGCCGGGCGCGAGGCTGACGGGGCGCGCTGCGAGGCGGTGAGCAGGGCGTACAGATGATCGGCGAGGCGGGCGGGCGTCGGGTGGGCGAACAGCAGCCCGGTCGGGAGCTTCAGCCCGGTCGCCTCGCGGAGCCGGTCGCGCAGTTCGAGCGAGGTCGCCGACTCGAAGCCGAGGTCCTTGAAGGTGCGGGCGGGCTCGACGGCGGTGGCGTCCTCGTGGCCGAGCAGCCGGGCGGCGGCGCCCCGGACCAGTTCCCGCACCTCGTCGAGGGTCCGCGTCTCCCGGGGCCCGTCCGGGTTCCGCGCGTCCCCGGAAGCGGACGGGACGTCCTCCGTCCCGGACGGGACGGGCCGCGCCGCGTGCGGGACGGCCGGCGTGGGCGGGTACGGCCGCCGCTGGAAGGGGTACGTCGGCAGGTCCGCCATGCGGGCCCGCGGGATCTCGCGCACGGCCGGCCACTCGACCGGGGCGCCGGCGGCGTACGCGCGGGCGAGCGAGCGCAGCACCCGGTCGGGCCCGCCCTCGCCGCGGCGCAGCGTGCCGACCACCGCGACCTCGTGCCCGGCCTCCTCGCCGGTCTCCTCGACGGCCGCGGCCAGGACCGGGTGCGGGCTGCACTCCACGAACAGGTCGCAGCGTGACTCGATCGCCGCCCGGACGGCCCGCGCGAACCGGACCGGCCTGCGCAGGCTGCGGTACCAGTAGTCGGCGTCGAGCCCGGCGGTGTCCATCGGCTCGCCGGTGAGCGTGGAGACGAACGTGGTCGCGGCGCTGACCGGCCGGATCGGGGCCAGCGCGGCGAGCACCTCGTCGCGTACCTGCTCGACCTCGGCGGTGTGGGAGGCGTAGTCGACCTGGATGAGCTTGGCGCGGTGGCCGTTCAGCCGCCCGGCCAGCTCCGTCAGCGGCTCGCGCGGCCCGGCGACCACGACCGAGCTCGGCCCGTTGACCGCCGCCACCGACAGCCGCTCCGCCAGCGGGCCGATCGCCCGCTCGACCACGTCCAGGGGCGCGGCGACCGACAGCATGCCGCCCCGGCCCGCCATGCCGGCGATGGCGCGGCTGCGCAGCGCCACGACCCGGGCCGCGTCGGACAGGGTGAGCGCGCCGATGACGGTCGCGGCGGCGATCTCGCCCTGGGAGTGGCCGACGACCAGGTCGGGCTCGACGCCGTGGGAGCGCCACACCTCGGCGAGCGCGACCATGACCGCCCAGAGCGCGGGCTGGACCACGTCCACCCGGTCGAGGCCGGGCGCGCCGGGCCGCTCGCCGAGCACGTCGATCAGGGAGTGGCCGGTGTGCGGCGCGAGGGCGTCCGCGCACTCAGCGGCGCGGGCGGCGAACACCGGCGACGTGGCCAGCAGTTCGCGGGCCATCCCCGGCCACTGCGACCCCTGACCGGGGAAGACGAACGCGCGCCGCCCGCCGGTGGCCTGCCCGAGGACGACGTCGTCGTGCGGCCGGCCGCCGGCCAGCGCCCGCAGCCCGGACAGCCTGGCCGCCACGTCCGCGCCCAGCACCACCGCGCGATGCTCGAAGGCCGCCCGGCTCCGCAGCAGGCCGGCCGCGATGCCGGCCGGTTCGGCTTCCGGTTCCGCCGCGACGTCCGCGAGCCGGGCCGCCAGCTCGCGCAGCGCCTCCTGGCTCCGCGCGGTGACCACCCAGGGCCGGTCCTCCAGGCCGGGACCGGCCACGGCGGGCGGGTCCGCGTCTGGCCGCCCGGTCACGGGGGGCTCGGCGAGCAGGAGATGGCAGTTGGTGCCGCCCATGCCGAAGGAGCTCACTCCCGCCACCAGCCGCTCGGCCGCGGCCCAGGGTGCGGTCTCCCGTACCACGCGCAGGCGCAGATCCGTCAGCGGGATCTCCGGCGGCGGCGAGGCGAAGTGCAGGCTGGCGGGCAGCTCGCGGTGCTTGATGGCGAGCACCACCTTCAGCAGCCCGGCGATGCCGGCCGCGCCCTCCAGGTGGCCGATGTTGGTCTTGACGGAGCCGACCGGCAGCGGGTCGCCGTCCGGCCTGGCCGTCCCGTACGCCGCCCCGAGCGCGGCGGCCTCCACCGGATCGCCCACCCTGGTGCCGGTGCCGTGCAGTTCGACGTAGCCCACCTCGCCCGGCGCCACGCCGGCGTGCGCGCAGGCCAGCTTGATGGCCTCCTCCTGCGCCCGCCCGCTGGGCACGGTCAGCCCCTCGCCGCCGCCGTCGTTGTTGACCGCGCCGCCGAGGATCACGGCGTGCACGGTGTCGCCCTCGGCCAGGGCGTCCGCGAGCCGCTTCAGCACGACCACGGCCCCGCCCTCGCCGCGCACGTACCCGTTGGCGCGGCTGTCGAAGACGTGGCAGCGGCCGTCCGGTGACAGCGCGCCGAAGCTGCCGATGGCGTCGGTGGTCTCGCCGCTCAGGTTGAGGTTGACGCCCCCGGCCAGCGCCAGCGCGGTCTCGCCCCGGCGCAGGCTCTCGCACGCCAGGTGCACCGCGACGAGCGAGGACGACTGTCCCGCGTCGAGGGTGAGGCTGGGGCCGCGCAGGCCCAGGAAGTAGGAGACCCGGTTCGCGATCATGGCTCGGTTCGCGCCGGTGTAGGTGTGCCTGCCGGGTTCGACGCCGGCCCGCGCGAGCAGCGCGGAGTGGTCGTTCGAGATGGCGCCCAGGAACACCCCGGCCGAGCCGCCGCGCAGCGCGTCGGGAGCGGTGCGGGAGCTCTCCAGGGACTCCCAGGCGAGTTCGAGCACCAGCCGCTGGTGCGGGTCCATCGCCGCGGCCTCGTTGGGCGAGATGCCGAAGAAGGCCGCGTCGAACCCGTGAACATCCTGGAGGAAGCCGCCCCGGCGGTACTCCGTCGCCTCGGGCCACCGGTCCTGCGGCGCCTCGGTGACCGCGTCCACGCCCTCGCGGAGCAATCGCCAGAAGGCCCCGGGGTCGGCTGCTCCGGGCAGGCGGCAGGCCATGCCGACGACGGCGATCGCGTCCGGACCGCCGGGGGCCACCGGCCCCATCGACTCGTCACCCATCAATTCGCCACCCCAAGCCTCTGGCATCTGGAAGCCGCCGCTCGATCCGGAACGACCGTGCATGACCACCCGCCGGCCGACGATTTTTCGTTTGTCCGAGTGCGGGCGTCGCTTAGTTATGCCGACTTTAAGGCGGGACTTCTCGTCCGGCCCATGGCTTGTTGCTGGCACATTGTTGCCGCCCATACTTGCCATCGGGCCCGGCCTTTCCGGCCTTGACCCGGGTGCTTCCCGTCCGCGATGAATAACAGGCGGAGAAAGCCGGTTCGAGGAGACCCACATGTCGGCCGAGGAGCCCCTGAGTCATGGCCAGCTCTTCAGCTGGCGCGAGATCGACCGTTATCCACCGGGCTGGGGTCACGAGGCGAACCTGGCCTCGACCTGGGACCTGCGCGGCCTGTCCGAGGCGCGGGTCGACCAGGCGCTGGAAGGGCTCGTGCGGCTGCACGAGACGCTGCGCACCACGTACGGGACGCGGGACGGCGTGCCGTTCCAGCGCGTCCACGAGGAGGTGCGGCTGCCCGTCGAGCGGGCGGACCGCCAGGTCGCCGACCCCACCGAGCACGAACGGGTCAAGCGGGAGCGGCTGACGATCCCGTTCCCGATGACCGGCGACCTGAACTGGCGGGCCCTGCTGGTCACCTACAAGGGCGCGCCCATGTACCTGAGCCTGACCTTCTCGCACCTGATCGTGGACGTGTGGTCCATCCATCACCTCCAGGACCAGTTCAAGGCGCTGGTGGCGGGCCAGGGGGCCGCGATCGAGACCGGCTTCACCCCGCGCGAGCTGGCGCGGCGGCAGCACGCGGAGTCCTGGCGGCCCAGGCAGGCGGCGTCCGAGCGCTACTGGCGCGACGTGCTCGCCGGCGGCCTCATGGACCGGTTGCCGACGCTGCCCGCGCGCGCCGAGAAGGAACGGCTGGAGCTGACGCTGACCTCGCGCCGCCTGGGCGGGCTGGCCGCGCTCGCCGGCCAGGCGCACGGCGTCACCCCGCCGGCCGTGATCATGGCGTTCGTCGCCGCCGGCCTGGCCCGGCACCTGGACACCGACCGGGTCACGATGAGCCTGATGTCGTCCAACCGGTTCGCCCAGGAGGACCAGCACAACATCGGCACGATGAACCAGCTCATCCCCTTCGTCACCGCCGTGGACCACGGCGCCACGCTCGCCGAGCACATCAAGCGCCTGCACTGGGCGAGCGCCAAGGCCTACCGCCACTCCTGCTACGACCTCGACCGGGTCGCCGAGACGGCCGCGCTGGCCGGAGAGGACCCCGGGCACGACTGCTGGGTCAACCACCTGTTCCGGGCCTGGTTCAACTACGTGCGGGTGGACCGGCGCCCCGCCGACCCGGCCGACCAGACCCCGGCGACGCTGGCGTGGACGCCGCTGGCCCAGAGCTACGGGCAGGCCTTCCGGGTGCGCGTGGAGGTGGACGACGGCGAGACCCGGGTGCTGATGCTGGCCGACCCCGACGTGCTGCCGCCCGAGGCGATGATCGACATCATGCGGACGCTGGCGCTCGGCCTGCAGCTCGCCGTCACCGACCCCCAGCGGGTGCTGAAGGACCTGTGGAACGGGCAGCTCCGGGACCTCCCGGAGGCGCTGTTCCCCCGCGAGCCGCCCGAGCGCGCGGCGCGCGCGAGCTGAACCGACGATCGGAGAGACCCGTGGCACGCACCCTCCACCAGTGGTTCGCCGACTCCGCCGCCCGGTACGGCGACCGGATCGCGCTCGAGACCGGCGGCGACCGCCTCACCTACGCCGAGCTGGACGCGCTGTCCGCGCGCCTGGCGGCGGAGCTGGCCCGCGCTCCCGGCGGTCCCCCCGCCAGGGCGGGCCTGTACGCGGCGCGCGGCCCGCTGGCGTTCGCCGGCTACCTGGCGATCCAGCGGCTCGGCGCGACCGCGGTGCCGCTGAACCCGGCCGTGCCGGACGCCCGCAACCTCGCCGTCGCCACCGCAGCGGGGCTCGACGTGGTGCTGGCCGACGCGTCCCTCCGCCCGCCGCCCGGCCTGCCGGCCCCGGTGCTGGCTATGGACGCCGACGGCTCCGGTCCCGGCGGTTCCGCGCCTCCGGCCGAGGGTGATCCGGACGATCTGGCGTACGTGCTGTTCACCTCGGGCTCGACCGGCGTCCCCAAGGGCGTGCCGGTGCGGCACCGCGGCGTCGACGCCTACCTCCGCCATGTGATCCCGCGGTACGGCCTGGGCCCCGGCTGCCGGGTCTCCCAGACCTTCGACCTGACCTTCGACCTGTCGGTCTTCGACATGTTCGCCACCTGGGGAAGCGGCGCGACGCTGGTCGTGCCCGGCAGGTACGACCTGCTCAAGCCGGTCGCGTTCGTGAACAGGGAGCGGCTGACCCACTGGTTCTCCGTGCCCTCGGTGGTCTCGCTGGCCATGCGGCTGCGCCGGCTGACGCCGGACGCCATGCCGTCGCTGCGCTGGAGCCTGTTCTGCGGGGAGCCGCTGTCGCTGCGCCAGGCCGCCGCGTGGCAGACCGCCGCGCCGGGAAGCGTGCTGGAGAACCTGTACGGCCCGACCGAGGTGACCATCAGCTGCACGCAGTACCGGCTGCCCGCCGACCCGGCCGACTGGCCGCGCACGGCCAACGGCACCGTGCCCATCGGCCTGCCGTACCCGGGCGTCGAGCACGTGGTGCTCGACGGCGAAGGGCGGCCCTCCGACGAGGGCGAGCTGTGCCTGCGCGGGGTGCAGCGCTTCCCCGGCTACGCCGACCCGGCCGACGACGCCGGGCGGTTCACCTCGTTCGACGGGGTACGGGCCCGCGACGGCGAGCCGGTGACCGGGCAGTCCTGGTACCGGACCGGTGACCGGGTCGCCTGGCGGGACGGCCTGCTGGTGCATCTCGGCCGGCTGGACCAGCAGGTGAAGATCTCCGGCCACCGGGTGGAGCTCGGCGAGATCGAGGCGGCGCTGCGCGCCCGGCCGGGCGTGCACGAGGCGGTCGTCCTGGCCCTGCCGGGGCCGGACGGCGAACTGGCGCTGGAGGCCGCCTGCACAGGGCACGGACTGGACGGGGTGGCCCTGGCCAGGGCGGTCACCGGCGTGCTGCCCGGGTACATGGTGCCCCGGTCGGTCACGGTGCTGGAGGAACTGCCGCTCAACCCCAACGGCAAGGTGGACCGGCGGGCGGTCGCGGGCACCCTGCGCGACGCGTGAACCGCGGCCCGGCGACCGAACGTCGCCGGCCGCGGCTCGTCAGCGGCGGGTGTCGAACGCGGCTCGTCAGCGGCTGCTCGTCAGCGGCGGGTCATCAGCGGCGGGTCATCAGCGGCGGGTCATCAGCGGCGGGTCATCAGGGGCGGGTCATCAGGGGCGGGTCATCAGCGGGGACAGGGCCGCCCACAGCGAGGCCACGGTGGCGAACGTCTTCTCGTCCAGGATCTCGTCGGGCACCTGCACGCCGTAGAGGTCCTCCAGGTCCACGATCAGCCGGACCACGCCCATCGAGTCGAGTCCGAGGCCGGCCAGGTCGTCCAGGGCCGACAGCACCCCGGAGTCCACGAACGGCAAATGCGACCGCAAAATATTCAGGAACTCGTGAGGTATTTCAAAACTCGTCATCCGGGACCTCACCAAGAAAGTCTGCTCACGAAAATTCTCGGCGGCCCCGGCGGCCCCGGTCAAGGCGCCGTCCCCGTCCGCCACTGGCAGGTAGTGGCGGCCTGTTCCGGCCAGCGGGAATGGCTTGTCATCAGCGTCGCGGCGGCGAATTCTCAATCTTGTCGGCCTGTCCTCATTGACGCGGCGGTGGAGGCCCCAATTGTCCGCTGTGAAGTCCGCGAACCTCTGCTGGGGGCATCGCTACATGTGGCTGCGGATCCATCAGCTGCCGCCCCGGCACCAGCACGAGTCGCACATCCTGATGCGCTTCCTCATGCCCGCCGGCCTCACGGCCGCCGGCTGCCGCGCGATCCTCCTGTCGCTGACCCGCCGCCACGAGGCGCTGCGCACGACCTTCCCCGCCGACGGCGGGCCGCGGCAGCGGGTGCACGCCCCCGGCCCCTGGCCGATCGCCTGGGCGAGCGTGGAGCGGGACGGCACCCCGAGCCCCGCCGAGGTGGTCGAGGAGCTGAGCGCCAGGCCGTTCGACCTGGCCGCCGAGTGGCCGATCCGCGCCTGCGTCATCACCTCGGGCGGCGTGCCGAAGCAGGTCGTCCTGGTCTTCAACCATCTGGCCGTCGACATGTGGACGCTGAAGCGGATCGAGCACGAGCTGTGGACGCAGGCGGAGGGCGTCGCCTCCCGCCGGCCCGTCTCGCTGGGGCCGGTCCGGCACCAGCCCGCCGACCTGGCCCGCTGGGAGGCGACCGCGGAGGCCGCCGGGCTGGCCGCCGACGCGCTGGCGTACTGGGAGAAGCAGGTCGCGCTGCTGCCCGCCGATCCGTTCGCCGCCCGGCGGCGGGCGGCGCCGCCCGAGGAGGCCAGGCACGCGACGCTGACCTCGCCGTCGCTGCTGGACGCCGGCCGGCGGATCGCCGCCAGGCTCAAGGTGTGGCCGTCGGCGGTGCACCTGGCCGCCCACACCGCCCTGCTGGCCGCCTACACCGGCCAGGGCGCGGTCGGTCAGCTCGCGTTCGCCGGCAACCGCGGGTCGCACGCCTTCCAGGAAGTGCTCACCTGCATGTTCTCCCCGATGCTGATGCGGGTCGGCTGCTCCGACGATCCGCCGTTCAGCGAGCTGGTACGGCGGGTGGCCGACGAGAACGAGCAGGCCGCCCGGCACGCGTACGTGCCCTACGACGAGGTCGTGGAGCTGGTGTCCCGCGAGGGCTCCAGGCGGGGGGAGCCGGTGCGGCTGGGCTCGGAGGTCAACTTCCTCAACCAGCGCACCCTGGCCTGCGGGGGCAGGCGCACCACGTTCGCCTGGAACCGGGCGCCGGAGGCGTGGGCGCACTACGGCGCCGACACCTACCTGCGGATCGACGAGTGGCGTGACGCGGTCGTGCTCGGGCTCCAGGCGGCCTCCTCCGTCATGGACGCCGCCGCCATGGAGGCGTTCCTGCGCGGCCACGAGGCCCTGCTGCTGGCGCACGACGACCCGGACACCGACCTGCGGGTCAGCCAGGTGGCCGAGCTGGCCGGCTTCGATCCCGCGGGCCCGCCCGCACCTCCCACGCCCGTTCCCGCCGCGGCGGAGCCCGCCGTGCAGGCGCTGACCGGGGCGGTGTGCCAGGTGCACGGCCTGGCCGGGGTCGACCCGTCGGACGGTTACGTCCTCGCGGGCGGCCGCGTCCTGCGCGCCCCCGAGGTGCTGGCCCTCCTGCGCGAACGCGGCTGGGAGGGCCTGACGCCGCGCGCGCTGGCGGAGCCCACGCCGCTGGCCGTCCTGGCCGGCCTGCTGGCCCCGGTACGCCCCAGTGCCGCCGAACCCGAATCATGATCCACCAGGAACTCGGAGTGTAGAAACATGGGTAACGTTCTCAGCGACCGGGTGACCAAGACGCACCGGCTCGTGGCATCTGAACAGGAGCTCCGCGAGACGATCAGCCGGGAACTGGCCGCCGCGGACCTCGGCGAGCCGGTCATCATGGGCGGCCACTTCATGCTCTTCGAGGACGACGCCACCGGCCGCCTCGTGCCCGGCGTCATCGAGGAGCAGCACGACGAGACCATGCGCCGGCGCGTCACCGGCCGCGTGGGGATCTTCCCCCGTTACACCTGGCGCCTGTCGCTGGACCTGGCCAGGCCCTACGTGGAGTCGGGCGTGGGAGCCCGGCTGCTGCTGCTGATCAACGACTGGCAGTACGTGCCGAGGACCGGCCGGCCGGCGAGCGAGCTGCGCGCGGAGTTCTTCGGGGGGTTCGCCGAGCTGCCCGCCGCGTACCGGGACGACCTGGCGCAGGCGGGCCTGTCCGCGGACCTCGTGCTGCCGAGCCGCAAGCACCCGCTCGCCTTCCCCGAGACCTGGCTGAAGTACCGGTTCCAGAAGGCGGCCGACAAGTTCGTCAAGCAGGGCCTGCTGGAGAAGCGGTTCCTCGGCGCCGACGAGCCCGCCGAGCCTGACCAGCCGGGCCGGGACACCGAGGTGGCCTTCCTGGACGCCGACGGCAACTACCGCACGCTGATCAGCTGCGGCGTCACCGGCTGCGCCGGCGAGATCACCGAGATGATCGCCGAGGTGCACCGGGCGGGCCACCGCACGATCCTGATCTTCGCGCCGGGAGAGTGCCTGATGCCGGTGCGGACCGGGGTGGAGATCGCGCTGAGCCTGTACGGCCTGCGCGGCATGCGGGTGGTCATCGCCGACCCGGGCGGCAGCGGCGAGATGACCGAGGACGAGATCTACGGCAACCTCGTCTCGGTCCACACGTTCAGGAGCTGATCACCATGAAGATCATCTACTTGGACAACTGCGCCACGACCCGCGTCGACGACGAGGTGGTCGACGCGATGCTGCCCTTCCTGCGGGAGGACTTCGGCAACCCGTCCTCCCCGCACCTGCTGGGCAAGCGCGCCCGCAGGGCGGTGGACGCCGCCACCGAGTCGGTGGCCCGGCTGATCGGCGCGGACCCCGAGGACCTGGTGTTCACCTCCGGCGCGACCGAGAGCAACAACCTCGCGCTGCTCGGCATGTTCGGCCACGAGGAGCGGGCCCCCGTCAACGCCGCGATCTGCCCCACCGACCACAAGTCCTCGCTGTCGATCGGCCGCGCGCTGGCCGGCCGGGGCCTGGCCGTCAGGGCGATGCGGGTGGGCGGGGACGGCCGGATTGACCTCGGTCACCTGGCCGGGCTGCTCGACCCGTTCTCCCGGGTGGCCACCGCCTGCTGGGTCAACAGCGAGATCGGCACGATCCAGCCCGTCCGGCGGATGGCCGCGCTCTGCCACGACGCCGGCGCCCTGCTGCACGTGGACGGCGCCCAGGCGGCCGGCCGGATCCCGATCGACGTGCGGGAGGCCGGGGTCGACACCATGGCGATGTCGGGGCACAAGCTGCGCGGCCCCAAGGGCGTCGGCGCGCTGTACGTCCGGCCGGAGATCCGGCGCAGGCTGCGGCCCGTGCTGTTCGGCGGCGGGCAGTACGCGCTGCGCAGCGGCACCATCCCGACCCATCTCGTGGTGGGCATGGGCAAGGCGTGCGAGCTGGCGGCGGCCGGGATGGCCGACGCCTGGCGGCGGGTGCGCGAGCTGCGCGCGACGGCGCTGGACCTGCTCATGACCGGCTTCCCCGGCGTCCGCGTGAACGGCGCCCCGGACGGTGACCCGGACGGCGCCCCGGACGGTGACCCGGACGGCGCACTGAACGGCGCAATGAACGGCGCACTGAACGGCCACCCGGACGGCCACCCGGACGGCCGTGTGCCGCACGTGCTGAACGTCGTGCTGCCCGGCGTGCGCGGCGAGAGCCTGGTGTCGAGCCTGCGCTCGGTGGCGCTGTCGACCGGCTCGGCCTGCAACTCCGGCTCCCAGGAGCCCTCCCACGTCCTGACGGCCATCGGCCTGGACGCCGAGGACGCCAACAGCTCCGTACGGATCTGCCTCGACTCCCGGATGCCCGCCGAGGACCTCGTCCTGGGCCTCGAACTCGTCCTGGGGCGGGCCCGCGCCCTCGCCGGCGTGGTCATGACGGCGAGCGGGCCCCGCGGGTAGCGATGCGCCCGCTCGCCGCGTCCCGGCGGAGGAACGCGGCGGGCGGGACGTCACCCGGCGGCGCCGAGATAGCGCCGGGCGGCCTGCACGCCGGCCTGGAACCTGCTGGTCGCGTCCAGGTCCCGCATGAGCGTGGCGATGTGCCGGCGGCAGCTCCGCACCGACATGCCGAGCTTCCTGGCCACGACCTCGTCGGTGTAGCCCTTGGCCATCAGCGCGGCGATGGCCTGCTGGAGGTCGTCGGCCACGTTGGCGTAGCCGACCTCGACGCCCTCCAGCGGGGTGGCGGTCTCCCACAGGTGGTTGAACAGGTCCAGCAGGAACTGGGCGATGCCGTGGTTGCGCACGCGGGCCACGCTGGCCTCGCCGTCGCCGTCCACGCCGAACATGACGACCAGCGCCCGGTCGAACACCACCGCCGACCTCGGGACGTGGCTGACGGTGAAGACGGCGGCCCCGGCGTCCGTCAGCCGCTTGAGCAGCATCCGGGTGGAGACGTCGGCGCGGTTGCGATGCTGGCAGATGATGCGCACCGCCACCCCTCTGGCCAGGAGCGCCAGGTACATCTGCGACAGGTCCTCGACGTCGCCGCCCCCGGCCTGCATCGCCAGCACCTCGTCGCGGCAGGCGTCACCGGCCGTCTTCAGGAAGCCGCGCACCTCCATGGCCCCCACCAGGTACTCCACGGCACTGGCCGCCGAACCGTGGCCGGCGCCCGCGTACTCCGACCGGAACGCCCCCATGCGCTCGCGGATCTGGTCGATCAGCTCGCGGCGCTGGTAGATCTCCCGTTCCACCGAGGACACCAGGGAGGCGGCGGCCAGCTCGGGGTCGACCGGCACGAACCGGCGGCCCTCGCTGTCGTCGACCCTGAGCAGGCGGCTCTCCACGAGGCTCGCCACGGCGTCGCGCACCTCGCGGACGCTCAGCCCGAGATCGGCCGCGGCCAGGTCGACGGCCTCGATCGCACCTTTGCGGGCCGCGTAGCGGTACACCCCGGTCACCACGCCGCCGTCGGCGGGGGATCTGTCCGGGAACAACGTCGTCACACTCATCGATCGGTCTCCCTCTCACTGTCCATGAACCGCTCGGCCACCGAGATGACGTACCGGCCGTAGCTCGACTTCTCCAGTTCGACGCCGAGCCGGTGGCATGCCTCGGCGTCGATGTAGCCCATGCGGAGCGCTATCTCCTCAAGGCACGCGATGCGGACTCCCTGCCGGCGTTCCAGCAGTTGGACGTACTGGCCGGCGCGGAGCAGCGTGGCGGGGGTGCCGGCGTCGAGCCAGGCGGAGCCGTGGCCGAGGTCGACCAGCTTCGCCTTCCCCCGTTCCAGGTAGGCGCGGTTGACGTCGGTGATCTCCAGCTCGCCGCGCGCCGACGGCGTGAGGTTCTTGGCGATGTCGACGGCGTCGCCGTCGTAGAGGTACAGGCCGACGACGGCCCGGTTGGAGCGGGGCGCGGCGGGTTTCTCCTCGATGCCGAGCAGCCGGCCGTCGGCGTCGGTCTCGGCGATCCCGTACCTGCCGGGGTCGTGCACGGGGTGGCCGAACAGGACGCAGCCGTCGACGGCGCGGCACTCCGCGCGCAGCACCTCCTGGAAGCCGTCGCCGTGAAAGACGTTGTCGCCCAGGATGAGCGCGACCGGGCCGCCGGCCACGTGGTCGGCGCCGAGCACGAGCGCCTCGGCGATCCCGTTCGGCTCGGCCTGCTCGGCGTACGTCAGGCGCAGCCCCAGCCGGGAGCCGTCGCCGAAGAGCCGACGGATCTGCGGCAGGTCCTCCGGGGTGGAGATGAGCAGGATGTCCCGGATCCCGGCCAGCATGAGCACCGACAGCGGGAAGTAGATCAGCGGCTTGTCGTTGACGGGCAGCAGCTGCTTGGAGACAGCGAGCGTCGCCGGGAGGAGCCGCGTGCCGCGCCCTCCTGCCAGCAGGATCCCCTTCATGTGACCATCCCTCTCCCGCGCTCAGGTGATCCGGGTGCGCCGGTCGAACACGATCAGGGAGCCGCCCAGCAGCAGGACGGCCATCCCGGTGAGCACGGCCACCTCGGGCAGGACCGCGCCGAGGCCCGTGCCGGGCCGGGCGAGCGCGAGCAGCGCGTCCATGCCCCAGGCGTGCGGGAAGGCGTGCCCGATGGCGTTGATGACCTCGCCGGACGCCTCGCGCGGCCACAGGCAGCCGCCCAGCATGCCCAGCACCACGCCGAGCGGCGGGCCGATCGCGGGCGCCTGGTCGGGCGAGCGCAGCAGCGTGCCGACCAGGACCGCGGCGCCGGTGGCGACCAGCGCGAACACGCCCACGACGACGGCCACCGCGAACGGGTCGCCCCACGACACGCCGAACGCCAGCGAGCTCACCACCATGATCAGCACAGCCTGCGCGGCCGCGACCAGGAACCTGCTGACCACCTCGCCGAACAGCACCGACCGCCGGGGTACGGGAGCGGTGAGCGCGCGCTGCAGCATGCCCAGCCGGCGGCTCTCCACGAGGGCGGCGGCGACCGCCATGGAGTTGATGAAGGTGAACAGCAGCAGGTTCGCCGGGGCGGTGTAGGCGAAGCCGCCCGGGTCGCCGCCGCCGGTGGCGACGTCGGTCACCGCGACCCGACCCCCCTCGGCCTGGGCCTGGCGCACGTACTCCGCGGCCTGGGCCTCGCCGGCGCCCGCGGCCCTGGCCGCCCTGGTGGCCTCCAGCACGGCGGCGACCCGGCCCACCGAGACGTCCACGGCACTGCGGGCCGCCATCCCGCTGCCGTTGGCCTGCGCCAGGACGAGCTCCAGCCTGGTCGAGCCGGACGGGATGACCAGGCCCGCCGCGAGAGCTCCTTCGCGTACGCCGGAGCGCAGGCCGTCCGGGGTGTCCACGGGGACCACCTCCAGGTCCGGGTGGCCGCGCAGCTCGGCCAGCACGGCGGCGGCGACCGGGTCCCGCTCGTCGGCGACGACGCCGACGGGCAGCCCGGCCGCGCCGGTGGCGCCGCCGATCGCCATGCCGACGAAGACGATGGACACGAACGGCATGATCACGATGAAGAACAGGCCGACCCGGTCGCGGGTGAGGCGCCGCAGGTTGGCGGCGACCAGCGCCGTCACCGGCCGGGGACGGCCGCGGGGCAACGGGTTCACAGCAGCAGTCCCTTCCTGAAGCCGGCGACGGCCAGACCTCCGGCCGCCAGCGTGATCGCGCACAGCACGCCGATGGGCCCGGCCACCGCGGCGACGGAGCCGCTCGCGCCCGCTCCGGCCAGCTCGGCCAGCGCCGTGGA
This sequence comes from Nonomuraea corallina, assembly GCF_027620315.1. Taxonomy (GTDB): domain Bacteria; phylum Actinomycetota; class Actinomycetes; order Streptosporangiales; family Streptosporangiaceae; genus Nonomuraea; species Nonomuraea corallina. The sequence goes on along the minus strand of NZ_JAPNNL010000132.1, from coordinate 3,018 downwards.
GGTCCAGCCGTTCGGGGTGAGCAGCGCCACCGTGCGCAGCGGCTCGGGCAGGTCGTAGAGCGGCACCAGGCTGCCGCCGAAGAACGCCGCCACGAACGAGACGACCATGATCGCGCCGTCGGCCTGGGCGTCGGTCCGCACCCGGCTGGCCACCAGCATGGTGATCGCGGCGGCGGCCAGCACGTGCGCGACCAGCACCGCGAACACCGCGACCGGGTCGCCCCAGGTGGTCGAGAAGATCAGGGTGGAGGAGGCCCAGCAGACGCAGACGCTCACCACGCCCAGCCCGAACCCGACGGCCGCCTTGCCGGCGACCGGCACCCACGCGGCGACGGGGCCGGCCCTGATCCGGTCGAGGGTGCCCAGCTTGCGCTCGGTGAGGAGACCGCGGAACGAGGCGCCCACCACGAAGAAGGCGAACAGCGCCGCCATCCCCGACCCGTAGTGGACCGACAGGTCCACCTTGCCGCCGGACAGCGGGTCCGCTGCCAGGGTGAGCGCGGGCCCCGCGGCCCCGTTGCGCTCCACCAGCTCCTTGACCTCGTCCCCGGGCACCCCCGCGCGCAGGACGGCGCGCACGGCCAGGGTCCTGGCGTCCACCACCGCCGAGATGCGGTCCACGACGGCGCTCGCGACCACCCCGGCCAGCGGCGACTCGTGGGACGTCAGCACGGCGACGTCGCCGCCGCGCCCGGCCCCGACGCTCCGGCTGAACCCGGCGGGGAACACGATGGCCGAGCCGATCTCGCCCGCGTCCAGGGCCCGCCGCGCCTGCTCCTCGCCGGGCAGGTCGCGCAGCGTCACGGACCCTTTCAGCTCCTCCGAGGCCAGCACCTCGCGCCGCACCGAGGCGGGGAACTCGCCGCCGTCCAGGTCCACGAACCCCACGGTGGCGCGCAGCGGCGGGTCGTCGCCGCCGAGTGCCAGGCCGAACAGGGTGGCCAGCGTCACCGGCACGATCACCGCGATGACGATCGCGGTGCCGTCGCGCAGCCGGGTGCGCAGTTCCAGCGCGCTCACCGTGAGAATCGCCCGCCACATGGTCAGTCCCGCAGGGAGGCGCCGGTGAGGTGCAGGAAGGTCGCCTCCAGGTCGGGTTCGATGACCTGGGTGGCGGTGACCGTGGCGCTGCCCTCCACGGCGGTGATGAGCGCGGGCAGCAGGTACCTGCCGCCTTCGGCGATCAGCCGTACGGACCCGTCCTCGGTCCTGGCGGCCTCGACGACGCCCTCGACGGCGCGGAGCTTGGCGAACGCCGCCGGCACGTCGCCGTCGAGCACCAGCTCGACCTTGTCCGCCGTGCCCACCATGGCGATCAGCTCACGCCTGGTGCCCTCGGCGATGATCCGGCCGTGGTCGATGATCGCGACCCGGTCGCAGATCCGTTCGACCTCCTCCATGTAGTGGGAGGTGTACAGCAGGGACATGCCCTCCCGGACCAGGAGCTCCAGCCCGTCCAGGATCGCCTTGCGGCTCTGCGGGTCCACCCCGACGGTGGGCTCGTCCAGGATCAGCACGGCGGGGCGGTGCAGGAGGGCGGCGCCGATGTTGATCCGCCGCCGCATGCCTCCGGAGTACGTGTCGAGCCTGCCGTCGGCCCGGTCGGTCAGGCCGATCAGGTCGAGCACCTCCTCGATCCTGGCGGCGAGCGCGCGCCGGGGCAGGCCGAAGAGCCTGCCGAAGAAGCGCAGGTTCTCCCGGCCGGTCAGCTCCGGGTACAGGGCGATCTCCTGCGGCACGTAGCCGATCGCGGCCTTGGCGCGCCTGGGGTCGGCGGCCAGGTCCGTGCCGCCGACCAGGACGGTCCCCGCGTCGGGGCGGAGCAGGCCGACGAGGATGGAGATCGTCGTGGTCTTGCCGGCGCCGTTCGGGCCGAGCAGTCCGTACGCCTGGCCCGGCGCTATGGAGAAGCCGACGTCCTCGACCGCCGTCACGTCCCCGTACCTCTTGCGCAGGCCCTCGCAGGTCAGCGTCGCGGTCATCGCGGCCTCCAGCCGTCGGCGGCGGTGAGTCCCGGCGGGTCGCCCTTGTCGGCGACGTTGCCCGCGCACACCTGGCGCGTCAGGTCGGCGCCGAGCTGAAAATCGAGCGGGCTGTTGCCGGTGATCCGGTTCCACAGCACGTGGTTGTCCAGGGCGTCGTCGCCGCCCCACTCCTTGGAGGAGCCGATGACGAACGCCGCGCCCATCACGGACTCCCCGCTGGGGTGGTTGTCGTGGATGCGGTTGTCGACGACGCTGACCCGGTGGGTGCCGATCAGCGCGAGGCCGACGCCGGAGATCGGCGGCCCGGCCGCGCCGAGCCCGCCCGGCTCGGCGCCCGCGGCCAGGCCGTTGGCGCGCAGGTCGTTCCCGATCACCAGGCAGTCGCGTACGCCGCCCTCCGGCTCGCCCTCGTAGACCTGGTTGAGCAGCAGCATCCCGATGGCGTTGCCGTGGCAGGAGTTGCGCACCACCCGCGCGCCCGAGGAGTTGTCGACGAAGAGGCCGAAGGCGTTGGCGAAGCTCTCGTTGCCGGTGATCAGCGCGTCGGAGCGGGGGCAGAAGCTGAGGGCGACGCCCCCGTACTGGCTGCCGGAGGCGCGGCAGTCCCGCACCACGCAGCCGCTCGACTCGCGCAGGTAGACGCCCCAGACGGCGTTGTCCTCGGCCGCCACCTCGCGCACGGTCACACCGGCGACGGTGTGGGCGTAGACCCCCGCCCCGGAGAAGCCGCGCACGGACAGGCTCTCCACGCGCACGTCGCCGACGCGCTCGCCGTGCACGGTGACGCCGCTGACCACGTCGGCGGTGGCGTCGTGCAGCGGGGGCACCCCCGCGGGGATCCCCGCGCCGGGCTCCAGCACGGTCCGGCCGGGCCCCGCCCCGGTCAGGGTCACGCCGGCGTGCCTGATCCACACGCTCTGCGGGTAGCGGCCCGCTTCCAGGCTGATCCGCGCCCCGGGCCCCGCCTCGTCCAGCGCGCGCTGGATCGACTCGCCGGGCCGGACCGTCATCTCCCGAGTCATCACACGCTCCC
>NZ_JAPNNL010000131.1 GCF_027620315.1 Nonomuraea corallina | reverse complement strand
CCCTCGGCCGCCGCCTCGGCGGCCTGGACGTCGAGCGGGAGGTTGAGCACGACGGTGCGGCGCTCGTCGCGGGCGACGCGGAACGCCTCCAGCGTCTCCTGCCGCGCCCGCGCGGGGCCGGTGACCCGCATCGGCACCGCGCCCACCGCGCGCACGGCGGCGTCCTGGTCGATGTGGAAGTTGGAGCGCGCGTCGGTGGCCTCACCGGCCAGCACCACGAGCGGGGTGCGGCTCTTGGCGGCCTCGGCGATGCCGGTGACGGCGTTGGTCAGACCGGGCCCCTGGTGCACCGAGACGACCGCCACCTCGCCGGTCATCCGGGCGTAGGCGTCGGCCATGGTGGCCGCGCCGCCCTCGTGGCGGGCGGCGACGAAGCGCACGCCGTGGCGGGCCAGGGCGTTGGTGACGTGGAAGTTGCCGCTGCCGACGACCCCGAACGCGGCCCGTACGCCCGCGGCGGCGAGGACCGCGCCGACGGCCTCGGCGACGATCACCGCTCGACCAGCGCGAGCACCCGCACCGGGCTGCCGGAGCCGCCGAGGATGGGCAGCGGAGGGGCCACCACGACCGCGCCGGTGACCGGGAGCCGGTCGAGGTTGCGCAGCTGGGTGAGGCCGTACTTGCCGGCCCCGAGGAGGAAGGCGTGGCAGGGGAAGGCCGGGTCGAAGGAGTGGGCGGCGCCCGCGTCGGTGCCGACGGTCTCGACGCCCACGCCGAGGACGGGGGTCTCCTCGGCGAGCCATCTGGCGCACTCGACGGAGATGCCCGGGGTGTGCGAGCCGGTCTCGTCGGCGTTGAGGAACGTGTCCTGCTCGCCCGAGCGGGCGTCCCAGCCGGTGCGGTAGAGCAGCCAGCCGCCCTCCGGCAGCGGGCCGTTGGCGCGTTCCCACTCCTTGACGTGGTCGATCTGGAGGAGGAAGTCGGGGTCCTTGCCGGCCTCGGCGCTGAAGTCGAGCACCACGGCGGGCGCGATCAGGCTGGTGACCGGCACCTGGGAGACGTCCTGGCCGTCACGGCCGGTCGCCCAGTGGACGGGGGCGTCGAAATGGGTGCCGGTGTGCTCGCCGGTGTGGATGTCGTTCCAGTACCACCCGGGGCCGCGGTCGTCGTAGCGGCTGATCTCCTCCAGCCGGAACCGGATGGTGTTGCCGAACGGCTCGGGCAACTGGAGGATCGGCGTGTCCTCCGACAGGGGGGCGGTCAGATCGATGACCTCGATCGCGCCGCTGCGCACGCTGTCTGCCAAGCTCCGCAACACCGACATGTCTTCCTCCTCGCGTGGGGCTGAGCGCATCCTCCTACGCGCGCGTCACCTGTGCAAACAGCCCCCGGCCCGGACGCCGCCGGTCAGGCCCGGGTCCAGTCGGCGCAGCCGGCCGTCTGGAAGCTCTTGTCGGTGGCGAGGACGGTGACGGTGGCCGGTCCGGTCGGCATGCCGGCGTCGATCACGTCGGCGAGGCCGCCGGTGGCGCTCTTCATCCGGGCCCAGTAGCACTGGCCCCCGCCTCCGGCGGGGCCGGTGGTGCGGTAGGTGCCGGGCTGGATGTCGACGCCGACGACGAGCGTGCGCATCGAGGCGAGCGGGTCGCCGGGGTCCGGCGTGGCGGGAACGGAGGCGGCGGGCGACGAGGCGGACGGATCGGAGGCGGGGTCGGACGCTGCGGGGTCGGACGCTGCGGGGTCGGACGCTGCGGGGTCGGACGTCCCAGGGTCCGGCACCGCGGGATCGGAGGCCGCGGGGTCGGAGGCCGCCGGATCGGTCGGCTCGGTGTCGTCCGGCGACGGCCGCTCCTCGACCGTCACCGTGACCCGGGGAGCCGGCGCGGCCGCCAGCTCGCCCGATCCCAGCCCGGTGAGGAACCCGATGAGGAACCCCAGCACACCGGTCAGCCCGGCGACGAGCACGATGATCGTCGGGCTGCTCGACGCGCGCGGGTAGCCGGGCGGGGGATCGTACATCACCTGGACAGCGTCCCACCCCCGTCAACGGTGGAGGTAGTCGACCAGGGACGCCTTCTCCGTCTCCAGCTCGTCGATGGTGCTCTTGACCACGTCGCCGATGCTCACGATGCCGACCAGGCGGCCGTCGTCGACGACCGGCATGTGGCGGACCCGGTGGGTGGTCATGGTCTTGCGCAGCTCGTCGACCCGGTCGCCGGGCCCGACCGTGCGCACCTCGGCCGTCATGATGGCGGAGACCGGCTCGCCGAGGATGCCGGCGCCGCGGTCGTGCAGCCGGCGCACCACGTCGCGCTCGGAGACGATCCCGTCGATCGTGGCGCCGTCGGCGGACACGACGACGGCGCCGATGTTGTGCTCCGCCAGCTTGGCGAGGAGGTCACGGACCGTGGCGTCCGGCGCCACGGTCGTCACCTCGCCGCCCTTGCCGCGCAGGATCGTCCCGATCAGCATGTGCACCACCTCTGCTATGAGTTACCCCGTCGTGCTCCCAGGCAAGCAAGGGGGTGGGAGGCCGTCAAGGACTACCGTAAGCTGACCGTATTTGCCATGTGAAATACCACAGCTGGAGCCGTTGTGACCGAGCCTCTCAACACCGGGAGCCACGACCTGCCGATCACCGACGAACTGGCCGCGTTCATGCGGACAGGCTGGGCGGACACCCGGCGGTCGGGCGTGCGGGCGCTGCCGATCGCCCCGTGGGCGGCCAAGCGGCGGGCGGCGCTGGCGAGCAGATTCCCCGGCGAGCGGCTGGTCGTGCCGTCGGGGACGCTCAAGGTCCGCAGCAACGACAGCGACTACCGGTTCCGCCCGCACAGCGCCTACTCGTACCTGACCGGAGCGGGCGAGCCGGGTGACGTGCTCGTGATCGAGCCGTCCGGCGAGGCGACGCTCTACACCCGGCCGCGCTCCCCGCGCGAGGAGGGCCAGGAGTTCTACCGCGACCGCCGCTACGGCGAGTTCTGGGTGGGCCGCAGGCCCGACCTGGCCGAGGCGGCGGAGCTGTACCAGATCGACTGCGCCCACCTGCGCGAGCTGGAGCTGAAAGGCCCGGCGCGGGTGCTGCGCGGGGTGGACGCGGCGGTGGACGCGGCGGTCGAGCCGGGCGGCGGTGACGCCGAGCTGGAGACCTTCCTTTCGGAGACCCGGCTGGTCAAGGACGAGTGGGAGGTCGGCGAGCTGCAGGCCGCGGTCGACGCGACCGTGCGCGGCTTCGAGGACGTGGTGCGCGCCATCCCGCAGGCGCTCGGCCACCCGCGCGGCGAACGCTACGTGGAAGGCGTGTTCGGGCTGCGCTCCCGGCTGGAGGGCAACGCGGTCGGCTACGACAGCATCGTGGCGTCCGGCGCGCACGCGTGCGTGCTCCACTGGATCCGCAACGACGGCCGGCTCGACCCGGCCGACCTGCTGCTGCTGGACGCCGGGGTGGAGACCGACACGCTCTACACCGCCGACGTCACCCGCACGCTGCCGCTCTCCGGCCGGTTCACCCCGGTGCAGCGGCAGGTGTACGAGCTGGTCTACGAGGCGCAGTCGGCCGCGATCTCGGTGCTGCGGCCGGGTGTCCGCTTCCGCGAGTTCCACCTGACCGCCATGCGCGTCATCTGCGAGGGCCTGCACGCGTGGGGCCTGCTGAAGGACTCGCCCGACGCCCTCATGGAGAGCGGACTCTACCGCCGCTACACGCTCTGCAGCAGCGGCCACATGCTGGGCCTGGACGTGCACGACTGCGCCAGGGCGCGGGCGGAGACGTACCTGGACGGCGTGCTGGAGGAGGGCCAGGTGCTGACCGTGGAGCCCGGCCTCTACCTCCAGCCGGACGACCTCACCCTGCCGGAGGAGTTCCGCGGGGTGGGCGTCCGCATCGAGGACGACCTGGTCATCACGGCCCACGGGGCGCGGCTGATGTCGGCGGCCCTGCCCCGCCACCCGGACGAGGTGGAGAGCTGGATGTCGGTCCTACTCGGCTGATACCTGAGGATGACGGGGATTTCGTACCCGGGGCCGATGGTGCCGTCGGAGGCGCTGAATGACGATCAGGTCCTCCGACGATGGGACCCGACATGCGAAGATCTGTCCTGATCCTCAGCCTTCTCCTCACCGCTCTCCTGCCGCTGGCGCCCGCCCTGCCGGCCGCGGCCGGCACCGCACGAGATCCCGCGCCCGCCGGCGGGAGGCCGATCGCGTGGACCCCCTGCCCCGAGGACCCGGCCGTCGAATGCGGCACGCTCACGGTGCCCGTCGACTGGGACCGTCCGCGCGGGCCGTCGTTCGAGCTGGCGGTGGCCCGGCGCAAGGCCGCCGGCGCCCGCATCGGCTCGCTGGTGATCAACCCGGGCGGGCCGGGCGGCTCCGGCGTGGACGCCGTGATCCAGGAGTTCGGCTTCACCCCGGAGCTGACCAGCCGGTTCGACGTGGTCGGTTTCGACCCGCGCGGGGTGAAACGCAGCCACCCCGTCCTGTGCTCGCGGGAGCTGGCCCAGCGGGCGCCCGGCCCGCTGGAGATCGGCGGCCAGGCGGACTTCGCGGCGCTGCTGGCCCACAACGAGCGCTACCGGCAGGACTGCCGGGCCCGCACCGGGCCGCTCTTCGACCACGTCGACACCGGCAGCGTCGTGCGTGACCTCGACGCCCTGCGCGAGGCGCTCGGCGACCGTCAGCTCACCTTCTTCGGCAAGTCGTACGGGACCCTGATCGGCCAGCTGTACGCCGAGCGCTTCCCCGGGCGGGTGCGGGCGCTGGCGCTCGACAGCACCATGGACCACAGCCTGGGCACCCGGGACTTCCTCGACACCGAGTCGAGGGCGGCGCAGGACTCCTTCGACGAGTTCGCCGCCTGGTGCGGGCGGACGCGGGCGTGCGCGCTGCACGGCCGGGACGTGCGGGCCGTCTGGGCCGGGCTGCTGGAGCGGGCCGGGCGGGGCGAGCTGACCTTACCCGGCGGACCAGGGGAGCCCGGCGTGCCGATCGGCGTGTTCGACCTCGTCTGGCAGGCGTTCACCTCGTTCTACGGCCCGCGCTTCGCCGACCTGGCCGGGCTCCTGGCTGCGCTGGAGAGCGGCGAGCCCGCGACCCGGCTTCCGGCCGGGGCCGGCCCGCTGGAGGAGACGTTCGCCGACCCGTCGCGGATCTTCTGTCTCGACTACCTGCTGCCGGTGCGCGACCACCGTGAGTACGCCGCCCACCTGCGCCGGTCGGCGAGGATCGCGCCGGACATGCTGTTCAGCCCGCTCGCGTTCGGCATGCTGCTCACGTGCGCCGGCACACCGGCCCCGATCCCGAACCCGCAGCACCGGCTGCGGGTCGACGGCACGCCGCCGCTGCTGCTCGCCAACGCCCTGCACGACCCGGCCACCGCCTACGCGTGGGCCACCGCCGCCGCCCGGCAGATCGGGCCCGAGGCCAGGCTGCTGACCTACGAGGGCTGGGGGCACGGCGTGTACGGCAGGGGCGAGTGCCCGACGGCGGCCTTCGACCGCTACCTGATCGAACTGGAGGCCCCGGCCAGGGGCGCCCGCTGCCCGGCGGTGCTTCCTGACGCCACCACGCTGCGCACCGGGCCGCCGACCACCCCGATCCCCGGCACTCCCGGCTACGTCCTGGCCCGGATGCCGGCCTGACCGGATCACCCGGCGGGTTCGATGTTCGCGTTGAGGTGGAAGACGTTGTCCGGGTCGTACTCCGCCTTGATCGCGGCCAGTCTGGCGTACTTCCGGCCGTAGGAGGCGCGCACGCGGTCCTCGTCCTGGTCGGCGATGAAGTTCACGTACGTGCCCGTGCCCCGGGCGTGCGGGAGCATCGCCGACCAGGCGTCGCGGACCCAGGCGCGCTCCGCCTCCAGGGCCTCCGGGGTGGGGGCGAGCGCGACGATCGACATCGTGTAGTGCGGCTCCCGGCCGCCGCCGAAGGCGGTGGCCTCGTCCGGGACGGCGCTGAAGGCCCCGTCGAGGCGGAACGCCGGCAGGAACGACATCGGCGACCCCTTCAGCGCCGCCTGCTCGCACAGGGTGGCGATCGCGTCCGGCCCGAGCGACGGCAGGTCGAGCGCCTTCTCGTAGGCGGCCACCCCCCACGGCGTGCTCTCGTCCAGCAGCGACTGGAGCCGGGGGTACGGCATCGAGGCGGTGTGCGAGAACAGCGGCGGCGTGGTGTCCTCCAGGGCCGCCACCACCGAGGCGTGCTCCTCGGGCGGCCCGAACCCGGCCAGGACGAGCAGGTGCCCCGGCCGCGCGCGGTGCTCCTCCGGCACGTACGGCGCGACAGGCGCGCTCATCCCGAACGCGATCAGTGCGCTGACGCGGCCGGGCAGGGTCGTCACGGCCCTGTCGATCGCCGCGACGGCCTCGTGGCCCCGCTCGGCCTCCCAGAACAGCAGCGTCACCCGTACCCGCGGCCCGACCGGGTGCAGCCGGAAGGCGAAGGCGGTGACGACGCCGAAGTTGCCGCCGCCGCCACGCAACGCCCAGAACAGGTCGTCGTGCTCGCGCGCCGAGGCGTGCACCTGGCGGCCGTCGGCGAGCACGACGTCGGCGGACTCCAGGTTGTCGGCGGTCAGCCCGTGCTCGCGGCTCAGCCAGCCGAAGCCGCCGCCGAGGGTCAGCCCGGCGATCCCGGTGTGGCTGATCGTGCCGCCGGGCGTCGCCAGCCCGTACACCTGGGTGGCCGCGTCGAGGTCGGCCCAGGTCGCGCCGGCGCCGCAGGACGCCCACCGGCTGGCGGCGTCGACGTCGATCGTCCGCAGGGCGCCCAGGTCGAGCATGACCCCGCCGTCGGTCACGGCCGTGCCGCCGAAGCCGTGGCCGCCGCCGCGCACGGAGATCTCCAGGTCCTCCTGCCTGGCGAAGGAGATCGCCGCCTCGACGTCCTCCGGGCCGGCGCACCGTACGATCACGCCGGGACGGCGGTCGACCGCGCCGTTCCAGACCTTCCGCATGACCTCGTAGCCGGCGTCGCGCGGTGTGACGACGCGCCCCGCGCAGCTCTCGCGCAGCCCTTCGAGTCCGCTTCTGACGAGCTCAACCATGTCGCCCCCAGGGCGCGCTATAGGCGGGTTGTCAGTTAATCGTAGGGTTCGTCGGATTTGCGACTGGTTCATGGATGGGCAAATCTGGGTCAGGGTGTACGTTGCGGACATGGCGCTGGTGATGGGCGGGCGGCCCGAAGAGGTCGACGCTCCCGTGACATGGCTGACCTCCGCCGAGCGGGAACGGGCCCTGCGGTTCCGGCACGACGCCGACCGCCACGCGTTCGTCGCCGCCCACCTGCTCGTCCGCCTCTGCGCGGCCGAGTTCCTCGGCGTCCCTCCGGACCGGCTCACGCTCGCCCAGCACTGCGAGGTGCACGGCCCCGGCCACGGCAGGCCGTACCTGGAGGAGGCCACGGCCGTGGGCGTCAGCCTGAGCCACACCCGCGGCTACGTGTGCGCGGCGGCCGGCCACGGCCGCGTCGGGGTCGACGCCGAGCGGGTGCCGCCCGGCCCGCTCGACCGCCTGCTCGCCGGGATGGCGCTCACCCCCAGGGAACGGGCGGAGGCCGGCGGCAACGAGGACGTGATCCGGGTGTGGGCGCGCAAGGAGGCGCTGATCAAGCGCGGCGAGCTGACCCTCGACGAACTGTCCGCCCGCGACGGCGACTGGGCGGGCCGCCATTTGCTGGAGTGGCGGGCCGAACCCGACATCCTGGTCGCCGCCATCACCGACACCCCTGCCAGGAGAGCGGCGATCCCCGGCTAACCTGGTGAACGTGGCCATCGTCTCGGCCCACGACGTGTTCGGATAGGAGATCATGAGCGCGCCTCGCTGGCTTTCCTCCAATGAGCAGCGTGCCTGGCGAACCCACCTGGCCCTGCACAAGCTCCTCATGCACCGCCTCGACCGGGAGCTGCAGGAGCACTCTCTGTCGCTCAACGACTACGAGATCCTGGTCAACCTGTCCGAGAGCGCGGGCCGGCGGATGCGCATGAGCGACCTGGCCGACGCCACCATCCAGTCGCGCAGCCGGCTGTCCCACCAGATCTCCCGGATGGAGGCCAAAGGGCTCGTCGTCCGCGAGGACTGCCGCGACGACCGGCGCGGCACCTTCGCCGTGCTGACCGACGAGGGCTGGGACACGATCCAGCGGGTCGCGCCCGTCCACGTGGCCGGCGTGCGCGAGCACTTCGTCGACCGGCTGACCGACGACCAGCTCAACGAGCTGGAGGGCGCCTTCGCCCCGATCGTGGAGCACCTGAAGAAGCTGCGCTGACATCCAACCGATACCGGTGGCGGCGCGCGGCGCGCGCCCTCGCTCGCTACGATCCGCTTCATGCTGAGAAAGCTGCTCCTCGTGCTCCTCGTCGCCGGCCTGACTGCCTGCTCCTCCGGGAGCCCCGAGGAGCTGCCCGCGGGGCCCGACCTGATGAAGAAGGCGGCGGAGGCGATGCGGTCGGTGAAGTCCGCCGCGTTCTCGATCGCCACGGAGGGCAAGCCCAACGTGCCGGTCAAGAAGGCCGACGGCCGGCTCACGGCGCAGGGCGACGCCGACGGCACGATCACGCTGGAGGTCTTCGGCAGCCTCCAGGAGATCACGTTCGCGCTGATCGGTGACACCGTCCACTTCAAGGGCCCGACCGGTGGTTTCCAGAAGCTCACCCGCCAGCAGCTGGCGCAGCTCTACGACCCTTCGCTGATCCTGGACCCGACCAAGGGCATCGCCCAGCTGCTCCAGTCCGCGGGCGACCCCCGGGTCGAGGCCGAGGAGGGCGGCGACTACCGGGTGGCCACCGGGTTCTCCGAGCAGACGCTCGGCACGCTCGTGCCGGGGGTCACCGAGCCGGTCAACGGCACGATCTGGATCGACAAGGCCACCAGCAGGCTGACCAAGATCGAGCTGCCGCTGCAGCAGGGCACCGTGAGCGTCACACTGACCGACTACGACGCCCCGGTGACGGTCACGCCGCCCCCGTCGGCCGGATGAGACGCGCACGCCGGGTCGCGCTCGGCGTCGGCGGCGCGGTGGTGCTGCTGGCGGCGCTCGACGCCTACGTCGTCGTGACCGTCCTCATCGACATCGCCACCGACCTCGGCATCCCGCTCAACCGGCTGGAGCGGGCCACGCCCGTGGTGACCGGCTTCCTGCTCGGCTACGTGGCCGCGATGCCGCTGCTCGGGCAGCTGTCCGACCGCTACGGCAGGCGGCCGCTCATCCACGCCTGCCTGGCGGCGTTCGCGCTCGGCTCGGTGCTGACGGCGCTGGCGGCCTCCGAGGTCATGGTGGTGACCGGCCGGGCCGTGCAGGGGGTCGCGGGCGGGGCGCTGCTGCCCATCACGATGGCGCTCATCGGCGACCTGTGGGGCGAGCGCGAGCGGCCTGTCGCGCTCGGGGCGGTCGGCGCGGCCCAGGAGCTCGGCAGCGCGCTCGGGCCCGTGTACGGCGGGGTGCTGGCGCTGATCCCCGGCTTCGCGGTGCTCGGCGTCGAGCTGGGCGGCTGGCACGCCATCTTCTGGATCAACGTCCCCCTGGCCCTCGCCGCCGCCCTTGCCGTCCAGTGGGCGATCCCCGCCCGCCCTCCGGCAGCCCTTCAGCCCTCCGCGGGAGCACCAGGCACCCCGGACGACGCCCCGCACGCCGCGGGGACGCCCGGCGTTCCAGGTGATCCCGCCCGTCACGCGGGAGCCGCGGCAGGCGCTCAAGGTTCCCTCGATGCCCGTGCGGACGGCCCGGAGCGCGGGACGGTCACCGAGGCGCCGGCGCTGCCCGGCGACGCGCCGTCCCCCAGCCACACGTCCCCCAGCCACGCGTCCCCCAGCCACGCGTCCCCCGGCCACGCGTCCCTCGGCCACGCGACATCCCTCAGCCGCGCGGCGTCCGGCGGGGCGGTGCGGGTCGACTGGGCCGGCGGCGGGCTGCTGGCGCTGGCGCTCGGCCTGCTCGTGGTGGGGCTCTACAACCCGGACCCCGCCACGACGGTGCTGCCCGCGTGGGGGCCGCCGCTGATCGGGGCCGGCGTCCTGGTGGCGGCGGTGTTCGTCTGGTGGGAGGTGCGCTCGCCCGTACGGCTGCTCGACCTCACCGGCGTGCCCAAGCGCCCGCTGCTGGCCACGCTGGGCGTGAGCTTCGTGACCGGGGCCGCGCTCCTGGTCACGATGGTGTTCGTGCAGTTCACCGCGCAGACGCTGCTCGGCCTGGAGGCGCTGGAGGCGGCGCTGGTCCTGGGCAGGTTCCTGATCGCGCTGCCGGTGGGGGCGCTGCTGGGCGGGCTGCTGACGCGCCGGTCCGGCGGCCGGGCGGTCACGGTGGCGGGGCTGCTGGTGGCCGCCGCGGGTTACGCGATGATGAGCCGCTGGCCGCTGGAGCTGGCGGAGGCCCGGCTGATGATGGACGCCACGCTGGTCGTGGCCGGCCTGGGCGTGGGCCTGGTGATCGCGCCGGTGTCGGCGGCGGCGCTCCGGGTGACGCCGCCGGCTCAGCACGGGGTGGCCTCGGCGGCGGTCGTGGTGGCCAGGATGATGGGCATGCTCATCGGCATCGCCGCCGTCTCGGCCTGGGGCTTCCACCGTTTCCAGTCGCTGACCGCCCACCTGGACACCCCCGTGCCGTTCGGCGTCGAGCCGGCCGAGTACGCCCGGCTGCTCGCCGAGTACACGGCCAAGGTGCAGGCCGCGTTGCACGTCGAGTACACCGAGATGTTCCTCGTGACGGCGGCCATCTGCCTGATCGGGGCGGCTCTGGGATGGTTCCTCCCGCGTGGCGCCGGAGCGCATCCGCCTCCCGCGTAATCCCGGCTCACGTCAGTCCCCGGCGCTACGCTGTTCCCTCCACAGCGAGAAACAGGGGGCTTTCGTGTACGAGGTCGGTGTCTTACGGCCAAGTGAGCTGAGCACGTCCGAGATCGACGCCTGGCGGGACATGCAACGGGGGCAGTCCCACCTCGGCAATCCGTTCCTGAGCCCGGACTTCACGCTCGCGATGGGCGAGGTCGACCGCAGGGTCCGGGTGGCGGTGGCGCGCGACGGTGACGGCATCGCCGGGTTCTTCCCGTACGAGGAGCGCTCCGGTGTCGGGGCGGCCGTCGGCGCGTGGGTGTCGCTGTGCCAGGGAGTGGTGCACCGGCCGGGCGCCTCGTTCGACGCCGCGGCGCTGCTGCGGGCGTGCGGGCTGCACGTGTGGGAGTTCGGCTGCCTGGTGGCGCGGCAGCCGTGGTTCGACCCGTACGTCACGCTGACGCAGGACGCGGCCGTGCTCGACCTGGCCGACGGCTGGCCGGCCTACCTGCGGGAGCTGCGCGGGCGGTCGCCGAAGTTCCTCAAGAGCACCCTGTACAAGGAGCGCAAGCTCGGCCGCGACGTCGGCGAGGTGACGTCCGCCTTCGCGGTGGACTCCGCCGACGAGTTCGCGCTGCTGCGCGCGTGGAAGTCCCAGCAGTACCGGCGCAACGGCCGCCCCGACCGGTTCGGCCGGCCGTGGGTGGTGGAGCTGGTGGAGCGGCTGCACGCCGTCGACAACAAGGACTTCGGCGGCGTGCTGTCGATGCTGTACGTCGGCGGCACGCCGGTCGCCGGCCATTTCGGGCTGCGCAGCCGCACGACCCTGATCGGCTGGTTCCCGGCCTACGATCCCCGCTTCGCCAAGTACTCCCCCGGCCTGATCCAGCACCTGAGGATGGCCGAAGGGGCCGCGGAGGCCGGCCTGGAGACGGTCGACCTGAGCGTCGGCGCCGGCTACGAGTACAAGGAGGCCCTGGCCAGCAGGACCGTTCCGGTCTCCGAGGGGGTGGTGCGGCGGCGCACCGCCCGCGCGGGCGTCCACTGGGCACGCACCGAGCCGGTCCGGCTGGCCCGCCGGGCCGTCCTCGGCACCCCGGCGATCCACCGGCTGGCCGACCGCGCGCTCAAGACCTACGGCCGCCGCCGGAGCCGGTGATGACCACCGTCGCGGAGCTTGAGTCCCTGATGGCCGAGCGGCTCGGCCAGGGCTGTCTGCACGTGCCGTCGGCCCGGTTCGGGCTGCTGCTGGCGCTGCGCCGCTGGTTCCGGCCCGGCGACCGGGTGCTGATCGCGCCGACGAACTGCGAGACCGTGCTGTTCGTCGCGCTCGCGGCCGGGCTGACGCCGGTGATGGCCCCGGTGTCTCCCCGCGACGGCAACATCGACGTGGACCGGGTCGGCTGGTCCGGGCTGGCGGGCGTGCTCACCACGCATCTGTACGGGGTGCCCGACCGCGTGGCCGAGCTGCGCGCCGCCTGCGACCGGCACGGGCTTGTGCTGGTGGACGACGCCGCGCACGCCTTCCAGACGGAGGCGGACGGCCGCCGGGCCGGGCTGTGGGGCGAGGCCGGGGTGTTCAGCCTGGCCAAGCACGGGCGGGCCATGTCCGGCGGCTTCCTGACGACCGCCGACCCGGCCGCGCTGCCGGAGCTGGCCGCGGCCCGCGACGCGCTGCTGCTGCCCGGCACGGCCAGGGCGCGGCTGTCGGCCGTGCTGCGGCCGCTGCTGCGCGAGGCGGTCCAGCGCACCGGCCTGGTGCGGCCCGTGTGGCACACCCTCAAGCGGCTCGGCCTCATGACGTGGACCGGGCACCGCTACCCGACCACCGCTGCCGAGGTCGCCAAGGCGGCGGGTGATCTGGACGCGATGGGCCCGCTGCTCCGCATCGACCTGGACGACTGGCGGATGCGGCCGGGGCGGGCCCTGCTGCGCCTGCACCGGTCCCGGATCCGCGCGGTCGCCAGGGAGCGGGAGCGCAGGATGGCCGGGGTCGAGGCGCTGCGCGCCACCCCGTGGGCCGCCCCCGGGGTGACGGACGCGCCGGTGCGTCCGCTGCTGCGGGTGCCGCTGCTGGTGGAGGAGCGCGACCGGGTGGTGGCCGAGCTGGAGGCGCGCGGCGTCGTGCCGGGGTTCGTCTACGACCCGCCGCTCGACGACTACCTGACCATGATCCCTCCCGGCCCGACGCCCGGCGCGGCCCGGTGGTGGACGGGCCACGTGCTGCCCGCCGACCCGCTCGACGCCCGCCGCCTGATCCCACTGCTGGAGCGGCTGGGCGTCCGCCCGCCGCTGGAAGGACCGCCTCCCGATGACCAGTGACGCCCGGGAGGTCGCCGGCCGGGCCGGGCTGCTCGCCCGGCTCCGCACCGACCTGCGCGACCCGCTCTTCCTGCAGGGCTACGCCCTCATGGCCAACACCGCGATCACGGCGCTGCTCGGGCTGGGCTACTGGTTCCTGGCCGTGCGGCTGTACGATCCGGCCGCGTTCGGCCAGGGCCAGCTCATGATCACGGCGATGCGGCTGTTCTCCTCGCTCGTCGGGCTGGCCTTCGTGGGGGTGATGGCCAGGTTCATCCCGGTGGCCGGGCGTGGCACGGGCGCGCTGGTGCTGCGCGGCTACGGCGTCGCCGGGCTGACGGCGGTGCTGGCGGCGCTGGGGTTCCTGCTGACGCTGCCGCTGTGGGGGCCCGCCTACGGGGAGCTGGCCGGGTTCGTGCCCGCGGTGGTGTTCCTGGCCGCGGTGCTGGTGTGGACGATCTTCACGTTGCAGGACGTGGTGCTCGCCGGGCTGCGGCAGGCCGTCTGGGTGCCGGTCAACAGCACGGTGTTCGGGCTGGGCAAGATGGTCCTGCTGGTCGTGCTGGCCGGCGTGCTGCCGGTGGGCGGGCTGTTCGGCGGCATCTTCGTCTCCTGGATGGTCCCCACCGCGCTCGCGCTGGTCCCGATCACCTGGCTGATCTTCAAGGAGGCGATCCCCCGCCACGTCGCCCGCACCGGCGCGAACACCTCACCGCCGGGGGTGCGCGAGATCGGCCGGTTCGTGGCCGGCGACTTCTCCGGCACCCTGTCCACGCTGCTCGTGCTCTACCTGGTGCCGGTCATGGTCGGCGCCTGGCTGAACGACCCCGAGCTGTTCGGCTACTTCTCCGTCACCCACACGCTCGGCTGCATGATGGGGCTGCTGGCGGCCAACATGGCGGTGTCGCTGACCGTGGAGGGCTCGCTCGACGCCCGCCGGCTGGCGCGGACCACCCGCGACGCGCTGCGCCGCACCTTCCTGATCGTCACGCCGGTGGTGGCCGTCGTGGTGGCCAGGGCGCCGCTGATCCTGGCCGTGTTCGGGCCCGAACTGTCCGAGGCCGGCACCCCCCTGCTGCGGCTGATGGCCCTGGGGGTGCTGCCGATGACGCTGGTGGAGATCCGGCTCGGCACGCTCCGGGCCCGCAGCGAGGCCGGGAAGCTGGCGACCGTCCAGATCGGCATGACGCTGCTGGTCTTCGCCACCGTGGTCGCGCTGTTCCCGGTCGCGGGCGTCACCGGCGTCGGTTACGCGCTGCTGATCAGCCAGACGGTGACAGGACTGTGCGTGCTGCCCGGCCTGCGCCGGGTGCTGGCGCTCCCCCGTACCGGCTGACCCCGCCGCCCGCGAGCCCGGACGGCGGGGAGGGACGGCTACGGTGTGAGCCGGTGCAGGTCGCGCGGGAACGCGGTGACCTGGCGGATGTTGGCCGCGCCCGTCAGGCGCGCCGTCCACCGCTCCAGCCCGATGGCGAACCCGCCGTGCGGCGGCATCCCGTACGCGAACGTCCGCAGATACCCCTCGTACGGCTCCGCCCTCTCACCGCGGGCGGCCAGGGCGTCCAGGTAGTCCTGGTGCCGGTGCAGCCGCTGCCCGCCGGTGACCAGTTCCAGCCCGCGGAAGAGCAGGTCGAAGCCGTTGGAGTAGCCGGGCCTGCCCGGGTCGGGATGGGTGTAGAAGGGGCGTTTGGCCATCGGGTAGCCGGTGACGAACAGGAACTCCGAGCCGTGCTCCTTCCACGCCCACTCCGACAGCCACCGCTCCTGGGCAGGCGAGAGGTCGGGCTCGTCCTCGCCGGTCATCCGCTGCGCCTCGGTGAAGTGGACGGCCGGGATCTCTGCGGGGACGGCGGGCAGTGCGGCGCCCAGCCGTGCCACGGCCGGGGCGGCGCGCTCGCGCACCGACTCGACCATGCCCGCCACGGCCTCGCGCAGCACGGCCATGACGTCCCGGTGGTCGCGGACGAACCCCAGCTCGGCGTCGAGGCTGGTGTACTGGGCCAGGTGGCGTACGGTGTCGTGCGGCTCGGCGCGGAAGACCGGCCCGACCTCGTACACCCGCTCGAACACGCCGACCATCGCCTGCTTGTAGAACTGCGGCGACTGGGCGAGATAGGCGGGCCGGCCGAAGTAGTCGATGCCGAACACGTTCGCGCCGGACTCGGTCGCCGACGCGACGATCTTCGGGGTGTGGACCTCGGTGAACCCGAGCCGGTCCAGCGCGGCCCGGAACCCGGCCACGCTCGCGGCCGAGACCTCCAGCGGAGCCCGCAGCACCGGATGGCGCAGGGCGGCGGGCGCGTGGTCGAGCACCGTCGGCAGCGTCGCCGGCACCACGGGCCTGAACAGGTCGAACGGCGGCGGCTCGACCGGCCGCGACAGCAGCTCGATCTCCGGCTCGGCCAGTTCGACGCCGCCAGGCGCCTGCGGGCTGGCGGTCACCGTGCCGGTGACCCGGACCACGCTCTCCTCGGCGGGCAGGTCCCCGGCGGTGACCGCCTGGGCCACCCCGGAACGGTCCCTGACGAGCAGGAAGGACACGGTTTTCAGCAGCCGGCGGCGATGGACCCAGCCGGCGATCGTCACTCGTCGTCCGGCGTGCTCGGCGAGCTCGGCGGACAGAACACGAGAGATCATGACAGCTCCTCGAAGGGAAGGTGTATGACCCCTTGGGAGTGCGGGGGAGAAGGGAGCTCCCGGTGCCACCGCACTTTCGCCGCCCGGACCGGGCGGCCTCTCGGACCCGGTGACGGGGGTCGGCCGGCGGGGCATTTCCTCCCCGCACTCGGGAGTGTCTTCACCGGGGGGCGCGGGGCCGCCTTCACAGCATCGGCGGCTCTCTCGGCCCGCGTGTTCCCCCGGCTACTCGTCTCCGTCGGCGTGTTGCCGACGATGGTATCAGCGGTCCTTTTTCTGGCGCTTCTCTCTGATCTTCATCGTGACCTCGATCGGCGAGCCGGCGAAGCCGAACTCCTCGCGGATGCGCCGCTCGATGAAGCGCCGGTAGGTGTCCTCCAGCCAGCCGGAGGTGAACAGCACGAACTTGGGCGGCTCGATCGACGCCTGGGTGGCGAACAGGATCTTCGGCTGCTTGCCGCCGCGCACCGGGGGCGGCGTCTGCTGCACCAGCTCGGTCAGGAAGGCGTTGAGCCGGGACGTCGGCACCCGGGTCGCCCAGGACTCCAGCGCCCGCTCCAGGGCGGGCACCAGCCGGTCGACGTGGCGGCCGGTCTTGGCCGAGATGTTGACCCGCAGCGCCCACGGGGTGCGGACGAGCTGCCGGTCGATCTCCTTCTCCAGGTAGTAGCGGCGGTCCTCGTCGAGCAGGTCCCACTTGTTGAACGCGACCACCATGGCCCGGCCGGACTCGATCACCAGGCCGATGATGCGCAGGTCCTGCTCGGTGAGCGGCTCGCTGGCGTCGATGAGCACGATCGCCACCTCCGAGCGCTCCAGCGCGGAGCGGGTCCGCATGGCGGCGTAGAAGTCGGCGCCCTGCAGCTCGCGGTCACGCCGGCGGATGCCGGCCGTGTCGACGAAGCGCCACGTCCGGCCGCCCAGCTCGATCAGCTCGTCGACGGGGTCGCGGGTGGTGCCGGCCATCGGGTCGACCAGCACCCGCTCCTCCCCCGCCAGCTTGTTGAGCAGCGAGGACTTGCCGACGTTGGGCTTGCCGAGCAGCGCGACCCGGTAAGGGCCGCGCTCGTCGGAGAAGCTCTCGCGCGGGGTCTCGGGCAGCGCGTCGAGCACCACGTCGAGCAGGTCGCCGCTGGAGCGGCCGTGCAGCGCGGAGACGGGGTGCGGCTCGCCCAGGCCGAGCGACCACAGCGCGGCGGCCTCCAGCTCGACCTGCTGGTTGTCGACCTTGTTGGCGGCCAGGATGACGGGCTTGCCCGACTGGCGCAGCACGGAGCCGACGATCTCGTCGGCGTCGGTGGCGCCGACGGTGGCGTCGACCACGAACAGGATCACGTCGGCCAGGTCGGCCGCGACCTGCGCCTGCTCGGCGATGCGCAGCCCCATCCCGGTGGCCTCGGGGTCCCATCCGCCGGTGTCGACCACGGTGAAGCGGCGGCCGCGCCAGTTGGCCTCGTAGGTCACCCGGTCGCGGGTCACCCCCGGGACGTCCTCCACGACCGCCTCGCGGCGGCCGATGATGCGGTTGACCAGCGTGGACTTGCCGACGTTCGGCCGTCCGACGATGGCCACCACCGGCAACGGCCCGCTTTCGCCGCGGTCGCCGGAAACTTCGAGATCGCCGAGCTCAGCCTCGACCCAATCCCCCGTAGACATGATGTGTCATCCTCATGAGTCCCGCACCGCTCAGGTGCGCTCCTTGACCAGTCTCAACACTTCCGCGATCACCTCGTCGAGGTTGAGCGCGGTGGTGTCGAGCTCGACGGCGCCATCCGCCATCGAGAGTGGATCCGTCTTGCGTGTCGAGTCGAGCGTGTCGCGCCTGGCCAGGGCCGCCCGCTGCGCCTCCGCCGTGGTGCCGGCCAGCTCCGCCGACCGGCGCAGGGCGCGGGCCTCGGGGCTGGCCGTCAGGTAGATCTTGACGGGGGCGTCGGGGGCGACGACGGTGCCGATGTCACGGCCCTCGACCACGATGTCGCCCGCGCCGATGATCCGGCGCTGCAGGGCGACGAGCCGGGCCCGCACCTCGGGCACCGCCGCGACGGCGGAGACCGCGGAGGTCACCTCGTCCTCCCGGATCGGCCCGGCCACGTCGACGCCGCCGACGTGGATGGTGGGGCCGCCGGGGTCGGTGCCGGAGACGATCTCGGGCTCGCCGCAGCGGGCCGCGATCGCGGCGGGGTCGCCGAGGTCGACGCCCTGGCGCAGGATCCACCAGGTCATCGCGCGGTACTGCGCTCCGGTGTCCAGGTAGCGCAGACCCAGCGCGCGGGCGACCCCGCGCGACGCGCTCGACTTGCCCGACCCCGAAGGGCCGTCCATGGCGACGACCAGACCGGCCACGGCTCTCCTTCTGCCCGTGCTGACCCAACCTGACGAGGTTACCGCCTCGCGCCACCACCGGACGCCGGGCCGCCCGTCAGTCGGCGATCCAGCTCCCGTGGAAGCCGAGCGGCACCCGGGCCGGCAGGTGGACGGTGGCGACCGGGGCGCCGGTGAAGTCCTGCGCCGACAGGACCACCAGATCGGCCGCGCCCCGGTCCGGGTTGTTGACGAAGCTGAGCACGTACCCGTCGTCCTCGGCGTCGCCGGACGGCACGAACACCGGCTCGCCCACGTACGCGTCGCGCCCGAACTGCCGGTACTGCTGGGTGCCGGCCGTCAGGTCCTGCTTGATCAGCGTGTTGTCGAACGCCTCGTCGGGCAGGTCCTCCAGCTCGGTGCAGGCGGGGCCGAGCACGTCGTTCAGCGAGCGGGCGGCCGCGGTGTAGCCGTAGCGGTAGGGCCTGCCGGTCAGCCGCTCGTCCATGCGCGGGAACTCCTGGGCCCGGTCGTCCAGCCGCGTCTCGGTGACGGTGCCCGCGACCGGGTCGATCCGCCAGCGGTCCAGCGTCGGCAGGCCGCCCAGGTCGAGCCGGGCGTCCACGAACCGCTCGGGGTAGCGCACCAGGTCGACCACCACCTGGTCGCCGTCGTCGTAGGCGTTGAGCGTGTGGAAGACCCAGCACGGCGCCACCTCCACCCAGCGCACCTCGCCGGTCGCCCGCGACAGCAGGCCGACCCGGGAGCCGTGGGCGGGGTTCCAGGCGTAGGGGATCGGGGCGCCCCGCTGGGCCTGGTCCATGCTGAAGGTGACCGGCAGGTCGTAGATGACCACGTACTTCTCGGTGAGGGCGAAGTCGTGCAGCATGGGCGCGTCGGCGATCGGGACGTCCCGGGTCTGGATCACCGTGCCCTTGTCGTCGAGCACGATGTGCTGGTGGTGCTTCCAGCCGTAGAAGTACGCCATCGCGTGCAGCTCGCCGGTGGCCGGGTCCAGGTGGGTGTGCGCGGCGAAGCCGCCGGGCAGGCCGCCGTCGAAGTCGCACGGGCCGATGGTGTCGAGCTCGTAGCCGAGCTCGTACGGCAGCGCCCCCGCCTCGACGGTGGCCAGAGTGCGCCCGGCGATGCCGATCACGTGGGTGTTGGCGGCGAAGTCCATCCCGGCGTGGGTGAGCGTGGAGCGCGGCTCCTCGCCGAGCCGCCGTGACACGGCGGCGTTGCGCACCCAGCGGTTGCGGTACCACTCGGCGCGGCCGTCGCGCAGCCGCACGCCGTGGACCATGCCCTCCCCGAGGAACAGGTGGGAGGAGGCCGGGTCGTCGAGGCTCAGCGGATTGGGGCCGTTGCGCAGGTAGCGGCCGTTCAGCTCGGCCGGGAGCCTGCCGGTCACCTCCAGGTCGAAGGCGGTGATCTCCTCGGTGACGGGCGCGAAGCCGCCGCGGTACGGGTGGGACATCATGCGGTCCTCTCGTCGGGAGGAAGGAAGGGGTGGAGCACCGAGGTCCACAGCGACCGGTAGCGGCGCCCGGCCTCGGCCTGGTCGAAGAAGCCGGAGATCTCCAGGCTCACGGCGCCGTGCATGGCCATCCAGAGCATGTCGGCGATCTCGACGGCGGCGCCTCCGCGCAGCAGCCCCTCGTCCAGGCACCGCTGCACGCCGCTCACGAGCATCCGGAAACTGCGCCGCGCGGCGTCCCTGGCGGTTTCATCCGGGACATAACCAGACAAAGCACCCTGAAACATCACCCGGTAGTACGCCGGCTCCTCCAGCGCGTACTCCCGGTACGCGTCGACGCCGGCGGCCAGGCGGGCGAGGCCGTCGCCGGTGGGCGCGACCTCCCGCAGCCGGCGCTCGAACTGGGCGAACCCTTCCAGCCAGAGCGCCTGGCAGAGCCCGTCCTTGC
This sequence comes from Nonomuraea corallina, assembly GCF_027620315.1. Taxonomy (GTDB): domain Bacteria; phylum Actinomycetota; class Actinomycetes; order Streptosporangiales; family Streptosporangiaceae; genus Nonomuraea; species Nonomuraea corallina. The sequence continues at coordinate 1,380 of NZ_JAPNNL010000131.1, read as the reverse complement.
CGCCGAACAGCGTGTAGATCACCTTGGTCGAGCAGCCGACCTCGCCGGAGATCCGCCGCACCGTCAGCGCCGCGGGCCCCTCACCGATCAGCAGTCGCTTGGCGGCGTCGAGGATGACGGCCCGCACGACGCTCTGCCCCTCTTGCTGGGCCTGCTGGTACGCGGTCACGGTCATGATCGGTAACGTCGTTTCTTCTCGGTAACACTGTTACCCCTTTGTACGCCCCCTCCCCGGCCCCGTCAAGGGGCGCATATCCACCCGTCGCGGGGAAAGATGGCCCGGGTGACACGTGACAGCAGGGTGACGGTGGTGGTGGTGACCCGCGACCGCCTGCGCACCCTGCAGCGCTCGCTCCCCCACCACCGCGGCCCGGTGATCCTGCTCGACAACGGCTCCACCGACGGCACCGCCGGTTTCGTACGCCGTCACCACCCGCACGTCCGGCTGGTGGAGAACGGCTCCAACCTGGGGGCCACCGCCCGCAACGTGGGCGTGGAACTGGCGCGGACGCCCTACGTCGCCTTCGCCGACGACGACTCGTGGTGGGCGCCGGGGGCGCTGGAGCGGGCCGCCGACCTCTTCGACGCCCACCCGCGCCTGGCCCTGCTCGGCGCGCGCGTGCTGGTCGGGCCCGAGCAGCGGCTCGACCCGGTCAGCGAGGCGATGCGCCGCTCACCGCTGGGCGTCGCCGACGACCTGCCGGGGCCGAGCGTGCTCGGCTTCCTGGCGTGCGGCGCGGTCGTGCGCAGGGACGCCTTCCTGGAGGCCGGCGGCTTCGACGACGTCGTGTTCTTCTTCGGCGAGGAGGAGCGGCTGGCGATGGATCTGGCCGCGCGAGGCTGGGGCCTCGCCTACGCCGACGACGTGGTGGCGCACCACCATCCGTCGCCGCCCCGCGACCCGGCGGCCAGACAGGCCCTGGCGGTGCGCAACGCGCTCCTGACCGCCGTGCTGCGCCGCCCGTGGCCCGTGGTGGCCAGGCGGTCGCTGGAGGCGCTGCGGCAGGGCAGAGCCGGCCGGCGCGGCCTGCGCGACGCGCTCCCCCGGCTCCGCCGTGCCCTGGCCCGACGGGAGGAACTGCCCGCGGAGGTCGAACACGCCCGGCGTCTGCTCGATGGTTACATAAGGTGACAGTCGGGTAGCTTAGGGTTATGACTACAGCACCGAACCCAATCCAGCTGCAGAAGCACCTCAGGGGTATCGACTACCCGGCCACCAAGTCCGAGCTGCTGGACGCGGCCCGCGAACAGGGCGCCGACCAGGAGACCATCAGGGCCCTGGAGTCCATGCCGGATCGCGAGTACGACGGCCCCAACGCCGTCAGCCAGGCGATCACCCGGCGCTGAACCGATCGCGGGCCCCCGCCCGCGCCCGGGCCC
>NZ_JAPNNL010000130.1 GCF_027620315.1 Nonomuraea corallina | reverse complement strand
CCGTGACGACCAGGCCGAGACGGTGCTGCTCGGGCTGGCCAGGGGGAGCGGCCCGCGGTCGCTGGCCGGGATGGCGCCGGTGAGCGGGCTCTACCGCCGTCCGTTCCTCGACCTCCCCCGCCGCACCACCGTCGCGGCCTGCGCCGCGCTCGGGCTGAGCCCGTGGGACGACCCGCACAACGACGACCCCCGTTACACCCGGGTCCGGGTGCGCTCGCGGGTGCTCCCGGTCTTGGAGAAGGAGCTCGGGCCGGGGGTGGCCGAGGCGCTCGCGCGTACGGCCGGGCTCGCCAGGGAGGACGCCGACGCGCTGGACGAGTGGGCGGAAAGGGCCTATTCGGATTGCGCTCTAAGCGATATTTCCGGACGGGTCACCCTCGCGGTCGAGGCCCTGGAACCCCTTCCCGGCGCCGTACGGCGGCGGGTGCTGCGCCGCGCGGCGGTCACCGCCGGGGCGCCGTCCGGGGCGCTGTCGGCCACGCACGTGCGCGCCGTGGAGCGCCTCGTCACGGCCTGGCGGGGGCAGAAGGCGGTGGACCTGCCCGGGGGTCTGACCGCCGTCCGGCGATATGGCACCCTGATACTCGCCATCAGACCCATCGCGTAAGGAACCATCAGGTGGACGCTGCCGACATGGGCCGGGACCTCGAGAAAGTCCTCATCTCCGAGGACGACCTCCAGGCCAAGATCAAGGAGCTGGCAGGGCGGATCGACGAGGACTACGCGGGCAAGGACCTGCTGCTCGTCGGCGTGCTCAAGGGCGCCGTCATGGTGATGGCCGACCTGGCCAGGGCCCTGCACGTGCCGGTGCAGATGGACTGGATGGCCGTGTCGTCCTACGGCGCGGGGACCAAGTCGTCGGGCGTCGTGCGGGTGCTCAAGGACCTCGACACCGACATCATGAACCGCCACGTGCTGATCGTGGAGGACATCATCGACTCCGGCCTGACCCTCCACTGGCTGCTGGAGAACCTCAAGTCGCGCAACCCCGCCTCCCTGGAGATCTGCGCCGCCCTGCGCAAGCCCGACGCCGTCAAGGTGCCCATCGACGTCCGCTATGTCGGCTTCGACATCCCCAGCGAGTTCGTCATCGGGTACGGCCTCGACTACGCCGAGCGCTACCGCAACCTTCCCTTCATCGGCACCCTCGCGCCCCACGTGTACACCTGACGATCGGGCCGATGCCGCGAACCACCGGGAACCGCCGGGAACACGGCGGACCCTGACGTACGTTGGTAGGGCAAGACCGGTTGTAGCGGGCGGCCCCTCCGTGCGCTTCACCGGTGTACCTTCTGACGACGGAAGGGTGACCCCGCGTCCCCTTCGGGTAGTCAGAAGTCGCGGCGTCGGGATGCCGCGGCCCCGGGTCCTACCCGGGGTTCCAGGCCATGGTCAGGGAAGGGACGGGCCCGCCAGGGGTTCCGCATCGGATGGATCTCAAGCGATTTACACGTGGGCCACTGCTGTGGATCCTGGGCATCGTCGTGCTTCTCCTGCTCGTCACCCAATTGTGGAGCGGCGGGGGCAACTTCAAGCAGGCCGACACGTCCACGGTCCTCGAGCAGATTCGCACCGGGAACGTCAGCAACGCCAAGATCATTGACAAGGATCAGCGGATCGAGCTGACGCTCAAGAACCCGATCGAGGTCAGGGCCGGCGACCAGCCCACCAAGATGATCCAGTCCGACTGGGTCACGGGTTACGGCGCCAAGCTGACCGACGACCTGCAGGCGCAGGTCCAGGCCGGCAGGACCGACAGCTTCACCACCGAGGTGCCGCAGGAGAACATCCTGGTGAGCATCCTGGTGAGCTTCCTGCCGATCGTCATCATCGTGCTGCTCTTCCTGTTCATCATGAACCAGATGCAGGGCGGCGGCAGCCGGGTGATGAACTTCGGCAAGTCCAAGGCCAAGCTGATCACCAAGGACACTCCCAAGACCACCTTCGCCGACGTCGCGGGCGCCGACGAGGCCATCGAGGAACTCCACGAGATCAAGGACTTCCTCCAGGCCCCGGCCAAGTTCCAGGCGATCGGCGCCAAGATCCCCAAGGGCGTCCTGCTCTACGGCCCGCCCGGCACCGGCAAGACCCTGCTCGCCCGCGCGGTCGCGGGTGAGGCGGGCGTGCCGTTCTACTCGATCTCCGGTTCCGACTTCGTCGAGATGTTCGTCGGCGTCGGCGCCTCCCGGGTGCGCGACCTGTTCGAGCAGGCCAAGGCCAACGCCCCGGCGATCATCTTCATCGACGAGATCGACGCCGTCGGCCGCCACCGCGGCGCCGGCCTGGGCGGCGGTCACGACGAGCGCGAGCAGACGCTCAACCAGCTGCTCGTCGAGATGGACGGCTTCGACGTCAAGGGCGGCGTGATCCTCATCGCCGCGACCAACCGGCCCGACATCCTCGACCCGGCCCTGCTGCGTCCCGGTCGTTTCGACCGCCAGGTCACCGTCGACCGTCCCGACCTGGAGGGCCGCAAGGGCATCCTCAAGGTCCACGGCCGCGGCAAGCCGTTCGCGCCCGACGTCGACCTCGACGTCATCGCGCGCCGGACCCCCGGGTTCACCGGTGCCGACCTGGCCAACGTGATCAACGAGGCCGCGCTGCTCACCGCGCGCGCCGACGAGAAGCTGATCACGATGGACATGCTGGAGGAGTCGATCGACCGCGTGATGGCCGGGCCTGAGCGCAAGACCCGCGTCATGTCCGACAAGGAAAAGAAGATGATCGCCTACCACGAGGGCGGTCACGCGCTGGTGGCGCACGCGCTGCCGAACTCCGACCCGGTCCACAAGATCACGATCTTGTCCCGGGGCCGGGCGCTCGGCTACACGATGACGCTGCCGATGGAGGACAAGTTCCTGGCCACCCGGTCGGAGATGATGGACCAGCTCGCGATGCTGCTGGGCGGCCGCGCGGCGGAGGAGCTCGTCTTCCACGAGCCCACCACCGGCGCCTCCAACGACATCGAGAAGGCCACGGCCGTCGCCCGCCGCATGGTGACCGAGTACGGCATGAGCGAGGCCCTGGGCGCGCGCAAGTTCGGCTCCGGCCAGGCCGAGGTGTTCCTCGGCCGTGAGATGGGCCACGAGCGCGACTACTCCGAGAAGATCGCTTCCACGATCGACGAGGAGGTCCGCCGGATGATCGAGACGGCGCACGACCAGGCGTGGGACATCCTGGTCGAATACCGCGACGTGCTCGACAACCTGGTGCTGGAGCTCATGGAGAAGGAGACCCTCTCCCGCGAGCAGGTCCTGCAGATCTTCGCCCCGGTGGTCGTCAAGGAGCACCGCCCGTCCTACGCCGGCTACGGCAAGCGGCTCCCGTCCGACCGGCCGCCCATCCTGACGCCCAAGGAGCAGTCCGGCAACGGCGCTCTCGGCGGCCAGGGGCACCAGGGCGCGCTGCCCTCCGGAGACACTGCGTGAAAGCGCACGACGTAGATTTCGGACGGATCGAGAAGGCCGTCCGCGAGATCCTCTACGCCATCGGCGAGGATCCCGACCGCGACGGCCTTCTCGAGACGCCCGCCCGGGTGGCCCGCGCCTACGCGGAGCAGTTCTCCGGCCTCGGGCTCACCCCCGAGGACGTCCTCAACAAGGTCTTCGACGTCGACCACGACGAGATGATCCTGGTCAAGGACATCGAGGTCTACTCGACCTGCGAACACCACCTGGTCCCCTTCTACGGCCTGGCGCACGTCGGCTACATCCCCAACCAGCACGGCCAGGTCACCGGCCTGTCCAAGCTGGCCAGGCTGGTCGACGTCTACGCGCGCCGGCCGCAGGTGCAGGAGCGGATGACCTCGCAGATCGCCGACGGCATCATGCGGGTGCTGGAGCCGCGCGGCGTGATCGTGGTGGTCGAGGCCGAGCACCTCTGCATGACCATGCGGGGCGTACGCAAGCCCGGCGCGAAGACGGTCACCTCGGCCGTCCGCGGCGACTTCCGTACCAGCGACAAGACGCGCGCCGAGGCGATGGCGCTGATCCTGGGGCGCTGACGGCTGGCGGATGGGATCGGCGCGCCGCGAGCGCGAAAGGGTCGCAAACGCGAAAGGATCGTTATCCGCATCGGGGCACCCGCGATATCGCCGGGAATGGGCGAGCGCCTAGGCTTGGGCACATGACGAGAGTGCCGGGGCTCAAGGACGCCGACAGGTGCCTCGTCATGGGCGTCGTCAACGTCACTCCTGACTCGTTCTCCGACGGCGGGCTCTGGTTCGACGAGGCGGCGGCGATCCGCCACGGGTTCGAGCTGGTGGCCCAGGGCGCCGACATCGTCGACGTGGGTGGCGAGTCCACCCGGCCGGGCGCCGCCAGGGTGCCGCTCGACGAGGAGCTGGCCCGCGTGGTCCCGGTGATCAGGGCGCTGGCCGCGGAGGGTGTGCAGGTCAGCGTCGACACGATGCGCGCCGAGGTGGCCAGGGCCGCCGTCGAGGCGGGCGCGCTGCTGGTCAACGACGTGAGCGGCGGCCTGGCCGACCCCCAGATGCCCCGCGTGGTGGCCGCCGCGGGCGTGCCCTACGTGGTGATGCACTGGCGCGGCCACAGCCAGGACATGCAGAGCCACGCCGTCTACCAGGACGTGGTGACCGAGGTCTGCGAGGAGCTGGCCAAGCGGGTGGAGCTGGTGCTGGCCGAAGGGGTCTCCCGCGAGCAGATCGTGCTCGACCCCGGCCTCGGCTTCGCCAAGAACGCCACCCACAACTGGGCGCTGCTGGCCGCCCTCCAACGCCTGGCCGAGCTGGGCTACCCGCTGCTGATCGGCGCCTCACGCAAGAGGTTCCTGGGGCGGCTGCTCGCCGGCGCCGACGGCACGCCCCGCCCGTTCGACCGCAACGACGACGCCACGCTCGCCGTGACGGCCCTGGCCGCCCGTGACGGCGCCTGGTGCGTACGAGTGCACACCGTAGGTCCGAATGCCGATGCCGTGCGCGTGGCTGCAGCATGGAAGAGAGCCGGAGCTGACACATGAGCGTCGACACCGCCGCGATCGAGACCGTCAACCAGGAGTTCTACACCGCGATCGAGGACGCCGACCTGGACCGGATGACCGAGATCTGGGCGGAGGACGCCCCCGACGGCCAGGTCACCTGCGTGCACCCGGGGTGGAGCCTGCTGGCGGGCCGGTCGGAGGTGCTGCGGTCGTGGGCGTTGATCATGGCGAACACGACCTACATCCAGTTCGTGCTCACCGACGTCACCACCACGGTGCTCGGCGACGTGGCAGTGCTGACCTGTGTGGAGAACATCCTGACGGCCGGCGAGGAGGGCGAGTCCAGCTTCGCCGCCGGCAAGGTGGTGGCGAGCAACGTCTACATCCGCACCCCGCAGGGCTGGCGGCTGTGGATGCACCACGGCTCGCCGGTGCTGCAGGGCGACGAGGACGAGGAGGAGGACGGCGAGCTTGAGCACTGACCGGATCGCGCTGCGGGGCCTGCGGGCCCGGGGGAGACATGGCGTGCTGGCGGCCGAGCGGGAGCTGGGTCAGGAGTTCGTCGTGGACGTCACGCTCTTCCTCGACACCGCGCCCGCGGCGGCCGGCGACGACCTGAGCAGGACCGTCGACTACGGAGAGCTGGCGCAGGCGCTGGTGAAGGTGGTCGAGGGCGAGCCCGTCGCACTGATCGAGACGCTCGCCGAACGGCTGGCGAAGGTCTGCCTGGAGAGCGAGCTCGTCCAGGCCGCGGAGGTGAGCGTGCACAAACCCGCCGCGCCGATCCCGCTGCCGTTCGACGACGTGGTGGTGACCATCCAACGGAGGCGCCGATGAGGACCGTGCTCGCGCTCGGGAGCAACCTGGGCAGACGCTTCCAGACGCTGCAGGGCGCCGTCGACGCGCTGTTCGACGCGCCGGGGCTGGAGTTCGTGGCCGTCTCGCCGGTCTACGAGACCGACCCGGTGGGCGGGCCCGAGGGGCAGCGGACCTATCTGAACGCGGTGGTGGTGGCGGAGACCACGCTGGAGCCGCACACCCTGCTGGAGCGGGCGCAGAGCACCGAGGCCGCGTTCGGCCGGGTGCGCGAGGAGCGGTGGGGGCCGCGCACGCTCGACATCGACCTGATCGTGGTGGGTGACAAGGTCGTCGACGACGCGGAGCTGACGCTGCCGCACCCCCGGGCTCACGAGCGGGCCTTCGTGCTGCTGCCGTGGCTGCAGGCCGATCCCGACGCCGAGCTGCCGGGCCGGGGGCGGGTGTCCGCCCTGCTGGCGGGGCTCGACCAGGGGGGCGTGCGGCTGCGCGCGGACCTGAAGCTGCAGAGGCCGGATTGAGGCCCACCCGCCCCGTCGTCCTCGTGGGGCTCGTCGTCGCGGTCGCGCTGCTGACCTGGCTGATCGTCAGCCAGGTCTACTCGGAGCTGCCGCTGGTGCCGTGGACCGCCATCCCGACGGTGCTGCTGCTGGCCGTCGGCGAGGGCTACACCGGCTGGATGACCCGCGCCAGGATCGCCCGCCGGCCCGGCACGAAACCGGTGGAGCCGCTGGCGGTGGCGCGGCTGGCGGCCCTGGGCAAGGCGTCCGCGTACGGCGGCGCGGTGTTCGCGGGCGTGTTCGGCGGCTTCGTCCTGCACACGGCGACCCTGCTGGACCGCGAGACGCCGCGGTCGGAGTTCTTCGTGGCGGGCGGCTCGCTGCTGGCCTGCGTGCTCCTCGTCTGCGCGGCGCTGTTTCTGGAGCACGCCTGCCGCATCCCCGGCGACCCGGACGGCGACCGGCCCGGGCCCGGGTGAAGGGCCGTCACTTGTCGATGTCGCCCACCACGAAGAACATCGAGCCGAGGATGGCCACCATGTCGGACACCAGGTGGCCGGGCAGCATCTCGCGCAGCACCTGGACGTTGCTGTAGGAGGCCGAGCGGAGCTTGAGCCGCCACGGCGTCTTGTCCCCCTTGGAGACCAGGTAGTAGCCGTTGATGCCGAGCGGGTTCTCCGTCCAGGCGTACGTGTGGCCCTCCGGCACCTTGAGCACCTTGGGCAGGCGCTGGTTGATGGGCCCGCGCGGCAGCGAGCGGAGCCGCTCGACGCACGCGTCGGCCAGGTCGAGCGAGACCTTGACCTGCTCCAGCAGCACCTCGAAGCGGGCGTGACAGTCGCCGCCGGTGCGGGTGACGACCTCGACAGGCAGCTCGGGGTAGGCGAGATAGGGCTGGTCGCGGCGCAGGTCGAGGTCGACGCCCGAGGCGCGGGCGATCGGGCCGCTGACCCCGTACTGCATGATCTGCTCGCGGGTGAGCACGCCGACGCCTCTCGTGCGGGCGAGGAAGATCTCGTTGTGCAGGATGAGGTGCTCGATGTCAGGGATCTTCCCGCGGACGGCGGCGACGGTCTGCGACACCCGGTCGAGCCAGCCGTACGGGAGCTCCTCCTTGAGGCCGCCGACCCGGTTGAACATGTAGTGCATCCGGCCGCCGGAGATCTCCTCCATCACGGCCTGGAGGCGCTCGCGCCCGTCGAAGGCGTAGAAGATCGGCGTCATGGCGCCCATCTCCAGGGGGTACGAGCCGAGGAACATCAGGTGGTTGAGCACCCGGTTGAGCTCGGCCAGCAGGGTGCGCGCCCAGACGGCGCGGACGGGCGGCTCCATGCCCAGCATGCGTTCGGCGGCGAGCACCACGCCCAGCTCGTTGGCGAAGGCCGACAGCCAGTCGTGACGGTTGGCCAGCATGATGATCTGCCGGTAGTCGCGCACCTCGAACAGCTTCTCGGCGCCGCGGTGCATGTAGCCGACGATCGGCTCGGCGGTGGCGATGCGCTCGCCGTCGAGCGTCAGGCGCAGACGGAGCACGCCGTGCGTCGACGGGTGCTGGGGGCCGATGTTGAGGATCATGTCCTCGGTGGCCAGCTCCTTGGCCCCTGCGCCGATTCCCACCACGCGTTCCGTCATACGGCCATGCTCTCACCGAGGGCCCGGTCGAGGAACGGGTGCGCCGGGGCCCGCCTCCGGCCTGGTCAAGGAAGGGTAAAAAGGCGCTTCACCAGGCCCGCGTGGGGGAGGGTGGTCGGGAACGGGGGAAAAGACGATGAAGAAGATCAGCTTCGATGTCGCGGCCCTGATCGCCCGGGTGGTGATCGGCGTCATCTTCGTGGCGCACGGGCTGCAGAAATGGACGCAGGGTCTGGCCGCCACCGGCGCCGGCTTCGCCGAGATCGGCGTGCCCCTGCCTCAGGTCGCGGCGGCGTTCGCGACGATGGTCGAGATGATCGGCGGGGTGCTGCTGATCCTCGGCCTGGGAGTGCGGATCGTGGCGCTGCTGCTGCTGGTCGACATGGTCGGCGCGGTGCTGTTCGCGCACGCGCAGAGCGGGCTGTTCGTGCAGGACGGCGGCTGGGAGTTCGCGGCCACGCTCGGCGCGGCCTGCCTGCTGCTGCTGGCGACGGGAGGCGGCCGCGTCGGTCTCGACGGCCTCATCAACGCGTCGTTCAGGCGCCGCAGGACGGCCGCGCACGTCGAGGACACCGTGCCGGCGGCCACCGCCGACCGTCCGGTGGCGGACGTCCCGCGCACGCGTCCGCCGGTCGGGGACGACACGCCCACCCGCCCGGTCGAGGGCGGCAGTCGGGCGGGCGGCCTGGACGACCGCGACATGCGGGACGTCGACCGGCTGCTGTCGGACGAACCGGCCCAGCACAAGCCGCCCAAGCGGTAGAGACGTCCGACCGGCTGGTCAGCGGGAGACCAGCTCACGCAGGGCGCCGATCAGGCGGTCCACGTGCTCATCCGTCGTGCCGATGCCGATCGAGGCGCGCACGGCCGAGGCGGTGCCGTCCTCGCACCCCCCGTCCTGCGCGCCGAGCAGGTGGCGGACGAACGGATGAGCGCAGAACTTGCCGTCGCGCACCCCGATGCCGTGCTCGGCGGAGAGCGTCTCGGCCACCTCGCGCGCCGAGAGGCCGTCCACGGTGAAGGACACGATGCCGACGCGCGGGTGGTCCGGCCCCCACAGGGAGAGCTCCCGTACGCCCGCGATGCCGGCGATCCCGTCCCGCAGGCGCCTGATCAGGCGCTCCTCCTCGCGGACGAGCGCGGTCCAGCCGGTGGCGGTGAGCGCGTCGCAGGCGGCGGCCAGCGCGATCGCGCCGAGCACGTTGGGGGTGCCGGCCTCGTGCCGGGGCTCGGGGTCGTCGTGCCAGTCCACGCCGTCCTCGCCGACCGCGCGCACCGCGCCGCCGCCCTTCAGGTACGGGTCGCCGCCGGCCAGCCAGTCACGCCGGCCGATGAGCACTCCGGCCCCGAACGGCGCGTACAGCTTGTGCCCGGAGAAGGCGACGTAGTCCAGGTCGAGCGCGGTCAGGTTGAGCGGGCGGTGCGGGACGAGCTGGGCGGCGTCCACCAGGATCCGCGCGCCGTGCCGGTGCGCGATGTGGGCCAGGGCGGCGACGGGCCACAGCTCGCCGGTGACGTTCGAGGCGGCGGTGACGACCAGGAGCTTGGGACCGTCGATCCCGGCCAGCGCGTCGTCGGCGGCGCGCACGGCCTCGCCGGGGAAGGCGGGCGGCGCCAGCCGGACCACCCGCCGCCACGGCAGCAGCGAGGCGTGGTGCTCGGTGTCGAAGACGACCACGGTGGCGTCCTCGGGCAGGCAGCGGGCCAGCAGGTTGGTGGCGTCGGTGGTGTTGCGGGTGAAGACCACCGCGTCGTCGGGGCGGGCGCCGGCGAAGGCCCGTACGGTGTGGCGGGCCTGCTCGTAGCGGGCGGTGGTGAGCTGGGAGGCGTACCCCGCGCCGCGGTGCACGCTGGAGTAGGCCGGGAGCGCGGCGGCGACGGCGGCGCTGACCGGCTCCAGACAGGGCGCGCTGGCGGCGTAGTCGAGGTTGGCGTACCCGGTGAGCCTGCCGCCCTTGACCGGGACCCGCAGGTCGGCGCCGAGCACGGCGGGGATCTCCCGCGCCCGGCGGGGGGCGGGGCGCTCCTCGGGAGCGGTGCGGGCGGCGTCGAAGATCGTCAGGGTGGACACGGCAGGTCTCCTCAGGGGTCATCGGACCCCTGGAGCAGCCACGGAGCCCGCGCTTGCCCGCCACTCCATGTGACGGACCAGGTCTTCACCCGGGGCACCCCGCCGCGGACGCGAGGGTTGCCGGCCAGCGAGCCGGGGCTTGGCGCTGGCACTCATGACCTACGTCCCGGACTATAACCGATGAATCAGCGGGATCGCGAACTTCTGCGGGGCCTGACTCGTTGCCCGATGGGTACGACCCCTCAACCCCGAAAACCTCCCATCCGAAACCCCGAACCCCGAAAGTAGGCGGCGATGCTTGACTGGGTGACCAACCCGGAGATCTGGATAGGGTTTCTCACGCTGGTGACCCTGGAGATCGTCCTGGGCATCGACAACATCATCTTCATCTCCATCCTGGCCGGGAAGCTGCCTCCCGAACAGCGTGACCGGGCGCGGGTGCTGGGCCTGGGCGCGGCGCTGGTCATGCGACTGCTCCTGCTGCTGGCGCTGTCGTGGGTGGTGCGGCTCACCGCGCCGCTGTTCGAGGTGTTCGGTCACGAGATCTCGGGCCGGGACCTCATCCTGCTGCTGGGCGGGCTGTTCCTGCTGGCCAAGAGCGTCACCGAGATCAGCCACACCATGGACGGGCCGGCCAAGGACGGCAAGTCGGCGGCCGTCGTCTCGTTCACGTCGGTGATCGTGCAGATCATGCTGCTCGACATCGTCTTCTCGCTCGACTCGGTCATCACCGCCGTGGGCATGGTGAACGAGCTCGGCGTGATGATCGCGGCCGTGGTGGTCGCGGTGATCGTGATGCTCTTCGCTTCCGGGCCGATCGCCCGGTTCGTCGACGCGCATCCGAGCATCAAGATGCTGGCTCTGGCGTTCCTGGTGCTGATCGGGGTCATGCTCGTCGCCGAAGGGCTCGACCAGCACATTCCGAAGGGCTACATCTACTTCGCGATGGCCTTCTCGGTCGTGGTGGAGCTGCTCAACATCCGGGTGCGGAGCAAGAGGGCGAAGCAGGTCGAGACCACTTCTACTATGAAATAGTGCGCTTTGATCCTTGGAATCCGGATTTCGTAGCTCATCCCTACGACGCCTACGCCGAACTGCGACGCCAGGCCCCCGTCAGCTACTTCGAGCCCACCGACCAGTGGCTGATCGCCCGTCACGCCGACGTGGACGAGTTGCTGCGCGACCGCAGGCTGGGCCGTTCCTACCTGCACACGGCCACGCACGAGGAGTTCGGCAGGGCGCCGGAGCCGGAGTTCCAGGAGCCGTTCTGGCGGGTGGTCCGCGCCGGCATGCTCGACGTCGAGCCGCCGGTGCACACCCGCCTGCGCCGCCTGGTGTCCAAGGCGTTCACCCCGCGCATGGTGGAGTCCCTGCGGCCGCGCGTGCGGGCCGTCGCGGAGGAGCTCGTGGACGCGTACGTGGAGAAGGGCGGCGGCGACCTGATCGCCGAGGTGGCCGAGCCGCTACCGGTAACGGTGATCGCGGAGATGCTGGGCATCCCCGAGTCCGACCGTCACCTGCTGCGGCCCTGGTCGTCCGACATCTGCCTGATGTACGAGCTCAACCCGACGGAGGAGATGCAGCACACGGCCGTCAGGGCGGCGGACGAGTTCGCCGAGTACCTCAGGGGCCTGGCCCGCGAGCGGGCCGGGCAGCCGGGCGAGGACCTGATCAGCGCGCTGGCGCGGATCCCCGAGCTGACGGAGGACGAGCTGATCGGCACCTGCGTGCTGCTGCTCAACGCCGGTCACGAGGCCACCGTGAACGCCACCGGCAACGGCTGGTGGGCCCTGTTCAGGAACCCGGGCGAGCTGGCCCGGCTGCGCGCGGACCGCTCGCTGCTGCCCACCGCGATCGAGGAGGTGCTGCGCTGGGACACGCCGGCGCAGATGTTCGAGCGGTGGGTGCTGGAGGACATCGAGGTCGGCGGGGTGCGGATCCCGCGCGGGGCCGAGGTGGCGCTGCTGTTCGGCTCGGCCAACCGCGACCCTGAGGTGTTCGAGGAGCCCGACCGGTTCGACGCGGGCCGGGTGGACAACCCGCACATCTCGTTCGGTCTGGGCATCCACTACTGCCTGGGCGCGCCGCTGGCCCGGATCGAGATGACCGAGTCGTTCGGCGCGCTGCTCGACCGGGCGCCGGGGCTGGAGCTGGTCAGGGAGCCGGAGTGGAAGCCGGGCTACGTCATCCGCGGCCTGCGGGGGCTGGAGCTGCGCACCGGGTGAGCCCCCGGGGTCACCGGCGCTGGCAGAGCCAGCCGAACCCGCCCAGCCCGGCCGGATCGATCAGCTCGCCCTCCTCGGAGGCGCGGGCGAGCGCTCTGAGATAGCCGGACGGGTCGGCGCCGGCCAGGTCGAGGGGAGGGCGGGCGCCGGTGATCCCCAGCGCGCGCAGCGCGGCCCGCTGTGTGGACAACTCTGTGGATATCGCGCCCGCCCGCCGGCCGGCCTCCGCGCAGGCGTCAAGCGCGACATGTGCGGTGATGTCGCAGGTCCCGTCGGGTATGGGAGAAACGACCGCGCCGTCGCGATATCCGGTGAGTGTTCCGCGACGCGGCCGGTTATCCACAGGGTGTGCATAATCGATGGCGACGGCCCGGCCCCGGTCGAGCCGGTTCAGCACCGCCGCCCACGCCGCGTCGCGGGTGCGGCCGATCTCGGCCCTGGAGCCCACGCACGACAGCGGCCACCACCGCTTCAGCCACGCCTGGTCGGCCTCCGGCGGCTCATCGCCCAGCCGCTCCTCGCCGGTCCCGGTGTGGACCATGACCAGCCTCGGCCCGTCGGCGGTCTGCTCGGCGACGTCCACCGGCACGTTGTCCAGCCACTCGTTGGCGATGACGAGCCCCCGGATGCCGGACGGGATCCGGGCGGACCAGCCGATCTCCCCGGGCAGGCTCTCCGGTCGGGGTGACAGGTCGACGGCCGTGACGCGGAGCCTGGCGCGCAGTTCGTCGCCTGCCATGCCGAGCACATGACCGACCAGCACGCCTTCGCCCGCGCCCACGTCCACCAGGTCGAGCTCCCCGGGCCGGCCGAGCTCGGCGTCGACCTCGCGCAGGAGCGCCAGCACGGCCTCGGCGAAGGCGGGCGACGCGCTGACCGAGGTGCGGAAGTGACCGGAGGGGCGTTCGCGGAGGTAGAAGCCCCCCTCGCCGTACAGCGCCCGCTGAATGGCGGCGCGCCAGGTGAGCCACATGCTTGGACTATCTCACGATGTCCGCGGGTGCCGGCGGGAGCCCGGACCGGTTGGCCCGGTCCGGGCTCCGCCATGGCCGCCAGTCGGCGGAGGCGGCCACGCGCACCCCCAAGAGGTTCGGACACGGTGCGGGCGTCGGAGCCCCGTGGGACTCGGCGCCCGCTTCCTGCGGTGAACCCCTCTCCTCATCTCATTCCGACAGGGGGTGCACGATTTATATGCCCTTATCCGATTTGTCGGTAACGCAATCTGGAGCAAAACCCCGGTCACCTGCTCCCGCCGGCGCGCCGGTTACGCTGGTCGCCAGTGCCATAGGTCGTACGGGGGGTGACGTCATGGAGGCAGCTGATCGCCCGGCCCGCCTGGGCGTCGGTGTGCTGGGAGCCGGCAAGGTGGGCTCCGCGCTCGGGGCCGCGCTGGCGCAGGCCGGCCATCGCGTCGTCGCCGCGAGCGGCGTCTCCGACTCCTCCCGGCGCTGGGCCGCGGCCCGGCTGGGGATCGAGCCGGTACGGCCCGACGAGGTCGTGGCGGCGGCCCAGCTCATCCTGCTCACCGTGCCCGACGACGCCCTGCCCGACCTGGTCGGCGGTCTCGCCGCCACCGGCGCCGACCTGGGCGGCAAGATCCTCGTCCACTGCAGCGGCGCGTACGGGCTGTCCGTGCTCGAACCGGCCGCGCGCAAGGGCGCGCTGCCGCTGGCGCTGCACCCCGTGATGACGTTCACCGGCCGCGACGACGACCTCAACCGGATCACCGGCTGCTCGTTCGGCGTCACCGCCCCCGAGCCGCTGCGGCCCATCGCCGAGGCCCTGGTCATCGAGATGGGCGGGGAGCCGGTGTGGATTGCCGACGCCGACCGCCCGCTCTACCACGCGGCCCTGGCCAACGCCTCCAACCACATGGTCACGCTCATCGCCGAGTCGGAGGACCTGCTCGGCCGCATCGGCGTCGAGCACCCGGGGCGGATGCTCGGGCCGCTGCTCGGCGCGGCGCTCGACAACGTGCTCAGACTCGGCCTGACCGCGCTGACCGGGCCGGTGGTCCGCGGCGACGCCGGCACCGTGCGCAAGCACGTCGACGCGCTGATCCTGGCCGCGCCCGAAGCGGCCGACGCCTACGTGGCGCTGGCCAGGCTCACGGCGGACCGGGCGCTCGCGGCCGGGCTGCTCAAGCCGGAGGAGGCCGAGCGGCTGCTCGACGCGCTGGGTGGCAACATATGGACCTGACCGTGACCCACTCCGGGCATGGATCCGTTCTGGAGGCAGCGCATGCACCCGATCGTCGCCAGGAACCGCTCTGACCTGACCGAGGCCCGCAAGGGCGGGACCCTCGCCCTCGTCCCCACCATGGGGGCCCTGCACGAAGGCCACCGCTCGCTCATCAGGCTCGCCCGCGAGCGCGCCGACGAGGTCGTCGTCAGCGTCTTCGTCAACCCGCTGCAGTTCGGGCCGGGGGAGGACTTCCAGCGCTACCCCCGCACCTTCGACGCCGACCTCGCGGCGTGCCGGGAGGAGGGCGTGGACGTGGTCTTCGCCCCGGCCGCCGACGAGATGTACCTGCCCGACCGTCAGGTGAGCGTGTCGGCGGGCGGGATGGGCCGGATCGTCGAGGGCGCCTCGCGGCCGGGCCACTTCGACGGCATGCTGACCGTGGTGCTCAAGCTGTTCAACCTGGTGCGGCCGGACCTGGCGGTGTTCGGGCAGAAGGACGCCCAGCAGCTTTCCATGATCCGCCGCATGGTCGCCGACCTCGACGTGCCGGTGGAGATCGTCGGCGCGCCGACCGTCCGGGAGCCCGACGGGCTGGCCCTGTCCAGCCGCAACCGCTACCTGTCCGACGCCGAGCGCCGGGCGGCGCTGTCGCTGTCGCGCGCCCTGCGCGCCGGGGCGGGCGAGCCGACCCCGGCCCGCGTCCGCGCCTCGGCCGCCAAGGCGCTGGCCGAGGCCCCGCCGGAGCTGGAGGTCGACTATCTGGCGCTGGTGGACCCGGCGACGTTCCTGGAGGTTCCCGACGCGTACGAGGGAGAGGCGGTCCTGGCGGTGGCCGCCAGGGCCGGCGCGACGCGGCTGATCGACAACGCGGTGGTGCGGCTGGGCCGGTAGCGGCCCCCCGGGGCGCGGCCGTTCTCCTCCAGGCGTTATCGTCATAGTGACGAAATCGCCCATCGAGGAGGGCCCCATGAGTGCACCGGCGATCCCCCTGCGGCTGGCGGCCCCCGAACCCGGCTGGACCGCCGAGGCCGACGTGGTCGTGGTCGGGTCCGGGATCGCCGGGCTCACCGTGGCGCTGCGCCACGCCGAGCTGGCCCCCACCGAGCGGGTCATGGTCGTCACGAAGGACGTGCTCTCCTCCGGCTCGACCCGCTGGGCGCAAGGCGGCATCGCGGCCGTGCTCGACCCCGGCGACACCCCGGACGAGCACCTCAACGACACGCTGCTGGCCGGAGTCGGGCTGTGCGACAGGCAGGCCGTGCGGACGATGGTGACCGAGGGCCCGGGGGCGCTGCGGCGGCTGATGGACCGCGGCGCCCGCTTCGACCGGGCCCCCGACGGCCGGCTCCAGCTCACCCGGGAGGGCGGGCACCGGCGCGACCGCATCGTGCACGCCGGCGGCGACGCCACCGGCGCCGAGGTGCAGCGCGCGCTCGTCGAGGCGGTCCGGGCGAGCGGCATCGAGGTGATCGAGCACGCGCTCGTCCTCGACCTGCTGAAGGACGCCGCCGGCCGGGCCACCGGCGTCACCCTGCACGTCATGGGCGAGGGCGCGCGCGACGGCGTGGGCGCGGTCAGGGCCCGCGCGGTCGTGCTCGCCACCGGCGGCATGGGCCAGGTGTACGCGGCCACGACGAACCCCGTCGTGTCCACCGGCGACGGGGTCGCGCTGGCGCTGCGGGCCGGGGCGGTGGTGCGCGACCTGGAGTTCGTCCAGTTCCACCCGACCGTGCTCTGGCTCGGCGAGGGTTCCACCGGGCAGCAGCCGCTGATCTCGGAGGCGGTCAGGGGCGAGGGCGCGTTCCTGGTCGACCACGACGGCAACCGGTTCATGACCGGCGCGCACGAACTGGCCGACCTGGCGCCGCGCGACGTGGTGGCCAAGGCGATCACGCGGGTGATGCGCGAGACCGGGCGCGACCACGTCTTCCTCGACGGCCGCCACTTCGGGGCCGACAAGTGGCGGGCCAGGTTCCCCACGATCCAGGCCGTCTGCCGCGAGCACGGCATCGACCCGGTCACCCAGCTCGTCCCGGTGTCCCCGGCCGCGCACTACGCCAGCGGCGGCGTCCGCACCGACCTGCACGGCCGCACCTCCATCGAAGGGCTGTACGCGTGCGGCGAGGTCGCCTGCACCGGCGTGCACGGCGCCAACCGGCTGGCCTCCAACTCGCTGCTCGAAGGGCTGGTGTTCGCCGAGCGGATCGCCGAGGACATCCACCGGGCCCGGCCCCGCCCGGGACCGCCCGAGCGGCCCGCCGCGCCGGCCGGTCTGATCGACCCGCGGGCCCGCGCCCGCATCCAGGGCCACATGAGCGCCGGCGCCGGCGTGCTGCGCGACCGCGACTCCCTGTTGACCACCGCCGGGGCGCTGCGCGACGCCCGCTGGACGCCGGTGGCGGTGGCGCCGTGCACCGAGTCCTGGGAGACCACCAACCTGCTCACGGTGGCCACCGTGCTCGCGGGCACGGCGGCGGCGCGGCTGGAGACGCGCGGCTCCCACTGGCGCGAGGACCACCCCGAGCGCGACGATCACGAGTGGCTGGGCCACCTGGACGTGACCCTGACCGAGGAGGGCCTGCACATGACCTACACCCCGCACGGCGACGCCATGCCGCGGCGGCTCGCCCAGGAGCTGGCCGCCGCCGGACTCGACCCCGCCGACGCCGACGCGGTGATCGACCGGGCGCTGGCCGAGGACCTGTCGGAGGCGGGCGACGTGACCAGCATCGCCACGATCCCGGCCGGTCAGCGCTCGTCCGGCGACATGGTGGCCCGCGCCGACGGCGTGGTGGCCGGCCTCGCCCTCGCCGAGGCGGTGTTCCTGCGGCTGGGCGCGACCCGTACCGAGAGGAAGGCCAAGGACGGCGAGCGGGTCCGCAAGGGCGAGGTGCTGATGACGGTGCAGGGCCCGACGCGGGCTCTGCTGACGGCCGAGCGCACGGCGCTCAACCTGGTCACGCACCTGTCCGGGATCGCCACGCTGACCGGCCGGTGGGTGGAGGCGATCAGCGGCACCCGCGCGCGGGTGCGCGACAGCCGCAAGACGCTGCCGGGGCTGCGCGCGCTGGAGAAGTACGCGGTGCGCTGCGGCGGCGGCGTCAACCACCGGATGTCGCTGTCGGACGCGGCCCTGATCAAGGACAATCACGTGGTGGCGGCCGGAGGGGTGGCGCAGGCGTTCCGCGCGGTGCGTGAGCGGTACCCGGACCTGCCGATCCAGGTGGAGGTCGACAGCCTCGCGGAGCTGGAGGAGGCGCTGGCCGAGGGGGCGGAGGTGATCTTGCTGGACAACTTCACCGTGGAGCAAACGGCCCAAGCCGTCCAAATCACGAAAAATCGCGCCAATGCGGCGGTTGCGCTCGAAGCCAGCGGGGGATTGACCTTGGAATCGGCCCGTGGTGTGGCGGAGACTGGCGTGGACTACCTTGCGGTAGGCGCTCTGACCCATTCGGCGCCGGCCTTGGACGTCGCACTGGATCTACGGGGGTAACACATGCTGCTCACGATCGACGTCGGCAACACTCACACGGTGCTCGGGCTCTTCGAAGGCGAGGACGTCATCGAGCACTGGCGGCTGGCCACCGACGCCCGCCGCACCGCCGACGAGATCGCGGTCGTCCTCCAGGGCCTGCTCGCCCAGTCGCCCCTGCTCAAGGGCACCGACATCGGCGGCATCGCGATCTGCTCGACCGTGCCCAGCGTGCTCAACGAGATGCGCGAGATGTGCCGCCGCTACTACGGCGACGTCACCGCCGTCGTGGTGGAGCCCGGCGTCCGCACCGGCGTGCCGGTACGGATGGACAACCCCAAGGAGGTCGGCAGCGACCGCATCGTGAACGCCCTGGCCGCCATCGACCAGTACGGCGGCCCCTGCATCATCGTCGACTTCGGCACCGCCACCTCCTTCGACGCGGTGTCGGCCAAGGGCGAGTACATCGGCGCGGTCACCGCCCCCGGCATCGAGATCTCCGTCGACGCCCTGGCCGCCGCCGGCGCCCAGCTGCACAAGGTGGAGCTGATCAGGCCCCGCTCGGTCATCGCCAAGAACACCGTCGAAGCGCTTCAGGCGGGCATCATCTACGGATTCGCCGGCCAGGTCGACGGCATCGTCGAACGGATGGCCGCCGAGCTGGCCGACGACCCCGACGACGTCACGGTGGTCGCCACCGGCAGCCACGCCGGCCTGGTCGTCGGCGAGTCACGCTCCATCGACGTGCAGGAGCCCTGGCTCACGCTCATCGGGCTGCGGCTCGTCTACCAGCGCAACACCGCGTGAAAGGGCGCAGGCGGCCCCCCGCTCGGGTAGGGGACCGCCTGCGGCTCGTGTGAAGCCCTACTCGGACTCGGCGGCGTACAGGTACTCCCAGTGGCCGCACTTGGTCACCCAGTGCCGGTTCGGGGGGATCTGGCAGACCTTCACCCGTACGGCGGAGACGTCGTCGACGTCGAAGGCGAACTTCTTGGCGCCCGGGTAGCCGCAGAACTTCCTGGTGTAGACCTCGTCCCAGTCGTGGTGGAAGTCGGCGGCCTGGACCTTCACGTAGGCGCACTTGCCGCCCTGCCCGTAGGTGCGCCGGTCGAGGTCGTAGAGCCGGCCGCGGACGGAGACCGCGTTGGACTCCTGGTGCTCGTCCCACTCCACGCCGATCCAGCCGGTGGCCTTGGCGAGGCGGTGCTTGGCGTAGACCGGGCCCCAGGAGTCGGCGTAGTCGAAGCCGCCGGAGGCGGTGGCGGCGCTCGCGGCGGCCGGCATCGACAGGGCGAGAGCTCCGGTGGCGGCGACGGCGAGCAGGCCGGTGGCGATCTTCCTGAACATGATCTCTCCCTGAGCCCCTCCCCAGACCCGGCACGTTGCCGGATCCCCTTCGAGCTCGTGACTCATAGGTAACGGAGCGTGCTTGCAGGCCCCCTGCAGGGGACCGACCAGACCTTGCAGGCGGCCGTATCCCCTACCCTTTGGTGGTGTGAGCGACGAACTTCCCGAGCAGATGCGCATCCGGAGGGAGAAGCTCGACCGCCTTCGCGCCGAAGGCGTCGACCCTTACCCGGTGACCTTCCCCCGCACGACCACCAACGCCGAGGTCAGGGAGAAATACCAGGGCCTGGAGCCCGACACCGCCACCGGCGACCGGGTGGGCGTGGCCGGGCGCGTCATGCTCAACCGCGTGGGCGGCAAGCTCTGCTTCGCGACCCTGCGCGACGGCACCGCCGACCTGCAGGTCATGATCTCGCTCGACAAGGTGGGCGAGGAGTCGCTCGCGTCCTGGAAGCACGACGTCGACCTGGGCGACCACGTCGGCGTCGAGGGCGAGGTGATCACCTCTCGGCGCGGCGAGCTGTCCATCCTCGCCGACCGCTGGCAGATCACCTCCAAGTGCCTGCGCCCGCTGCCGGAGAAGCACATCGGCCTGACCGACCCGGAGGCGCGGGTCCGCCAGCGCTACGTCGACCTCATCGTCAACGACGAGGCCCGCAGGATGGCCCGCGTCCGCAGCGCCACCGTGCGCGCGGTGCGCGACTTCTGGCACGAGGAGGGCTACCTCGAGGTCGAGACGCCGATGCTGCAGCCGATCCACGGCGGCGCGGCGGCCCGGCCCTTCGCCACCCACATCAACGCCTACGACATGGAGCTCTACCTCCGCATCGCGATCGAGCTCTACCTCAAGCGGCTCGTGGTCGGCGGCATCGAGAAGGTCTTCGAGGTCAACCGCAACTTCCGCAACGAAGGCGCCGACTCCACCCACAACCCCGAGTTCACCATGGTCGAGGCCTACGGCACCTACCTCGACTACCACGACATGGCCGACCTCACCCAGCGGATGTACCAGAAGGCCGTGGTGGCCGCGCTCGACACCACCGTGGTCGTCCACGACGGCGTCGAGGTCGACCTCGGGCTGCCCGAGTGGCCCAGGGCCAGGCTGTACGACCTGGTGGCCGGCGCGGTGGGCGAGGAGGTCACCACCGAGACCCCGCTGGAGCGCGTCCGGGCCCTGGCCGACAAGCACGACGTGAAGTGGGACCCGAAGTGGGGCCAGGGCAAGCTCGTCCAGGAGCTGTTCGAGGAGCTGATCGAGCACACCCTGATCCAGCCGACGTTCGTCATGGACTACCCGCTGGAGACCTCTCCGCTGGCCCGCGTCCACCGCGACAACCCGCTCCTGACCGAGAAGTGGGACCTCATCGGCTTCGGCACTGAGCTCGGCACCGCCTACTCCGAGCTGAACGACCCGATCGACCAGCGTCGCCGGCTGGAGGAGCAGTCCCTGCTCGCCGCGGGCGGCGACCTCGAGGCCATGCAGCTCGACGAGGACTTCCTCCAGGCCCTGGAGTACGGCATGCCCCCCACGGGCGGCATGGGCGCCGGCATCGACCGGATGATCATGGCTTTCACCGGCCGCAACATCCGCGAGACCATCCTGTTCCCGCTGGTCAAACCGACCCGCTGACCGCGCCGGGGGCGGGTGCCACGCCGCCCCGGCCGCGGTTGAGCCGCACGGGCAGCCGGGCGAGGCCGCGCAGCACGAGGTTCCCCTTGTACGGCGGATCAGGATCGGCCAGTTCCAGCCCCGGCGCCGCCCGGGCCAGCGCGGCCAGCGCCACCTCGCCCTCCAGCCGGGCCAGGGACGCGCCCAGGCAGAAGTGCACGCCCAGGCCGAACGCCAGATGCCGGCCCGGCGCCCGCCCCACGTCGAACACGTCCGGGGCGGGGAAGACGCCGGGGTCGCGGTTGGCCGCGCCGACCAGCGCCATCGTCATCGTGCCCGCCGGCACCGCGACCCCGTCCAGCTCGGCGTCCCGCAGCGCGGTGCGCGCCGTGAGCTGGACCGGCGGATCGTACCTGAGCACCTCCTCGACGACCTCCCTGGGCCGGTGCGCGGCCTCGCTCAGCACGCCGTGCCGGACCAGGGCCAGCACGCCGTTGGCGATGAGGTTGACGGTCGTCTCGTGCCCGGCCACGAGCAGCAGCACGCACGTGGCCAGCAGCTCGCGCTCGGTCAGCTCGTCGATCCGGACGAGCGCGCTGAGCAGGT
>NZ_JAPNNL010000013.1 GCF_027620315.1 Nonomuraea corallina | reverse complement strand
CGCGGCCACGGCGAGCGCCTCCGCCGGGGGCCCTGCCGGGTCACTCATCTCAAACCTCCTGTACGGGCGCGCCGCGGCGAAGGAGCCGCCCCCTCCGCCGCGGCGCGGACGGCGCTAGGGGACCAGGTTCTTGCGTACGCTTTCGAGCAGCTCGTTCCAGGACGCCTCGAACTTCTGCACGCCCTCCTCCTCCAGCGCCCTGACCACGTCGTCGTAGTCGATGCCGGCGTCCTTGAGCTCGGCCATGGTGTTCCAGGCCTGCTCGTAGAAGGGCCGCACGGTGTCGCCGGTGACGTCGCCGTGGTCGGCGACCGCGTCCAGCGTCTTCTCCGGCATGGTGTTGACGGTGCCGGGCGCGACGAGCTGGTCGACGTACATGGTGTCGGAGTAGTCGGGGTTCTTGACGCCGGTGGAGGCCCACAGCGGGCGCTGCGGGCGGGCCCCGGCGGCGCGCAGCCGCTGCCAGCGGTCGGAGTTCATGACCTCCTCGAAGGCGGCGTAGGCCAGGCGCGCGTTGGCCACGCCCGCCTTGCCCTTCAGCTCGGGCCTGCCCACGCTGTCGAGCCGCTTGTCGATCTCGGTGTCGACGCGGCTGACGAAGAACGAGGCCACCGACTCGATCGTGGCCAGGTTGAGCCCCTTGGCCTGCGCGGCCTCCAGACCGGACAGCCAGGCGTCCATGACGGCGCGGTAGCGCTCCAGGGAGAAGATCAGCGTGACGTTGACGCTGATGCCCTCGCCGATCGCCTGCGTGATCGCCGACAGCCCTTCCACGGTCGCCGGGATCTTGATGAACAGGTTGGGCCGGTCGACCAGCCACCACAGCGCACGGGCCTCGGCGACCGTCTTGTCGGTGTCACGGGCCAGGCGCGGGTCCACCTCCAGCGACACCCGGCCGTCGACCCCCGAGGTGGCGTCGTAGACCGGCCGCAGCACGTCGGCGGCCCACCGGATGTCGTAGGTGGTGATGGCGCGCACGGCCTCGCCGATGTCGACGCCGCGCACCGCCAGGTCGTGCATCTGCGTGTCGTAGGCGTCGCCCTTGCTCAGCGCGCTGGCGAAGATCGTCGGGTTGGACGTCACCCCGACCACGTTCTTGTCCCGGATCACCTGCTCCAGGTTGCCGGTGCGCAGGCGTTCGCGGCTGATGTCGTCGAGCCAGACGGCCACGCCCTGGCCGGACAGCTTCTTGAGGATCTCGCTCATGTCTCTCAGTTTCCCGTCGTCTCGCCCTTGTCCTGCCCCAGCTTGGCCAGAGACGCCCTGGCCGCCGCGGCCACCCGCTCCGCCGTCAGCCCGAACTGCTCGTACAGGGTCTTGTACGGCGCGGAGGCGCCGAAGTGTTCGAGGCTGACGACCTCGCCGCACTCGCCGACGAACTCGTGCCAGCCGAGGGCGATTCCCGCCTCGACGGCGACCCGAGCCCGGATCGACGACGGCAGGACGGTCTGCTTATATGCGGAGTCCTGCCCCTTGAACCACTCGACACACGGCATCGACACGACTCGTGTCGGAATGCCCTGCGACTCCAGCAGCTCCCCGCCCTGGACGGCGATCTCCACCTCGCTGCCGGTGGCGATGAGGATGACCCTGGGCTGGCCGTCGGAGGCCTCGCGCAGGACGTAGCCGCCGTGGGCCACGCCGTCGGCGCTGGTGCCCTCCAGGACCGGCAGGTTCTGCCGGGTCAGCGCGATGGCCGCGGGCCGGTCGGTGTGCTCCAGCACCGTCTTCCAGGCCGCCGCGGTCTCGTTGGCGTCGGCCGGGCGCACGACGTCCAGGCCGGGGATGGCGCGCAGCGACCACAGGTGCTCGACCGGCTGGTGGGTCGGCCCGTCCTCGCCCAGGCCGATGGAGTCGTGCGTCCACACGTACGTGACCGGCAGCTTCATCAGCGCGGCCAGCCGCACCGACGGGCGCATGTAGTCGGAGAACACCAGGAACGTGCCGCCGTACGGGCGGGTGCCGCCGTGCAGCGCGATGCCGTTGAGTATGGCGCCCATGGCGTGCTCGCGGATGCCGAAGTGGAGGGTGCGGCCGTAGCGGTGGCCGGGGAAGTCCTTGGTCTGGAACTCCTCGGGGATGAAGGACGGCTCGCCCTTCATCGTGGTGTTGTTGGACTCGGCCAGGTCCGCCGAGCCGCCCCACAGCTCGGGCAGCACCGGCGCCAGCGCGCTCAGCACCTCGCCGGAGGCCTTGCGGGTGGCCATCGAGGCGCCCACCTCGAACGACGGCAGCGCGCTCGTCCAGCCGGCGGGCAGCTCGCGGTGGGAGATGCGGTCGAACTCCGCGGCCCGCTCCGGGTTGGCCTCGCGCCAGCTCCGGTAGCCCTGCTCCCATTCGGCGTGCGCCTCGCGGCCCCTGGCGGCCACCTCGCGGGCGTGCTTGAGCACCTCGTCGGGCACGTCGAAGGTCTTGGCCGGGTCCATGCCGAGCACCTGCTTGGTGGCCGCGACCTCCTCGGCGCCGAGCGCCGAGCCGTGGATCTTGCCGGTGTTCTGCTTGTTGGGCGCGGGCCAGCCGATGATCGTGCGCAGCCGGACGAACGAGGGCCGGCCGGTCTCGGCCTTGGCCTCCTGCAGCGCCTCGTACAGCGCCTGCACGTCCTCGGTGTAGTCGCCGGACTCGGTCCAGTCGACGCTGACGGTGTGCCAGCCGTAGGCCTCGTAGCGCTTGACCACGTCCTCGGACTTGGCGATGAGGGTGTCGTCCTCGATGGAGATGTGGTTGTCGTCGTAGATGACGATGAGGTTGCCCAGCTTCTGGTGGCCGGCGAGCGAGCTGGCCTCGTGGCTGATGCCCTCCTCGATGTCGCCGTCGCTCACGACGCACCAGATGTGGTGGTCGAAGGGCGAGCGGCCGGGCTCGGCGTCGGGGTCGAACAGGCCGCGCTCGCGGCGGGCCGCCATCGCCATGCCCACGGCGTTGCCCAGTCCCTGACCGAGCGGGCCCGTGGTGGTCTCGACGCCGGCGGTGTGGCCGTGCTCGGGGTGGCCGGGCGTGAGGCTGTCCCACTGGCGCAGCCGCCGCAGGTCGTCCAGCGTCAGCCCGTAGCCCGACAGGTAGAGCTGGATGTACAGGGTCAGGCTGGTGTGGCCGGCGGAGAGCACGAAGCGGTCGCGCCCCGCCCACTGCGGGTCGGTCGGATCGTGCCGCATCGCGTGCTGAAAGAGCAGGTACGCGGCGGGAGCCAGGCTCATCGCGGTGCCGGGATGTCCCGAACCCGCCTTCTCCACTGCGTCCATCGCCAGCGCTCGGACGACGTCGACGGCCTGCCTGTCGAGGTCGGTCCACTCAAGGGCTGGCACGAGTTCGGTGCTCACGCTCGATCTCCGGAATCTAGTTGTCTGATGGTGCCGGTTGGCGATCCCGCCCACACGGACCCTAACCGAGTGACGACGGACGTAGATTCCCCGTCCACTCACGCGTGTTCCCGAGCAAGCGCACGCCCCCCATTGGCCGGACCGCCCGCCCTTGCGACTACAGTTTGTTTGTTCCCAGGGACGCCACGGCTGCCCTCACGAATCCGCTTCAATCCGAGGTTACGCGTTGACTCCGCACGTGCTGGAAGCGCCTTGACGGTGCTGACGAACAGGCAGGCGAGCAGGCCGCACGAGGGTTCCGCCGCCGTGGCGCACGCCGCGCCGCGGTCGATCGGCGGGGTCGTCAAGGCCTACGTCGCCCTGATGAAGCCGCGCGTCATCGAGCTGCTGCTGATCTCGACGCTCCCGGTGATGTTCCTGGCGGCCGGCGGCCTGCCCCCGCTGTGGACGGCGGTCTCGGTGATGGTGTTCGGCACCATGTCGGCCGGCAGCGCCAACGCGCTCAACTGCTACATCGACCGCGACATCGACCAGAAGATGCGCCGCACCCGGCGCCGCCCCCTGGCCAGGCACCAGGTGACGCCGCGCGCCGCGCTGATCTTCGGCATCGTGCTGGGCGTGCTGTCCTCCGCGGGGCTGTGGCTGACCACCAACTGGCTCGCCGCGACGCTGTCGACCGCCGCGATCCTCTACTACGTGCTGGTCTACTCGCTGATCCTCAAGCGGCGCACCGCCCAGAACATCGTCTGGGGCGGCATCGCGGGCTGCATGCCGGTGCTGATCGGCTGGGCGGGCATCACCGAGCGGCTCGACTGGGCGCCGCTGGTCCTGTTCGGCGTGGTGTTCTTCTGGACGCCGCCGCACACCTGGACCCTCGCCATGCGCTATAAGGAGGACTACGCGGCCGCCGCGGTGCCGATGCTGCCCGTGGTCGCCACCGAGCGCCGGGTCATCATGGAGTCGATCGCCTACAGCTGGGCGACCGTGCTGTGCTCGCTGGCGCTGTGGCCGGTCGCCGGCACCACGCTGTTCTACCCGGTCGTGGCCGGCGCGCTGGGCGCGCTGTTCCTGTGGGAGGCGCACGCCCTGCTGACCCGGCTCAACGCCGGCAAGACCGGGGTGGACCTGCGGCCGATGCGGTTCTTCCACTGGTCGAACGCCTACCTGGCGCTGCTGTTCCTGGCCGTGGCCATCGACCCGCTGCTGGTCTGACCGGCCGGGGCCGTGGGGCGCGTGAGCCGGGAAGGACGGCGTTTGTGCCGGGAAGGACGGCGTTTGTGCCGGGAAGGACATCGTCTCCTGTATCGGTTACAGTCACCGTATGCCGTCCCATGATCCACGCTGGGTGTTCAAGGACCGCCCGTCTTCAGCGTTGATCATCGGGCTGGTCCTCACCGGCATCTGCACCCTCGTCTCGTTCTCCTTCGACGTGCTCAACGGCGAGCCGGTGCAGTTCTTCATCGCCCTGGCCCTCGCCCTGGCGCCGGTGCCGCTGCTGCTGGCCGCGGTGCTCGCGCTCGATCGGATGGAGCCGGAGCCGCGCAGCAACCTGGTCTTCGCCTTCGCCTGGGGAGCGGGCGTGGCCGTGCTGGTCGCGGGCCTGGTCAACTCGCTCAACCTGCACTACATCATGGACACCGTCAACCTGTCGGAGGCCAGCGCCCGCAACATCGCGGCCACCTTCGGCGCCCCGGTGGTCGAGGAGACGATGAAGGGGCTGGTGCTCCTCGGGCTGCTGCGCTTTCGCCGGTTCGAGCTGGACGGGCTCACCGACGGCATCATCTACGCCAGCATGGTCGGGCTCGGCTTCGCCATGAGCGAGAACGTCAGCTACTACCTGGCCGCGCTCAACAGCGAGGCCGGCGGGGTGGGGCTGGCCGTGACCGTGGTGCTGCGCGGCATCCTGTCGCCGTTCGCGCACCCGCTGTTCACCTCGATGATCGGCGTCGCGGTCGCCTACGCGGCGCAGCGGCACGGGCCGGAGCGGACTTTCTCCATCATGGCGGGCTGGTCGGGCGCGATGGTCCTGCACGGCCTGTGGAACGGGCTCGTCTCCTACGGCGGCTTCCCCGGCCTGGCGGTGGCCTACCTGGTGCTGATGGCGGTGCTCGTGGTGCTCGTCGGCGTCATCATCCGCGACCGGCGCCGCATCGTCGCGCTCATCCAGCGCTACCTCCCCCCGTACGAGCCGACCAAGCTGGTGACCAGCGAGGACATCCACATGCTGTCGGCGCTGCCCCGGCGCAGGCACGCCCGGCAGTGGGCGCGCATGTACGGCGGCAGGAAGGGGCTGCGGGCGATGAGCGACTACCAGCTGGCCGCCACCGAGCTGGGCCTGCTGCACGAACGGGCCGCCCGGCGCATGGTGGACGAGCAGACCTTCCACGAGGAGCAGCGGGCCCTGCTGGAGTGCATGAGCACGGCCCGCGCCGGTTTCCCGGTGCCGCCCGCGCCCGCCGGCAAGGCGGGCTACGCGCCCGGCTGAGTCGGCACCCGCCGCGGCGAGGTCTCCCGCCCTGCGGGAGCTGCCGAGAGGAGCGGACGAACGCCCGCAAAAGGGGCCTCCAGCCGGTGGGGGAGTGGCGGACTTCTCATCCCGAAGGCTGGCAGAACGGTCGGTGTCGCGGCGGGGGATCCGGTGGGGGAGGGGGTCAGACGGGGCTGGGCGCCGCGACGGGCGCCGGGGCGGCGGGCTCGGTCAGCGGGCCGCGCGTGCGCAGCGAGGTGACCACCCGCAGCGTGAAGATCCAGACCAGGGTCGAGCCGAGCACGTGCAGCGTCACCAGGGCCGCGGGCACGCCGAGGAAGTACTGGACGTAGCCGATCACGCCCTGCAGCAGCTCCACCACCAGCAGCGCCAGCGCCGCCTGGCGGACCCGTCGCGGCGCGCCGGTCACGTACAGCGCGAACAGCAGCGCGAACGTCAGCCCCACCACCAGGTAGGCGGCGTCGGCGTGCAGCCGCGCCACGGTCTCGATGTCGAAGCCGAACCGCGAGGCCGCCACGTCACCCGAGTGCGGGCCGGTGCCGGTCACCACCACGCCCAGGACCACGAGCACGAACACCGCCGCCAGCAGGACGTGGCCGAGCCGCCGGATGGCGCCGTGGGTCACGGGCCGGACGGGCGCGTCGCCCTCGCCGGCGCGGGCGTAGAGCGCCCAGCAGGCGGCGGTCAGGCCGATCGACAGCAGGAAGTGCATGCTCACCGTGAACGGGTTGAGCAGGGAGCTCACCACGACGGCACCCCACAGCGCCTGGGCCAGGATGCCCACCGGCTGCAGCCAGGCCAGCCACACCAGCGACGGGCGCCGGGGCGACAGCCGCATCGCCGCGATCACGCAGGCCAGGCCCACCACCAGCACCAGGAACGTCACCAGCCGGTTGCCGAACTCGATCGCCATGTTGAGCGGGTCGATCTCGGGGTGCGGGACCGGGACGAAGCTGTCGGCGGTGCACCGCGGCCAGGTGGGGCAGCCCAGGCCGGAGCCGGTGACGCGCACCACCGCGCCGCTCACCGTGATGCCGGCGTTGACCACGACGGACGCCAGCGCCCAGCCCCGCATGGCCGCGGGGGTCGGCGCCCAGAACGAGAACAGCCCCCGCACGAGAGGAGAGGAGTGGTCCGTGGGTAGCTTCACGTCATCGATGGTACGGGCCTGGTGGCGCGGTCCTTTCACCGGCTTTTCAACCCCCGGCGTATGTGACATATTACTGAGCGGAGGTGGCGATGTCCGACGTGATCATCGTCGGCGCGGGGGTCGTCGGCGCCGCGTGCGCCTACTACGCCGCCCGCGCCGGACTGGACGTCACCGTCCTCGACCGCGGCCCCGTGGCCGGCGGCACCACCGGGGCGGGCGAGGGCAACGTGCTCGTCTCCGACAAGGAACCCGGCCCGGAACTGGACCTGGCCGTGCTCTCCAGCCGCCTGTGGCGGGAGCTGGCCGAGACGTCCGGCGGCTTCGAGTACGAGCCCAAGGGCGGGCTGGTCGTGGCCGAGACGCCCGCCATCCAGGAGCGGCTGGTGGAGCTGGCCGCCGAGCAGGGACTCCCGCACGACGTGGTGCCCGCGGGCGGCCTGCGCGCACTGGAGCCCCACCTGGCCGAAGGACTGGCCGGCGGCGTCCACTACCCGCAGGACGCCCAGGTGCAGCCCATGCTGGCCGCCGCCCGGCTGCTCCGGCACGGCGCCGACAGCTTCGGTCATGGCGCGCTGAAGCTGCGCCTCGGCGTCACCGTCACCGGCTTCGTCCGCTCCGGCGACCGCGTCACCGGCGTGCGCACCGACGACGGCGACATGCTGGCCGGGGCCGTGGTCAACGCGGCCGGCACCTGGGGCGGCGAGCTGGCCGCCCTGGCCGGGGTGAGCCTGCCCGTGCTGCCCAGACGCGGGTTCATCCTCGTCACCGAGCCGCTGCCCGAGCCGCTCGTCCGGCACAAGGTCTACACGGCCGCGTACGTCACCGACGTCGCCAGCGACTCCGCCGGGCTGCAGACCTCGGCCGTCGTCGAGGGCACGCCGGCCGGCACCGTGCTCATCGGGGCCAGCAGGGAACGGGTCGGGTTCGACCGGACCACGTCGCTGCCGGTGCTGTCACGGCTGGCAGCCCAGGCCGTCGCCCTGTTCCCCGCGCTGGGCGCGGTCCGGGCCATCCGGTCCTACTGCGGGTTCCGCCCGTACTGCCCGGACCACCTGCCCGTGATCGGCGCAGACCCTCGCGCGCCCGGGCTCCACCACGCCTGCGGCCACGAGGGCGCCGGCATCGGTCTGGCCCCCGCCACCGGCCACCTGCTCGCCCAGGTGCTCACCGGAGCCCGGCCCGACCTGGACCTCCACCCGTTCCGTCCCGACCGCTTCGGCTCCGGGGAGCACCGATGACCTTCGAGATCACCGTCGACGGGCGGCCCGTGCCGGCGCTGCCCGGCCAGACCGTCGGGGCCGCCCTGCACGCGGCGGGCATCCGCGCCTGGCGCACCACCCGCTTCGGCGGCCGGCCGCGCGGGCTCTTCTGCGGGATCGGGGTCTGCTTCGACTGCCTGGTCAGCGTCAACGGCGGCCCGGTCGAACGCGCCTGCCTCACCGAGGCCCGCCCGGGGGACCAGGTGACCACGTCATGACCGGCCCCTCCCCGTCGCCTGCGATCTACGATCTCGCCGTCGTCGGCGGCGGGCCCGCCGGAGTGGCGGGAGCGCTGACGGCGGCGCTGCGAGGGCTGCGGGTGGCGCTCGTCGACTCCGGAGCACGGCTCGGCGGGCAGTACTTCCGGCACCGGGGCGTGCCCGGCGAGCCCCCGACCGAGGGCTTCGCGCGCTTCGCCCGGCAGGTGCGGGCGCTGACGGAACGGGCCGAGGTCCTGACGGGCCGGCAGGTGTGGGCCGTCACCCGGGAGGACGACGGCTTCACCGCGCACTGCCTGGGCGGGACCGCCGTCCGGTGCCGCAGACTGCTGATCGCGACCGGCGCGCACGACCGGCCGCTGCCGTTCCCCGGCTGGGACCTGCCGGGAGTGCTCACCGCCGGAGGGGCTCAGGCCCTGCTCAAGGGCCAGGGCGTGGTGGCGGGCGACCGGGTCGTGGTGGCCGGCACCGGGCCGTTCCTGCTGCCCGTCGCGGCGGGCCTGGCCGCGGCCGGGGCGCGGATCCCCGGCGTGTACGAGGCCAACGGCGGACTGGGCCTGGCCCGCCACCCCCTGCTCGCCCTGGGCAAGGCGGGGGAGGCCGCGCGTCACCTGGCCGCCTTCGCCCGGCATCGCGTGCCGTACCGGACCCGCCACGCGGTCGTGGCCGCGCACGGCGACCGCGAGCTGGAGGCCGTCACCGTGGCCCGCCTGGACCGCGACTGGAACGTGCTGGACACCCGCCGCGTCCCCTGCGACACCCTCGCCACCGGCTACGGGTTCGTCCCCCAGATCGACCTCGGCGTCCAGCTCGGCTGCGCCACCCGGCCGGACGCCGACGGCACCCCGGTGCTCCGCGCCGACGCCGCCCAGCGCACCACCGTCCCCGGCGTCTGGGCCGCCGGCGAGCCCACCGGCGTCGGCGGCCGGCACCTGTCCGAGCTCGAAGGCCGCATCGCCGGCCTGTCGGCCGCGGCCGACCACGACGACGGCCCCGGCCCGCCCGAGCTGCTGCTGCGCAGGCGGGCCAGGCAGCGCGCTTTCGCCGCCGCCCTGCTCGCCGCCTACCCCGTCAAGGACGGATGGCGGGGATGGCTGCGCGACGACACCCTCGTGTGCCGGTGCGAGGAGGTGCCGCTGGCCCGGATCCGCGAGGCGCGCGACCTCGGCGCCACCGACGCGCGCTCCGTCAAGCTGCTGTCCCGGGCGGGCATGGGCTGGTGCCAGGGACGGATCTGCGGTCACCCCGTCGCCTGTCTCGCCGGCGGTGACCCGGCCGCGCCCCGCCGGCCCATCGCCCAGCCCGTCACCCTGGCCGCTCTCGCCGAACTCACCCTGGAGGAACCCCATGACTGAACGGACCAAGCCCTGGCGCGGCGTCATGGTCGCCACCGCGCTCCCGCTGCGCGACGACCTGTCCGTCGACTACGACGCCTACGCCGCGCACTGCCGCTGGCTGGTCGACAACGGCTGCGACGGCGTGGTGCCCAACGGCTCGCTCGGCGAGTACCAGACCCTCACCCCCGAGGAGCGCGCCAAGGTCCTGGAGACGGCCGTCGAGGCGATCGGCGGTGACCGCGTGATGGCCGGCGCGGGCGCGTACGGCGCGGCCGAGTCGCGGCGGTGGGCCGAGCACGCCGCCGGCCTGGGCTGCGGATCGGTGCTGCTGCTGCCGCCGAACGCCTACCGGGCGGACGAGCGGGCCGTCCTGGCGCACTATCGTGAAGTGGCCGGAGCGGGCGTCCCCGTCGTCGCGTACAACAACCCCTACGACACCAAGGTCGACCTCACCCCGGCGCTGCTGGCCAGGCTGCACGAGGAGGGGCTGATCGTGGCGGTCAAGGAGTTCACCGGCGACCCGCGCCGCGCCTACGAGCTCGCCGAGCTGGCCCCCGGCCTCGACCTGCTCATCGGCTCCGACGACGTGCTGCTGGAGCTGGCCCTGGCCGGAGCCGTCGGCTGGATCGCGGGCTACCCCAATGCGCTGCCCGCCTCCAACGTCGCCCTCTACCAGGCGGCCCTGGCCCACGACCTGGAGACGGCGCTCCCGCTCTACAGGAAGCTGCACCCGCTGCTGCGCTGGGACTCCAAGACCGAGTTCGTCCAGGCCATCAAGCTCTCCATGGACCTCGCCGGCCGCCCCGGCGGCCCGTGCCGCCATCCCCGGCAGCCGCTGACCGGCGAACAGGAGGCAACGGTGCGCGCCGCCACCGAGAAGGTCCTCGCGGAGGGCCTGCGATGAGGACCCGGCGGGTCTTCCACGCCGTCGACTCGCACACCGAGGGCATGCCCACCCGGGTCATCACCGGCGGCGTCGGCGCCGTCCCCGGCGCCACCATGGCCGAGCGGCGGATCCACTTCCGCGACCACCTCGACCACATCCGCAAGCTGCTGATGAGAGAGCCGCGCGGCCACGCCGCGATGAGCGGCGCCATCCTGCAGCCGCCCACCCGGCCCGACGCCGACTGGGGAGTGCTGTTCATCGAGGTGTCCGGCCTGCTGCCGATGTGCGGCCACGGCACCATCGGCGTGGCCACCGTGCTCGTCGAGACCGGCATGGTCGAGGTGACCGAGCCCGTCACCACCGTCCGGCTGGAGGTCCCGGCCGGGCTGGTCGTGGTGGACGTGGCCGTCGAGGACGGCGCCGCCACATCCGTGACGCTGCGCAACGTCCCCTCCTACGCCGACCGGCTGGACGCCGCCGTGACCGTGCCCGGGTACGGGGAGATCCGCTACGACCTGGCGTACGGCGGCAACTTCTACGCCATCGTGGACCTCGACGCCTACGGGCTGCCGTTCGACCGCAAGGCGGGCAACGACATCCTGGCCGCCGGCCTGGCCACCATGGAGGCGATCAACGCCGCCGCCGAGCCGGTGCACCCGGAGGACGACCGCATCCGCGGCTGCCACCACGTCTACTTCGCCGCCCCCGGCTCCGACGCCCGCCACTCGCGGCACGCCATGGCCATCCACCCCGGCTGGTTCGACCGCTCGCCGTGCGGCACCGGCACCAGCGCCAGGATGGCCCAGCTGCACGCCCGCGGCGAGCTGCCGACCGGCCGCGACTTCGTCAACGAGTCGTTCATCGGCACCCGGTTCGTGGGCAGGCTCCTGGAGGAGACCACGGTCGGCGGCCGGCCCGCCGTGCTGCCGTCCATCACCGGCCGCGCCTGGATCACCGGCACCGCCCAGTACTTCCTGGACCCGCGCGACCCGTTCCCGGAGGGCTTCGAGCTGTGACGATCACCACTGTCGACTACCACACGGCGGGAGAGCCGTTCCGGGTCGTCACCGGCGGCGTCCCCGACATCCCCGGCGCCACCGTCCTGGAACGGCGCGCCAACACCGCCCCGGTCGACCACGTCCGCCGGCTGCTGTGCCACGAGCCGCGCGGCCACGCCGACATGTACGGCTGCTTCCTCGTGCCGCCCGACGACCCCGGCGCGCACTTCGGCGCGCTGTTCTGGCACAAGGACGGCTACTCCACCGCCTGCGGTCACGGCACGATCGCGCTCGGCGTGCACGCGGTGCGCGAAGGGCTGGTCGAGGCCGACCCCGACGGCGAGACGGACGTGGTCGTCGACGTGCCCTCCGGCCGCGTCACGGCGCGGGTGCGCTGCGACGGCGGCCGCGTCACCGCCGTCACCTTCGTCAACGTCCCCTCGTACGTGATCGCGCGCGGCGTCGAGGCCGCCGGCGTCCGGGTCGACCTCGCGTACGGCGGAGCGATCTACGCCTCGCTGCCGGCCGCGGCCGTGGGGCTGAAGGCGGGTCCGGAGCACCTGACCGAGCTGATCGCCTGCGCGCGCCGCGTCAAGGCGGCCCTGGCCGGTCACCCGGCGACCCGGCACCCCGGCGACGACCGGCTGTCCGGCGTGTACGGGGTGATCTTCCACGAGGAGCTGGACGGGGAGCCGGGCCGGGTGCGTCAGCGCAACGTGACCGTGTTCGCCGACGGCGAGGTCGACCGGTCGCCGTGCGGGTCCGGCACCGCGGCCCGGCTGGCGCTGCTGCACCAGGACGGGCTGCGCGACCCCCTCGTGCACGAGAGCGTCGTCGGCACCACGTTCCTGGCCCGGGTGGCGGGGGTCGCCGAGGGCGGGGTGATCGCCGAGATCGAGGGCATGGCCTACCGCACCGGCAGGCACGCCTTCGAGCTCGATCCCGCCGACCCGCTCGGCACCGGGTTCACGCTCCGATGAGCGGGCTGCCCTACCTCGACGCCGCGGACGTGGCGCGGCTGGTGCCGGTGGCGCGCGCCGTACAGCTGCTGGAGGACGCGCTGCGGGCCGGGCTCGACCCCGAGCGGACGCCGCAGCGGCCCGTCGTGGCGCTGCCCGCCGGGCAGCTCCTGCTCATGCCCGCCGCGGCCGGACGCTACGCCGGCGTGAAGGCGGCCACGGTCGCGCCCGGCAACCCCGCCCGCGGGCTGCCCCGCGTCCAGGGCACCTACCTGCTGTACGACGGCGAGACCCTGGCGCCGCTGGCCGCGATGGACGGGAGCGCGCTCACCTCGCTGCGCACCCCCGCCGTCTCGGCCCTGGCGGTCCGCCACCTCGCGGCCCCGGACGCCGGCGACCTGGTGGTGTTCGGCACCGGCCCGCAGGCGTGGGGGCACGTCCTCGCGCTGCGCGAGGTCCGGCCGCTCCGCCGCGTCACCGTCGCCGGCCGCGACCCGGACCGCACCGCGGCCTTCGCGGCCCGCTGCGCGGCACTCGGCCTGGAGACGACCGCCCTGAGCGCCCTGAGCGCCCTGACCGCCCGCCCGTCCGAGCAGGCCAGGGCCGTCGCCGGGGCCGACCTGATCGTCTGCTGCACCACCGCCAGGGAGCCGCTGTTCGACGGCGGGCTCGTCCGCGACGGCGCCACGGTCGTCGCCATCGGCTCGCACGAGCCGGACGCGCGCGAGCTCGACGGCGGCCTCGTCGCCCGCGCCACGGTGGTCGTCGAGGCCCGCTCGGCCGCCCTGGCCGAAGCCGGCGATGTCCTCATCCCGATGAGCCACGGTACGATCACCACCCGCCATCTCGCCGGAAACCTCGCCGACCTGATCGCCGGCCGGGTGACGGCCGGGGCCGGGCCGCGCGTGTTCAAGGGCACCGGCATGGCATGGCAGGACCTGGTGGTCGCGGCCGCCGCGTACGAGGCCTGGCACGAGGAGACCTAGCGAAGGGACGGGCGGATGGCTGCCGAGGACCGGCTCGACCTGCCGATGGTGGGCGAACGGCAGAGCCTGCGCGAGCAGGTGGCGCAGGCGCTCAGGGCGGCGCTGATCACCGGTCAGATGCGTCCAGGGGTGGTCTACTCGGCGCCGGTGCTGGCGGCCCAGTTCGGCGTGTCGGCCACGCCGGTCCGCGAGGCGATGCTCGACCTGGCCAAGGCGGGCCTGGTCGAGGCCGTGCGCAACAAGGGCTTCCGGGTGACCGAGCTGTCCGAGCGCGACCTCGACGAGCTGACCCAGCTGCGCGAGCTCATCGAGGTGCCGACGGTCGCCAAGCTGGCCGACGCCGGCAGGGCCCCCGACTTCCGGCGGCTGCGCCCGGCCGCCGAGGAGATCCTCGCCGCCGCCGAGGGGGGCGACCTGCTCGCCTACGTCAACGCCGACCTGCGCTTCCACCTGGAGCTGCTCGGCCTGTCCGGCAACGGCCACCTGGTCGAGGTGGTCAGGGACCTGCGCACCCGCGCCCGCCTCTACGGCCTGTCGCAACTGGCGGAGCGCGGCACGCTCGCCGACTCCGCCCGCGAGCACCTGGCGCTGCTCGACGCGCTGGAGAACGGCGACGAGCGCGCCGCCGAGCACATCATGAGCGAGCACATCCAGCACGTCCGCGGCATCTGGGCGGCCCGCGAAGGCTAGCCCCCGCGCGCCGCCCGGGTGACGCCGAGGCTGGCCGCGACGATGCAGATCACGGCCGTCCACTGCTGCGCGTGCAGCATCTCGCCGAGCACCAGCACGCCCATCAGCGCGGCCGCGGCCGGCTCCAGGCTCATCAGGATGCCGAACACGTGCTTGGGCATCCGCCGCAGCGCCTGCAGCTCCAGCGAGTACGGGATCACCGACGACAGCAGGGCCACGCCCAGCCCGATCAGCAGCAGCTCCGGCCGGAGCAGGTCGGCCCCGCCGGCGGTGACGCCCACCGGCGCGACCACCACGGCGGACACGATCATCGCGAACGCCAGCCCGGTCGTGCCGGGGAACCGGCTGCCCGCCGCCGCCGACAGCAGGATGTAGCCCGCCCAGAAGCCCCCCGCCGCCAGCGCGAACGCGATGCCGATCCAGCTCGACGCCGACGACTCGCCCCACGGCGCGAGCAGCACCACCCCGAGTCCGGCCAGCCCCACCCATACCAGGTCCAGGCGGCGCCGGGAGGCGGCCACCGCCACGCCCAGCGGACCGAGGAACTCGATCGCG
Source organism: Nonomuraea corallina (assembly GCF_027620315.1). GTDB lineage: Bacteria > Actinomycetota > Actinomycetes > Streptosporangiales > Streptosporangiaceae > Nonomuraea > Nonomuraea corallina. Next base: position 61,158 of record NZ_JAPNNL010000013.1, on the reverse strand, counting down.
ACCGCGACGCCCATCGGCAGCCGCGCCAGCGCCTCGTAGAACGTCAGGTTCATCAGCGCGAGCGTCACGCCGAACCCGACCCCCACCGCCCAGTCACGCCCCCGCAGGCCCCGCAGCTTCGGCCGCGCCAGCGCGCCGATGACCAGCGCGCCCATGGCGATGCGCAGGAACACCACCGCGCTCGGCGGCAGCGCCGCGAACAGCTGTTTGGCGAAGCCCGCGCCGATCTGCACCGAGAAGATCGCCAGCAGCACCAGCCCGGACGGCGGGATGGAGTCGGCGGCGGTGCGCAGCACGTTGCCGGGCCGGGGCAGCCCGCCGCGGTCGAGCGGGTTGTCGAGGGCGAACGCGGTCACGGAACTCCTTCGGCCGGGCACAACGGAGTGAAGCGTATCGGCCTGCCACGGCATTCCTGGCCAGGGAGTGCTTTACTGATTCGAGACCTCCCGATCCGGACGCCGGAGCACATGAGCGCCTCAGCCCCGCCCGCCATCCGCACCCGCCCTCCGGCCCCGCTCGCCGCCGCCTCGTTCGTCAGCAGCTTCGACCGCCTGGTCGTGACCCCGCTCCTGGTCCTGATCGCGGCCGAGCTGGACGTCCCGCTGGCCACCGCCGTGGCCGTGGCCAGCGGCTACTACCTCGCCTACGGGGTGTCGCAGCCGCTCTGGGGGCTGCTGTCGGACCGGTTCGGGCGGGTCCGGGTGATGCGGCTCGCGCTGCTCGGCGCCGGGCTCGCGGGCCTGGCCTCCGCGGCCATGCCGGCGCTGCCCGCCCTGATCGCCGCCCGGGTCGCCGCCGGCGCCTGCTTCGGCGCGGTCATCCCCACCTCGCTGACGTACGTGGGCGACACGGTCGAGGTCTCGGTGCGCCAGCGCGCGCTGTCCGACCTGATGGGCCTGATGGCCCTGGGCACCGCGCTGGCCACCGGGCTCGGCGGGGTGCTGGGCGACCTGGCCGGCTGGCGGGCGGCGTTCGGCGTGCCCGCCGTCTGCGCGCTGGCCTGCGCCGTGGCGCTGCGGGCGCTGCCGGAGCCGCCGCGCGCCGGGATCGGGGGCCTGGGCCGGCACGTCGGCGCCGTGCTGCGCCGGCCGTGGGCGCTGCTGGTGTTCGCGCTGGCGTTCGTCGAGGGCGCGGCGCTGCTCGGCATGCTCACGTTCCTGGCGACCGTCCTGCAGCACCAGGGCGTCGGCACCGGGCCGGCCGGGCTGGCCGCCGCCGGCTACGGGGCGGGCGTCTACCTGTTCTCCCAGGTGGTCAAGCGGCTGGCGGGAGGACGGCCGGTGTGGTGGCTGATCGTGGCGGGCGGGGCGCAGATGTGCGCCGGCTTCGTGATCGTGGCCGTGGAGGCGAACCTCGCCACGGTCGCCCTGACCGCGCTGCTGCTCGGCGGCGGCTGGTCGTTCATGCACTCCTCGCTGCAGACCTGGGCGACCTCGGTGGCGCCCCGGGCGCGCGGCACGGCGGTGGCGTTCTTCGCCTCGTGCCTGTTCATGGGCAGCGCCGTCTCTTCGTGGGCGGCCGGCCCGCTCGCCGGGAGCGGCTCGTACGGGCTGCTGTTCGGCCTGGCCGCGGCCGTCACCGCGCCGCTCACGGCGGTCGCCGCGATCGGCCGCCACCGCTATGGCGCGCGCGCCCCCGAGGAGGACGCGCCCCGCCCGGAGTGAGCGGGGCCGCCGCTCACTCCCAGCGGAAGGTACGGGCGGCCAGCGCGAGCGAGACCACGGCCCACGCCGCCAGCACGGCGAGCGCGGCCAGCGGCAGCGCGCCCCCGGTGAGCACCGCGCGCAGGCCGCCGGTCAGCGCCGAGATAGGCAGCAGTTCGAGCACCGGCCGCACCGCGGCGGGGAACTTCTCCAGCGGGAACACCACCCCGCCCGCCGCCAGCAGCAGCAGGTAGACCAGGTTGGCCGCGGCCAGCGTCGCCTCGGCCCGCAGCAGGCCCGCCATGAGCAGCGCGAGCCCGCTGAAGGCGGCGGTGCCCAGCAGCACCAGCGCCGCGCCGCCCAGCACGGCGGCCACCGGCGAGCCCTGCGGGCTCCAGCCCAGCGCGAACGCCACCGCGACCAGCACCACCACCTGGACGGCCTCCACCACGAGCACCGCCGCGGTCTTGGCCAGCATCAGCCCGCCCCTGGACAGCGGGGTCGCGCCCAGCCGCTTCAGCACCCCGTAGCGCCGCTCGAACCCGGTCGCGATCGCCTGGCCGGTGAACGCCGTGGACATCACCGCCAGCGCCAGCACGCCCGGGGCCAGGAAGTCGACCCGGCGCCCGCCGCCCACGTCGATCAGCGGCGCCAGCGAGAAGCCGACCAGCAGCAGCACCGGGATGATCATGGTGAGCAGGAGCTGCTCGCCGTTGCGGAGCATGCCGCGGACCTCGGCCCCCGCCTGCGCCAGCACCATCCTGGGGAACGGCGCGGCCCCCGGGGCGGGCGTGAAGTCGAGTGTGGGTGTCGTCACCGCAGCTCCCTGCCCGTCAGCTCCAGGAACACGTCCTCCAGCGTGCGCCGCTCGATGCGCAGGTCGTCGGCCGTCACGCCCTCCGCCGCGCACCACGCGGTCACGGTGGCCAGCAGCTCGGGGTCGACCTGCCCTTCGACGATGTAGTGGCCGGACGGCGACTCCTTGGCCGCGCTGCCGACCGGCAGCGCGTTGAGCAGCTCCTCCAGCGCCAGCCCCGGGCGGGCGCGGAAGCGCAGCTGCCGCTCGGCCCCGGTCAGCGCGGCCGGGCTGCCCTCGGCCACCACCCGGCCCCTGTCGATGATCACCACCTGGTCGGCCAGCCGCTCGGCCTCGTCCATGTGGTGGGTGGTCAGCACCACCGACACCCCGGCGGCGCGCAACTGGCCCACCAGCTCCCAGCAGGCGTGCCGGGCCTGCGGGTCGAGCCCGGCCGTCGGCTCGTCGAGGAACACCAGCTCCGGCCGGCCGATCACGGCCGCGGCCAGCGACAGCCGCTGCTGCTGACCGCCCGACAGGCGGCGGAACGGGGTCCGTACGTGGTCGGAGAGCCCCAGCCGGTCCAGGAGGGCGGCCGGGTCGAGCGGCCGGGCGTGGAAGCGCGCCACCAGCCGCAGCCACTCGCCGCAGCGCGCGGCGGGCGGGACGCCGCCCGACTGCGGCATGATGCCCACCCGCGGGCGCAGCTCGGCCGAGGCGGGCGGCAGCCCGAGCACCCGCACCGTGCCGGCGTCGGCGGTGCGGAACCCCTCGCAGATCTCCACCGTGGAGGTCTTGCCCGCGCCGTTGGGCCCGAGGACGGCCGTCACCGCCCCGCGGGCGGCGCTCAGCGTGAGCCCGTCGATCGCGGCGGTGCCGCCGTACCGCTTCACGAGACCGACGATCTCGACGGCTGGGGTTGTCATGACCCCGAGTCTAGGGACCGCGAAGCGTGGTTCGCCGGGCAGCCCCGCATCGGTGTGGCCCGGGGATTTGCATCGATTTACCGGAATTTTCCGGAAGTCGGGAATGCGGTTCGCCGGAAACCGGTTCTCTCTCCTCGGCCGTTCGCGGATCCCACGCCCTAGCCTGCCTGGAGACCGACGCTCCGGCCTCCTGGGGAAGAGGTGCACGCGCATGTCCGTGGCAGAAGCCGCGCAACCGGTCGCCCGGCGGAGCCGCCGGGCGCTCCTGCTGTTCATCCTGGGCGCTCTGTCCGCGATCGGGCCTCTGTCCATCGACATGTACCTGCCGGCGCTGCCCGCCATCACCGAGGAGATGCTCAGCGTCCCCGCCCAGGTGCAGCTCACGCTGACCGCCTGCCTCGTCGGCGTCTCGGTCGGGCAGGTGGTGGCCGGGCCGCTCAGCGACGTGCGCGGCCGCCGGGTGCCGCTGATCGTCGGCGTGGCCGGGTTCATGGTCGCCTCGCTGCTGTGCGCCTTCGCGCCCTCGGTGCCCGTGCTCATCGCGCTGCGGCTGCTGCAGGGCCTGCTCGGCGGCGCCGCGCTGGTCATCGTGCGCGCCGTGGTGCGCGACCTGTACGAGGGGCCCGCGATCGCGCGCATCTTCGCCAGCCTCATGCTGGTCAGCGGCCTGGCGCCGATCCTGGCGCCGATCGTGGGCGCGCAGCTGCTGACGTTCACCTCCTGGCGCGGCGTGTTCGTGGCGCTGAGCCTGACCGGGCTGGTGCTGATGCTGGCGGTGCTGGCCGGGGTGCGCGAGACGCTCCCGGCGGACCAGCGCGAGAGCGGCGGGCTCCGCCACACGCTGCGCAGTTTCCGCCGGCTGCTGGGCGACCGGCCGTTCATGGGCAGCGCGCTGACCGCGGGGCTCGCGTTCGCCGCGATGTTCGCCTACATCTCCGGCTCGCCGTTCGTGCTCCAGGACGTGTACGGGGCCACGGCCCAGCAGTACGCGCTGATCTTCGCGCTCAACGCGGTGGGCCTGACGATCATGGCCCAGGTCGGCGGGCGGCTGGCCGGCCGGCTGTCGCAGGCCGGGCTCGTCCTCACGGGCCTGTTCGTCGCCCTGGCCGGCGCGGCACTCCTGCTGGTGGCCGTCTCCGCCGGCCTGGGGCTGACCGCCGTCGTGGCGGGGCTGTTCGTCATCATGTGCGGTCAGGGGCTGATCCTGCCGGGCACCGGCGCGCTGGCCCTGGCCGGCCAGGCGCCGCAGGTGGCGGGGGCGGCCTCGGCGCTGCTCGGCGTGCTGCAGTTCGCGCTGGGCGCGTTCGCGGCGCCGTTCGTCGGCCTGTTCGGCGGGGGCACCGCGCTGCCCATGGCCGTCGTCATGACGGTCCTGTTCGCCTGCTCCGCCCTGACCTTCGCCATCCTGGTCCCAAGGCGTGTTAGGTAAGGCTACCCTGCGTGAGAAATTGCATTGACCGGCTGGTCGGAACCATTTGTGGACCGGGAAGGAATTACGGCACACTGATGTTGTGAAAAACGTGCCCTTGATAGAGCCCGGCAGCGAGCGCAGCACCCGTGCGCGCGTCGCCCGGCTCATCCTGGAGCACGGGCCCATCGCCGCGGCGGCGCTGGGCGAGCGGCTCGGGCTGACGCCCGCGGCCGTCCGGCGCCACCTTGACGCGCTGCTCGCCGACGGGATGATCGAGCCCCGTACGGTGCGGCCGCGCGGCCAGCGGGGGCGCGGGCGACCGGCCAAGCTGTTCGCCATCACCGACGCGGGGCGCAACGCCTTCGAGCACGCCTACGACGACCTGGCCGGGAGCGCGCTGCGCTTCCTGGCCGAGCGCCTGGGCGAGGAGGCGGTGGCCGACTTCGCCCGCACCCAGGTCGACGGCCTGCTGCGGCGGCTGGAGCCGGTCATGCGGACGGTGCCGGCGGGCCAGCGCGTCCAGGTGCTGGCGCAGGCCCTGTCCGCGGAGGGCTACGCCGCCTCGGCCAGCAAGGCCAAGTCGGGCGGCGACCAGCTCTGCCAGCACCACTGCCCGGTGGCCCACGCGGCCGCGGAGTTCCCGCAGCTGTGCGAGGCCGAGACGGAGGCGTTCGCGCAGCTGCTCGGCACCCCCGTGCAGCGCCTGGCCACGATCGCCCACGGCGACGGGGTCTGCACCACGCACGTCAGCCCCCAGACGCTGGGGGCCTCACATAGAGCAGATGAAAGCGGTCGTGACCAGAGCGTCCGCGAGAGAAGCATCCGCGATAGAAGCATCCGCGATAGAAGCATCCGCGACAGAAGCAAGGAGACCGGAGGGTGACTGTCACCGACCGCCCGGAGCTGGAAGGCCTCGGGAATTACAAGTTCGGCTGGGCCGACCCCGACGCCGCCGGCGCGGCGGCCAAGCGAGGCCTGTCCGAGGAGGTCGTACGCGACATCTCCGCGCTGAAGAACGAGCCGGAATGGATGCTCGACCTTCGCCTGAAGGGCCTCCGCCTGTTCGACCGGAAGCCGCTGCCGACCTGGGGTTCCGACCTCACCGCCATCGACTTCGACAACATCAAGTACTTCGTCCGCTCGACCGAGAAGCAGGCGACGTCCTGGGACGAGCTGCCGGCCGACATCAAGAACACCTACGACAAGCTCGGCATCCCCGAGGCGGAGAAGCAGCGCCTCATCGCCGGCGTCGCCGCCCAGTACGAGTCCGAGGTCGTCTACCACAAGATCCGTGAGGACCTCGAGGAGAAGGGCGTCATCTTCGTCGACACCGACACGGGCCTGAAGGAGCACGAGGAGCTCTTCAAGGAGTACTTCGGCTCCGTGATCCCGGTCGGCGACAACAAGTTCGCCGCGCTCAACACCGCCGTGTGGTCCGGTGGCTCGTTCATCTACGTGCCGCCGAACGTCGAGGTCGAGATCCCGCTGCAGGCCTACTTCCGGATCAACACCGAGAACATGGGCCAGTTCGAGCGCACCCTGATCATCGTGGACGAGAACAGCTACGTCCACTACGTCGAGGGCTGCACCGCGCCGATCTACTCCTCGGACTCCCTGCACTCCGCGGTGGTCGAGATCATCGTGAAGAAGAACGCCCGCTGCCGTTACACGACCATCCAGAACTGGTCGAACAACGTCTACAACCTGGTCACCAAGCGCGCCGTCGCCTACGAGGGCGCGACCATGGAGTGGATCGACGGCAACATCGGCTCCAAGGTCACGATGAAGTACCCCGCCGTCTACCTCATGGGCGAGCACGCCAAGGGCGAGACCCTGAGCGTCGCGTTCGCCGGCGAGGGCCAGCACCAGGACGCCGGGTCCAAGATGGTCCACCTCGCGCCGCACACCAGCTCCAGTGTCATCTCCAAGTCGGTGGCGCGCGGCGGCGGCCGGACCTCCTACCGCGGTCTCGTGCAGATCGAGGAGGGCGCCCACGGCAGCGCCAGCACCGTCAAGTGCGACGCGCTGCTCGTCGACCAGATCAGCCGCTCCGACACCTACCCCTACGTCGACGTCCGCGAGGACGACGTCTCGATGGGCCACGAGGCCACGGTCTCCAAGGTCAGCGAGGACCAGCTGTTCTACCTCATGAGCCGCGGGCTCGACGAGGACGAGGCGATGGCGATGATCGTGCGCGGCTTCGTCGAGCCGATCGCGCGTGAGCTGCCCATGGAGTACGCGCTCGAGCTGAACCGGCTGATCGAGCTGCAGATGGAAGGAGCCGTCGGCTGATGGGCCTGAACGAGAAGCCCCTGTCGACCCTGCACGAGAAGGCGTCGTACGACCTGGCCGACTTCGACGTGCCGGCCGGGCGTGAGGAGGCGTGGCGGTTCACCCCGCTCGCGCGACTGAAGGGCCTGCACGACGGCAAGGCCGTCCCCGGAGGTCATGTCAGGGTCGATGTGGACGCCGCGCCCGAGGTCACCGTCGAGACCGTGGGCCGTGACGACCCGCGGCTCGGCCAGGTCTACGTGCCCGCCGACCGGGTCAGCGCGCAGGCCTACACCGCGTTCGAGAAGGCGACCGTGCTCACGGTGCCGCGCGAGGCGGTGGCCTCCCGGCCGACCGTCGTCACGCTCACCGGCGCCGGCGACGGCGCCGCCTACGGTCACCTGCTGGTCCAGGTCGAGCCGATGGCCGAGGCCGTGGTCGTGCTCGACCACAAGGGCAGCGCCGTCTACGCCGACAACGTGGAGTTCGCCGTCGGCGACGGCGCCACCCTGCGCGTGGTCAGCCTGCAGGACTGGGACGACGACGCCGTCCACGTCAGCCACCACCACGCCAGGCTCGGCAAGGACGCCACCTTCCGCAGCTTCGCGGTGACGCTCGGCGGCGACCTCGTGCGCCTGTCGCCCAGCGTGTCCTACGACGCGCCCGGCGGCGACGCCGACCTGCTCGGCGTCTACTTCGTCGACGCCGGCCAGCACCTGGAGCACCGCCTCCTGGTCGACCACTCGCAGCCCAACTGCAAGAGCAACGTCGACTACCGCGGCGCCCTGCAGGGCCAGGACGCGCACGCCGTCTGGATCGGCGACGTGATCATCCGGGTCGAGGCCGAGGGCACCGACACGTACGAGCTCAACCGCAACCTCATCCTCACCGACGGCGCCCGCGCCGACTCGGTGCCCAACCTGGAGATCCTCACCGGTGAGGTGGCCGGCGCGGGGCACGCCTCGGCCTCCGGCCGGCTCGACGACGAGCACCTGTTCTACCTGCAGGCCCGGGGCATCCCGTACGACGAGGCGCGCCGCCTGGTCATCCGGGGCTTCCTCGGCCAGCTCGTCGAGAAGATCCAGATCGAGGAGATCCGCGAGCGGGTCATGGCGGCGCTGGAGGCGGAGCTCTCGCGATGAGTTTCGAGAAGGTCTGCGTGATCGGTGACATCCCCGACGGGGGTGTCCTGGGCGTCGAGGTCGGGGACACCCCGGTCGCCCTGGTGCGCCAGGGCGGCGACGTGTTCGCCCTGCACGACGTCTGCTCCCACGCCGAGGTGCGGCTCAGCGAGGGCGACGTCTACGACGGCACGCTCGAGTGCTGGCTGCACGGCTCGTGCTTCGACGTCCGCACCGGCAAGCCCACCGGCCCGCCCGCCACCCGTCCCGTGAACGTCTACACAGTCAAGATCGACGGCGATGACGTGCTCGTCTCGCTCTCGAAGGAGTCATAAGCACATGTCCACCCTTGAGATCCGTGACCTCCACGTCGCCGTCGAGGACAAGGAAATCCTGCGCGGCGTCAACCTGACCGTGAAGTCCGGCGAGACCCACGCCATCATGGGTCCGAACGGCTCGGGCAAGTCCACGCTCGCCTACGCGATCGCCGGTCACCCCAAGTACACGATCACCGGCGGGCAGGTCCTGCTCGACGGCGTCGACCTGCTGGAGCTGTCGGTCGACGAGCGGGCCCGCGCCGGCCTGTTCCTGGCCATGCAGTACCCCGTCGAGGTTCCCGGCGTGTCGGTGTCCAACTTCCTGCGCTCGGCCGTCACCTCGGTCCGCGGCGAGGCGCCCAAGCTGCGCGAGTTCGCCAAGGACCTGAAGAACGGCATGGACGCGCTCGCCATCGACGCCGCCTTCGCCCAGCGCAACCTCAACGAGGGCTTCTCCGGCGGCGAGAAGAAGCGCCACGAGATCCTCCAGCTGGAGCTGCTCAAGCCGAAGATCGCGGTGCTCGACGAGACCGACTCGGGCCTCGACGTCGACGCGCTGCGGGTGGTGTCGGAGGGCATCAACCGCTTCCGCGCCTCCGGTGAGACCGGCGTGCTGCTGATCACCCACTACACCCGCATCCTCCGCTACGTGAAGCCCGACTTCGTGCACGTCTTCGCCGCCGGCAAGATCGTCGAGGAGGGCGGGCCGGAGCTGGCCGACAAGCTCGAGTCCGAGGGCTACGAGCAGTACACGAAGGCATCTGCATGACTCAGACCAGCTTGGACGTGGAGAGGATCAGGAAGGACTTCCCGGTTCTCTCCCGCGAGCTGCCCGGCGGGCGTCCGCTCGTCTACCTCGACTCGGGCAACTCCTCCCAGAAGCCCACGCAGGTCATCGAGACCATGCGCGAACACCTGGCGATGCACTACGGCAACGTCGGCCGCGCCATGCACGTGCTGGGGGCGGAGTCCACGGAGGCCTACGAGAGCGCCCGCGACAAGATCGCGGCTTTCGTCGGCGCGCCCTCGCGCGACGAGGTCGTCTTCACCAAGAACGCCTCCGAGGCGCTCAACCTGGTCGCCTACTCCTTCGGCAACCCGGCCAACGCCGACGACCGCTTCCGGCTCGGACCCGGTGACGAGATCGTCATCTCCGAGATGGAGCACCACTCCAACATCGTGCCGTGGCAGCTGCTGGCGCAGCGCACCGGCGCGACGCTGAGGTGGTTCGGCGTCACCGACGAGGGCCGGCTCGACCTGTCCCGGCTGGACGACCTGGTCGGCGAGCGGACGAAGATCATCTCTATCGCCCACCAGTCGAACGTGCTCGGCACCGTCAACCCGGTGGCCGACGTGCTGGCCCGCGCCCGCCAGGCCGGCGCGCTGGTGATGCTCGACGCCTCCCAGTCGGTGCCCCACCACCCGGTGGACGTGGCCGCGCTGGGCGTCGACTTCGTCGCCTTCACCGGTCACAAGATGGTCGGCCCCTCGGGCATCGGCGTGCTGTGGGGCCGCGGCGAGCTGCTCGACGCCATGCCCCCGTTCCTCGGCGGCGGCGAGATGATCGAGGCGGTCTGGATGGACCGCTCGACGTTCGCCCCCATCCCGCACAAGTTCGAGGCGGGCACGCCGCCGATCGTCGAGGCCATCGGTCTCGGCGCGGCCGTCGACTACCTGACCGGGATCGGCATGACCGCGGTCGAGGCCCACGAGCGTGAGCTCACCGCGTACGCCCTGGACGCGCTCCGCGACCTGCCGGGCCTGCGGCTGATCGGCCCAGACTCGCTCGAACTGCGCGGCGGCACGCTGTCGTTCACCCTGGACGGCATCCACCCGCACGACGTCGGCCAGATCCTGGACGACGATTTCGGCATCGCGGTGCGCGTCGGCCACCACTGCGCGCGCCCGCTGCATCTACGGTTCGGAATACCGGCGACCACCCGGGCGTCGTTCTATCTGTACAACACCACGGGCGAGATCGACGCCCTGGTGCGCGGCCTCCACCACGTCCAGAAGGTGTTCGCATAGCCATGATCGGCGAGTCGATGTACCAGGAGCTGATCCTGGAGCACTACAAGCACCCGCAGGGGCGGGGGCTGCGCGAGCCGTACGACGCCGAGGTTCACCACGTGAACCCGACGTGCGGCGACGAGATCACGCTGCGGGTCAGGGTCGGCGACGCCGGCAAGATCGAGGACGTCTCGTACGACGGGCAGGGCTGTTCCATCAGCCAGGCCGCGGCGTCGGTGCTGCACGAGCTGACGACCGGCTCGACCGTGGAGGAGACCCTGTCCGTGGTCGACGAGTTCACCCGCCTCATGCAGGGCAGGGGACAGGTCGAACCCGACGAGGACGTGCTCGGCGACGCGGTGGCGTTCGCCGGGGTGGCCAAGTTCCCGGCGCGCGTCAAGTGCGCGCTGCTGTCGTGGATGGCCTACAAGGACGCTGTGGTGAGGAGTGCTGCGCGATGAGCAAGCCTGTCGAGACCCCGACCGGCTTCGACGGTGACGCGACCGTCGAGGAGGTCATGGAGGCGCTCAAGGACGTCGTCGACCCCGAGCTGGGCATCAACGTCGTCGACCTCGGCCTGATCTACGGCCTCAACCTGGACCCGAGCGAGGACGGCAAGCCCGTCGCCACCATCGACATGACCCTGACCAGCGCGGCCTGCCCGCTGACCGACGTCATCGAGGACCAGGCGCACTCCGCGCTCGACGGCATGGTCTCCGACGTGAAGATCAACTGGGTCTGGCTGCCGCCGTGGGGCCCTGACAAGATCACCGATGAGGGTCGTGAGCAACTTCGTATGCTAGGCTTCAACGTCTGATATTTTCGGCTGGAGGCTGGCGCCCCGGCGCCGGCCGATTCAGCGTGCCGGAGGATGTCGGAAAGTCCGGAGTCCTCCCTCGGGAATACATCGCGATCTCTCCCTTGTTGGCACACAAGGACACCTGACGCCTCATCGCGCGTCCCGCGCCGCCTGCGGCCGGCGCCCTCAGGTGCGCCTTCCCCCAAGCTCCGCCCCGATGGCGGGCGCACTGCAATGTGTACGGCAAGGTCGCCGTACGTCCTGGCTCGTCCTTTCGCAGAAGTGACGTGCCACTTCGACTGAAAGGCACGAATTTCGTGACCATGCTTGACGCTGTCCTGCCCGAGACGACCCCCGAGCAGGGGCCCTCCGAGTTCGAGTTGCTCGGTCTGCCCAAGCCGCTCGTGAACGGTCTGGCCAGGCAGGGCATCGACTCCCCGTTCCCCATCCAGAGCGCGGCCATCCCGGACGTGCTCGCCGGCGCCGACGTGCTCGGCCGCGGCCAGACCGGCTCGGGCAAGACCCTCGCCTTCGGGCTCCCCATGATGGCCCGCATCGCCGGCGTCAGGCCGGCCCCCGGCCGCCCCCGCGCGATGGTCCTCGTCCCCACCCGTGAGCTCGCCCTCCAGGTGCACGACGCCCTCGAACCCCTCGGCCGCGGCCTCGGCCTGCGCATGAAGGTCGTCGTCGGCGGCATGTCCATGGGCAAGCAGATCGAGGCGCTGCGCCGCGGCGTCGACATCGTCATCGCCACCCCCGGCCGGCTCGGCGACCTGATCCGCCAGGGCGAGTGCTCGCTGGAGGACATCGAGGTCAGCGTCCTGGACGAGGCCGACCATATGTGCGACCTCGGGTTCTTCCCGGTCGTGACCGAACTGCTCGCGCAGACCCCGCCCGGCGGGCAGCGCCTGCTGTTCTCGGCCACCCTCGACGGCGACGTGGACAAGCTCGTCCAGCGCTTCCTCAAGGACCCGGTCAGCCACTCCGTCGCCCCCGCCACCTCGCCCGTCGACACCATGGAGCACCACGTGCTGCAGGTGACCCGGGACGACAAGTTCGACATCACCGCCGAGATCGCCAACCGCGAGGGCCGCACGATCATCTTCGTGCGCACCCAGCACGGCGTCGACCGCCTCTGCAAGCAGCTGGCCAGGGTCGGCGTCAAGGCGGGCGGCCTGCACGGCGGCAAGCGCCAGAACCAGCGCACCCGCATCCTGGCCGAGTTCCGCGAAGGCTCCGTCAACGTGCTCGTCTGCACCGACGTCGCCGCCCGCGGCATCCACGTCGACAACATCAGCCTGGTGCTGCACGTCGACCCGCCCCAGGACAGCAAGAGCTACCTGCACCGGGGCGGCCGCACCGCCCGCGCCGGCGAGAAGGGCACCGTCGTCACGCTGGTCCTGCCGAACGAGCGCCGCTCCACCGAGTCGCTGACCCGGCGGGCCGGCATCCACCCGTTCCGCCTCAAGGCGACCCCGGGTCACCCGCGGGTGGCCGAGGTCACCGGCGCCCGCACGCCGAGCGGCGAGTCGATCCCCGTCTGGGAGCCGGACGTGCGCAAGCCCCTGCGCCCGCGCCGCGACGGCCGTGACAACCACGGCGCCCGCACCCGCCGCCCGCGCCGCGACTACGACGGCGAGCGCCGCCCCAGGCGTCACGACGAGGGCTTCTCGGGCCCGCGCCGCGAGGAGGGCTTCTCGGGCCCGCGCCGCGAGGACGGTTTCTCGGGCCCGCGCCGCGAGGAGGGCTTCTCCGGTCCGCGCCGCCACGAGGACGGGTTCTCGGGCAGGCGTCGGTACGAGGGCGGCGACCGGCCGTTCCGCGACGACCGCCGCCACGGCGGCGACCGGGAGCCTCGCACCTTCGGCGAGGACCGCCGCGACAACGGGTTCCGCTCTGAGCAGCGCGGTTACCGTTCCGACGACCGCCCGTTCCGCGACGGTGACCGCCCGCGCGGCGGCTACCGCGACGACCGGCCCAACCTCGACCGGGGTGGCTACCGTGACGACCGCGGCACGCGCGCCGGCGGGTTCCGCTCCGACGACCGGGCCAACCGCTACTCCGCCGACCGTGGCCGTCCCGCCGGGGGCGACCGCGACCGGTCCGTCAGCCGTCCCGACGACCGTCCCCGCGACGGCTACCGCCCGGGCGGCTTCCGCTCCGACGACCGCGGCGCCAGGGGCGGCGGCTTCCGCCGTGGCGGCTCCGGCCGCCGCTTCGACCGCTGACCCGAGGTCGATCCCGCCTGCGCGTACGGTGCGATCCGCGTGACAGGCGGGCCTGACAGGCCATCACCGGGCACCCCCGTGCCGTTCTGACGAGCGGCGCGGGGGTGCTCGCGTATGTAGCCACCAGCCGGTGCCGACCCCCGTCATCCACCTCCCGCCTCACCGAGCCACCCGGCGGGTCCCGCCTGTTTCTTTTCCGCACCCGCCCCACCGAGCCACCCGCTGAGGGCTCGCGCGGTGCCTGGCGCGGGTTCAGGGCACGGCGGGAGGGGTGGGGTGGCGGGTTCGGGTGGCCTCGCGGATGACGGCCCAGGCGTCCGCCACCGGGCCCAGGTGGCGTAGTTTGTCGGGGTTGATCACGGCGCGGATCGTCTGGATCCGCCCGTCGAGGATGTCGAACGTCAAGGTGTTGACGATCTTGCGGTCACGGTCGCGGAAGATCGCGCCCGGCTGGCCGTTGATCTCGCGCGGCTCCACCACGCCGCCGATGCGGGCGAACGGCCCGCCGATGGCGGCCAGGGTACGGGCCACCTCGGCGGCGCCGAAGACGCCCCGGCCCCACAGCGGGGCCCGGCCGCCGCTGTCGCCGACCATCGCCACGTCGGCGGCGAGCAGCTCGCGCAGCCCGTCGACGTCCCCCTCACGGAAGGCGTGGAAGAACCGTCCCGCCAGCTCCTCCCGCTCCCGGCGGTCGGCCGTGAACCGGACCTGTCCCTCGGCCATGTGGCGGCGCGCACGCACGGCGAGCTGACGGCAGGCCGCCTCCGAACGCCCCACCGCCGCGGCGACCTCGCCGAAGCCGAACCCGAACACCTCCCGCAGCACGAAGACCGCGCGCTCCAGCGGGCTGAGCCGCTCCAGCAGCAGCAGCGCCGCCGTCGACACCGAGTCGGCCAGCTCCGCCGACCGCTCCGGGTCCTCGTACGGGTCGGCGAGCAGAGGTTCGGGGAACCACCGCCCCGTGTACTCCTCGCGCCGGACCCGGGCCGAGCGCAGCACGTCGATCGCGATCCTGGACACCGTGGCCGACAGGAACGCCTTGGCCGACGCGGGCCGTCCCGGATAGGCGTCGTAACGCAGCCAGGCCTCCTGGACCGCGTCCTCGGCCTCGCTCGCGCTGCCCAGGATGCGGTAGGCGATCGAGAACAGCAGCGGCCGCAACTCCTGGAACTCCTCCGTCCTGCTCACCTCAGCTCCTCCTCGAACCCCTGACGCCAGGACGGGTGGCGCGGCTGCCAGCCGAGTTCCCGCTTGGCCTTGGCGTTGGAGAAGCCGCGGCCTTCCGTCATCATCGCCACTGCGGTCCTCCCGGCCAGTGGCCTGGCCAGCCAGACCGGGATCCGCATCGGCGGCTTGGCGCCCGCGCACGCGGCCAGGTGAGGCAGCCACTCGCGCGCCGGGGCCGGTTCGTCGTCGACGATGTTGAACACGCCCCGCGCCCGCTGCTCCACGGCCAGGACGGTGGCCTCGGCCGCGTCGTCGAGGTGCACCCACGAGCTGTGGCCGCGGCCGTCACCGATGACGGGATACTGCCGTTTGCGCACCAGTTCGACCTGGGCGTCGGTGGCGCCCGGCCCGTAGAAGGCGCCGTAGCGCAGCACCGCGCCCCCGGCCGCGACGACAGCCCGCTCCAGGTGGCGGATCGCCTCGGCGCCCTGGCCGGTGCTGGTCGGGTCCAGCGGGTCCTCCTCGGTCTTGACCCATCCGCCCTCGCGGATGCCGTTCCACGAGGCGTAACTCTGGGCCGCGACGTGGGGGACGCCGGTCGCCTCGGCGGCGGCAAGCAGATGGTCCGTCCCCTCGGTGCGCAGCCGGTTGGTGGTGGCGAACCAACGGTCGAAATGCCTGATGTCCGGCTTGCCGCTGATGGCCGTCATCTGGTGCACGATCGCGTCCGGGCGGGCCCGGGCCACCGCCTCGCCGACCGCCTCCGCGTCCAGCCCGTCCATCACGACCGCCTCGGAGCCCAGGCTCTCCAGGACGCCCACTTTGCCCGGGCTCGTCGTCGTCGCCGTCACCTGATGGCCCCGCGCCACCAGCCGCGCTACCAGCCGCCGTCCCAGCACCCCGGCGCCACCCGCCACGAACACCCGCATGACCATCACCTTCCCGACATCAGTGACCAGTTCCACGTTCCCGGGACGAGACGGCCCAGGTGTTCTGTGACATGCGTACGGGGCGACGACGGCCATGTCACAGGACGGCCGGCCTGTCTCGTCCCGGGGGGGACACAGCGCCACTGAGACAGGAGCCTTGATCATGGACGAACACACCGCGCGCCAGAGGGTCGCGCTGATCACCGGGGCCAACAAGGGGATCGGGCGGGCGACCGCGGAGCGCCTGGCCGAGCTGGGCATGACGGTCCTGATGGCCGCCAGGGACCCGGCGCTCGGAGAGGAGGCCGCGGCGGCGGTGCGCGCGGGGGGCGGCGACGCGCACGCGGTCACCCTGGACGTCACCGACCCGGCCACCGCCGAGGACGCCGCGCGTTGGATCGGGGAGCGCTTCGGCCACCTTGACGTGCTGGTCAACAATGCCGCCATCACCGGTTCGGGCCGGGTCGCGCCCGAGGACGCCGTCGATCAGATCCCCAGCGGCGTCGACCTGGACATGGTCCGGGCGGTGTTCGAGACGAACGTCTTCGGCGTGATCGCGGTGACCAACGCCATGCTCCCGTTGCTGAGACGGTCGCCGGAGCCCCGCATCGTCAACCTCAGCAGCGGGGTCGCGTCGCTGGCCGTCACCAGCGACCCGCAAGGCCCGCTGACGGCGCTGCCGCAGTCAGCCGCGTACGCGCCCTCCAAGACGGCCCTGAACGCCCTGACCGTGCAGTACGCCAACGAACTGCGCAAGGACGGCATCCTGGTCAATGCCGCCGCTCCCGGCTACGTCGCCACGGACATCAACGACCACCGCGGGCTCCTCACCCCCGCGCAGGGCGCCACGATCGTGGTGCGGCTGGCCACCCTCGGTTCCGCCGGGCCGACCGCTGGGTTCTTCAGCGTGGAGGGCCCGGTTCCCTGGTGACGGCCGGCTGAGGGGTGCCCGCGGACAGGGCGCGACGCAGAACAGTGGCGCGTCGCGCCCGCACCAGCGGCCCGCATCAGCGGCCCGCACCCGGGAGGGAAGGAGGGCGACGCGCCCGGGGAACACGGCGGTCCTCGGTGAGTCCGGTGCCCGGCGCAGACTAGGCTTGTAGAGCACTCCTGCCGAACGACGAGAGAGATCATGAAGACCTTCGAAGAGCTGTTCGCCGAGCTGTCAGAGAAGGCGCAGACCCGGCCCGCGGGGTCGGGTACCGTGGCCGCGCTCGACGCCGGCGTCCATGCCATCGGCAAGAAGGTCGTCGAGGAGGCCGCCGAGAGCTGGATGGCCGCCGAGCACGAGTCCAACGACCGGGCCGCCGAAGAGATCTCGCAGCTCCTCTACCACGTGCAGGTGCTGATGATCGCGAAGGGGATCGGGCTCGACGAGGTGTACAAGCATCTCTAGGGCGCTCCGCGCCCGTTTCCGCCCGTCCCGCAAACTTCCGCGACACATCTGAGGAACCACCGACATGCTACGTCTGGCCGTACCCAACAAGGGCGCTCTCAGCGAGGCCGCCCAGACCATGCTCAAGGAGGCCGGATACCGGCCCCGCAGAGACAGCAAAGAGCTGTTCATCGTCGACGAGGCCAACGGCTGCGAGCTGTTCTTCCTGCGCCCGCGCGACATCGCCGTCTACGTCGGCGAGGGCACGCTCGACCTCGGCATCACCGGCAGGGACATGCTCATCGACTCGGGCGCGCCCGTCGAGGAGATCATGCCGCTCGGCTTCGGCGCCTCCACGTTCCGG
This sequence comes from Nonomuraea corallina, assembly GCF_027620315.1. Lineage (GTDB taxonomy): Bacteria > Actinomycetota > Actinomycetes > Streptosporangiales > Streptosporangiaceae > Nonomuraea > Nonomuraea corallina. The sequence goes on along the minus strand of NZ_JAPNNL010000013.1, from coordinate 43,801 downwards.
CTGGCGGCCAGGACGGGCGCCATGACCAGCGTGCACGACCTGCAGGGGCTGCGGGTGGCCACCTCCTACACCGGCCTGCTCGACAAGTACCTGTCCGACCAGGGCGTCGACGCGCGCGTGATCAAGCTCGACGGCGCCGTCGAGACCGCCATCAGGCTGGGCGTCGCCGACGCCGTGGCCGACGTGGTCGAGACCGGCACCACGCTGCGCAACGTCGGGCTGGAGGTGTTCGGCGAGCCGATCATGCGCTCCGAGGCCGTGCTGATCCGGCGGCACGACGCCGCCGACACGCCGGGCGTCCAGCAGATCATCCGCCGTCTGCAGGGCGTGGTGCACGCCCGCGACTTCGTGATGATGGACTACGACATCCGCGCCGAACGGATCGACGAGGCCATCGCGCTCACCCCCGGCATGGAGGGCCCGACGGTCTCGCCGCTGCACCGCGAGGGCTGGGTGGCCGTCCGCGCGATGGTCCGCCGTCAGGGCCACCAGCAGGTCATGGACAAGCTGTGGGACATCGGCGCCCGCGCCATCCTCGTCACCGACATCTACGCCTGCCGGCTCTGAGAGCGGGTCGCCCGGGGAGAGGGCGTTCTCCTCGGGAGACCCGGCGGATCACGGCCGTGGGCCTTCCCGGCGCACGCCGAAAGGGTTGTCGACGACATACCGCCACCGCCCGTCCTGCCCGCGCCGGGCGATGTCGGTGGCGGTGCCCTCCAGGTGCACCGGCCGGCCGTCGCGGCCGGTGCCGTCGATGGCCCAATCGACGATCAGCAGGGCCAGGTCACCCGTGGTGTAGACGTGCCGCGGGTGAACCGTGATCGGCACCCCGAGCTCCATGAACCGGCCGTTGGCGGCGTGGGCCTCCTGCCCGGTGAGCGGCGAGCCGGGCTCGGCGACGAACACCGCCCCGCTCTCGTAGACCTCCGCCACCGCCTCCGGATCGCCGCTGTTGAACCGTTCGGCGAACACCGGGGCCACGTCCTCGGGACGTTCGGCGAGCTGCCGTGTCATCGGTACCCGTCCTTCCATCGGAGACAATCAACCGGACGTGGCAACGCTAGGAGGCGCCTTCGTGACTCACCAAACGGTTGGACACCCGGTTCTGCCGGGTCTGCCGGACGACCCGCGGGCACATGCCGCCGAACCCACTTCCTCCTGCCCGGTGGAGATCACTCTCGCGGTCCTGCACGGCCGATGGACGACTCTGGTGATCCGCGAGTTCCTGAAAGGCGACCACACCTTCACCGAGCTCAGCCGGGCCCTGCCAGCACTGTCGGACAAGGTCCTGTCCGACCGGCTGGCGCACCTGACGGAAACGGGGGTGCTCGATCGCCGCCGCCGGTCCGGTTGGCCGCCCCGGGTGCACTACCGGCTCACGCCGCAGGGGCGGCGCCTCGGCCCGGTCCTCCAAGCGCTCTGGGACTGGGGCGCGCAGCAGCAGCCGCCCCCTCCGTCGCAGACCCCCTGACGCCGTGCCCGGCCAGAGGCGGGCACTCCGGCTCCGCATCACCCGACGAAGACGTTCCAGGTCACCGTGCCGTCGTCCCGATCAGCGGCCCGTACGGTTCGGCGTCGTTCATGTCAGCCCTTTCACCGCCTCGACGGCCTGGTCGACCTGCTCGGGGGTGGTGACGATGCTGGTGCCGAAGCGGAGCAGCGGCGGCACGTACGGGGTGGTCGAGGCGATCACCTTGCGCTCGTGCAGGCGGGCCACCGCCTCGGCCGGGTCCATGCCGTCGATCGAGCAGCACACCAGCCCCGCCGACAGCTCGGGGGAGTCCGGGGTGGCCAGCCGGACGTGGGGGAGTTCGCCCAGGCCGGCCTTGAGCCGGGTGGCCAGCTCCTGCGTGCGCTGCTGGACGCGGTCCTTGCCGATCGCCGTCTGGAAGTTGAACGCCTGCGTCATCGCCCACCGGTGCTCGAACGCCTTGTAGCCGCCCGGCGTGGCCAGCTCGGCGGTGGTCGCCCCCGGCCCCGCCCCGCGCTGCCAGGCCACGAACGACGCCCGCCCGAAGCCCGGGATGACCGGCGTGAGCGCCTCCCAGGCCCGGCCCCACAGGATCCCGGTGCCGCGCGGCCCGAACAGCCACTTGTGGGTGCCGCTGGCCATGAAGTCGCAGCCCAGGTCGTCCATCCCGTCGGCGATCGCGCCGAACCCGTGCACCCCGTCGACGCACAGCAGCGCCCGGTCGTCCTCGTCGCGGTCCCGGTTGGCCTCGGCCAGCATGTCGGCGATGGCCCTGATCGGTAACCGCACGCCGGTGCTGGAGTGCACCCATGTCACCGCCACCACGCGGGTCCGCGGCCCCAGGCCATCCTTGATCGTCTCGACGATCCGGTCGGCCGACGCCTTGGCCGGTTCGTCGTACAGCCTGACCCTGCGCACCTTCGCGCCGGTGCGGTCGGCGAGCAGCCGCACCCCCTCGTGGGTGGCCAGGAAGTCGTGCTCGGTGGTGAGCACGTCCTGGCCCTTGGTGAGCCGCAGGCCGGAGTAGAGCAGGCCCAGGCCCATGGTGGTGCTGTCGGTGAGTGCGATCTCGCGGGCGTCGGCGCCGATGTAGCGCGCCGCGGCCTCCAGCACGGAGTCGTCGGGGGTGGCGCGGCCGGAGGGCAGGTAGTGCGGGTCGGCGTCCAGGCCGGCGCGGTGCCGCTCGATCGCCGCGCGCACCGGGGCGGGCGCGGGGGCCAGCACGAACGCGGCGAACTGCCCGTACGCCGGATCGAGGGTGAACTGCGCGCGCACCGACTCCCAGTCACTCGCGTCGAAGGCGGGCGCGCCGGTGGGGGAACTGGCCGGGGAGGGGGCCGGGGAGGCGGCGGGCGTGCAGGCGGCCACCCCGGCGAGCATGCCCGTGCCGAGCAGGGCACGTCTGTTGATCGATCGCGTCACGTCTCCTTCCTATCCTGGCCCGCCGCGATCTGCCCAGAGGGCCGGACGAGTCGTTACCCACCGGGTCAGAGCACGGGCCAGAGCACGGGCCAGAGCACGGGCCAGAGCACGGGCCAGAGCACGGGCCAGAGCACGGGCAGGACACGGGTCCAGGTCGCGGGCCGCGGCTCCGCCGCCGACCGGGCCTTCCGTTAGCCTTCCCGCATGAGCGCGCGACCGGCGAAGGGCGGCGGCCGGTGGGTGTCCGTGCCGCCGGAGCGGCTGCACCCGTGGATCGACGGGTTCGCCGCCCGCCACGGGCCGTTCGAGGCCGCCGGCGACGAGCGGGTGGTGCGGCTGACGGCCCGTGACGGCGCGCTGGCCGAGCTGCACGTGCCCTTCCCGCCGATGCGGCCGGGGCCGCCGCACGTGACGCGGCTCGTCGAGCACGCCCGCGCCGCCCGGCGGGTGGGGGTGGTGCTGGTGCGGCTCGGCGGGTACGCGGCCGGGGTGTTCGAAGGGACCGAACTGGTCGCGTCCAAGGTCGGGTCGCGGCTGGTGCAGGGGCGCACGGCGGCCGGCGGCTGGTCCCAGCAGCGCTTCGCCCGCCGCAGGTCCAATCAGGCGGGCAAGGCGTTCGAGGCGGCGGTGGAGACGGCCCTGCGGGTGCTGACGCCGTACCTGGGCGACCTGGACGCCGTCGTGCTGGGCGGCGACCGCGCGGCGGCCGGCGCCCTGCGCGCCGACCGCCGCCTGGCGCCGCTGCTGGCCCTGGAGGCGGAGCCGTTCCTGACGGTGCCCGACCCGAGGCTGGCGGTGCTCAAGGAGACCCCGGCCCAGTTCCGTGCGGTACGGGTGCGCGTGGTGGACCCGTCCTGACCTTTCAGGCGTCCAAGGCGTGGGCGCACGGCGGGCCCCCTCGACCGTCAGCGGCCCACGGAGCGGGCGGCGGGGAGCGCTGCGACCGTCAGCGGCCCACGGCGCGGCCGGCGGGGAGCGCTGCGACCGTCAGCGGCCGAAGCCGCGGGCGGCGGGGAGCGCTGCGGCGGTCAGGCGTCGAAGGCGTGGGCGTGGTCGGCGAGGAAGTCCGCCAGCGAGCGGGGCGGGCGCCCGGTGAGGTCCTCGACCGCGGTGGTGGCCGACGCCCAGTCCTCCGTCTCCATCTCCCGCATCATCACGGCCAGCTGCGCGGCGACGTCCTCCGGCATCCCCTGGGCGGTCAGGTGGGCGGTCATGGCGGGGACCGGGAGGTCGGCGTAGGCCACCGGGCGGCCGGTCGCGGCGGTGATCGCGGCGGCGATCTCGTCGTGGGTGAACGCCTCCGGTCCGGTCAGGGGGTAGGTCGCGCTCGGCCCGATCGGCCGGGTCAGCAGGGCCGCCGCCGCCCCGGCGACGTCCCGGATGTCGACGTAGTTCACCCGGGCCGCCCCGTACGAGCCGTGGAAGCGGCCGTCGCGCACCTCCGTCAGCAGGTTCTGCATGAACCCGCCGGGACGCAGGATCGCGTGCGGCAGGCCGGAGGCGCGCAGGTGCTCGTCGATGCGGCCGTGCGGGTCCTGGCCGAGCCGGCCGCCCGGTCTGGCGTGGCGGACCGAGACCGTCACCACCTGCGCCACCCCGGCCTCCCGCGCCAGGTCGATCACGGCGCGGTGGGCGTCGGCCACGCCGGGCCAGAGGGAGCTGTTGAGGAACAGCCGGTCGCCCGGTGACAGGTGCGCGGCGATCGACTCCGGGCGCTCGAAGTCGCCGGGGGCGTGCGGGCAGTCCAGGTCGGCGGGCCTGCGGACCACGGCGAGCACCTCGTCGCGGGGCAGCAGGGCGACGAGCGCCCGGCCGACCGAGCCGGTCGCGCCGGTGACCACGATCATGACCACTCCTTAGCGGATGATGATATTCCGGTTACGAGTGACCGTAACAGAAAGCGGAATATCATCGTCCACTTCTTTCCGGGTACGCTTCCTCCGTGCGGGCGGACGCCAGGCGGAACCTGGGCAAGATCGTGGAGGCCGCGGCGGCCGTCATGGCCGAGCGTGGCCCGGCCGCGCCCATGGACCTCATCGCCCGTCGTGCGGGCGTCGGCGTCGGCACCCTCTACCGCCGCTTCCCCGACCGGGCCGCGCTGCTGGCCGCCATGGGGGAGCACTACGTGCACTCGCTGGCCGAGGCCCTCGACCGCGCCGCCGAGCGGGAGCCCGACGCCTGGAGCGCGCTGCGGGCGTTCGTGCTGTGGACGGGCGACGCGGGGCGGGGCGCCCTCGCCGCCGCGCTGGCCGTCCTGCCCGAGGAGGCGACCGCCGGGCCCGGGTTCATGGAGATCCGGGCCCGCTGGCTGGAGCGGCTCGCCGTTCTGGTCCGCAGGGCGCAGGCCGACGGCCGGATGCGCGCCGACGTGACGGCCGACGACGTGGTGGCGCTGCTCAACCTGTTCGCCTGTCACCCCGGCTCGCTGCCCGCGCACGTGGCGTCCCGGCCCGCCTGGTTCCTCGGGCTGATGCTGGACGGGATGAGCGCCGGGGCCGCGCCGCACTGACACCAGGCTTTGAGACGATTCAAAAGAATCTTCAAGGCCGCTATGATGGACCCCGTCCACGGCGGCACGGCCTCGTGAGGATCAATGGGGACCAGGAGCATCAAGGAGGTCGCGCAGCTGGCGCGGGTCTCGGTCGGCACCGTGAGCAACGTGCTCAACCGCCCCGAGATCGTCTCGCCCGCGACCCGCGAGCGGGTCTTCGAGGCCATCCGCGAGCTCGGCTTCGTCCGCAACGAGGTGGCCCGCCACCTGCGCGTCGGCCGCAGCCGCACGGTCGGGCTGGTCGTCCTCGACGTCTCCAACCCGTTCTTCGCCGACGTCGCCCAGGGCGCCGAGGCGGTCGCCGACGAGCACGACACGATGATGATGCTCTGCAACAGCGCCGCCGACCCCGAGCGCGAGCGCCGCCACCTCGACCAGCTGGAGCAGCAGCGGGTGCTGGGCGTCCTGATCACACCGGTCGACGCCGCCAGTCCGCGCCTGGCCCAGCTCAGCGCCAGGGGCACGCCCGTGGTGCTGGTGGACAGCGCCGCCGCGGGCCCGCAGTGCTCGGTCGCGGTCGACGACCGGCTCGGCGGCCGGCTGGCCGCGGCCCACCTGGTCGAGCGCGGCCACCGGCGCATCGCGTTCGTGGGCGGGCCGCTGTCGATCAAGCAGGTCGCCGACCGGCACGCCGGGGCCTCGGCCGCCGTCGCCGCCGCCGTCGCCGGTGAGGGCGCCGAGCTCGTCGACTTCGAGATCGCCTCGCTCGGCGTGGCCGCCGGCCGGGCCGCGGGCGAACGCCTGGCCGCGCTGCCCGAGTCCGCCCGGCCCACCGCCGCCTTCTGCGCCAACGACCTGCTCGCCCTCGGCTTCCTGCAGGCCATGTCGCTGCGCGGGCTGAGGGTGCCCGAGGACGTGGCGATCGTCGGCTACGACGACATCGACTTCGCCGCCGCCGCGGCCGTGCCGCTGTCGTCGGTGCGCCAGCCGCGCGAGCTGCTCGGCCGGACCGCGATCGAGCTGCTGCTGGAGGAGGTCTCGGCGGGGGACGAGCACCGTCACCGGCAGGTGATCTTCCAGCCCGACCTGGTCGTGCGCGAGTCGAGCAAGGCCGTCCGGCGCGACGCCTGAGCGGCCCGGCGTTCCATCAGGCCGCACGGAAGGCGTTTTCCCCACCCCCCGGATTCCTCGCCGGAGACGGTTGACTTTGATTCGATTCAACACTACTTTCGCAGCAACCGACCGCCGTTCACCCCCGCGTAACGGGACCGGAACCACCCGGCAACGGGTCCCGTCCCCGGGCCCGCGCACACGCCACGGGAAGATGCCGCCGGATGAGCCATTCCGCCATGTCCATCAGGGTCCAGGCCGCCTGTTCCGAGGTGGTCTGGGCGGCCCGGCTCAATGCGCAGTGGATCGTCTTCACGCTTCTCGGCGGCGTGCTGCTCGGGCTCGGACCGGCCACCGTGGCCGCGTACACCCTGGCCCGCAGGCACGCTCAAGGTGAATCGATTCAGGGGTGGGCCGCGTTCTGGGGCGTCTACCGGCGCGAGTTCGTCCGCGCGTCCCTGCTCGTCCTGCCGCCCGCGGTCGCCGCCGCCGTCCTGGTCGGCAACTACCTGTACTTCACGGCCCTGGGACCGGAGGGGACGGCCTGGCGGGTGGCCACCGTGGTGGCGCTGGTGGCGCTCGCATGCGTCGGGTCCTACCTGGGGCCGCTCTACGTTCACTACGACCTGCCGCTGCCGGCCTACCTGCCGAAGGCGTCGCTGCTGGCGCTCACCCGCCCGGCCTCCTCCGCGCTGCTGCTGTTCGTGCTCGCCGCGATCGTCTTCGCGACGACGGCGGCGCCCCTCCTCGCGCCGCTCGTCAGCGTGGGCGCGTGGATCTGCCTCAACACGTGGCTCTGCCTGCGGTTCTTCGACGAGAACGAGGCACGCCTGCACTCGAAAGGGAACCGATGACCGCATCCCGTCGTCGCCGGCCTGCCGCCGCCTTAGCCCTCGCCCTGGCTCTCACCGCCTGCTCCGGGGGCGGCGGTGAGGCGGCGGACGCGAACACGCTCACCCTGATGGTCCCGCTCTTCCAGACCGCCCCCGACCCCCAGGGGGAGATCCACCAGGCGGCCGAGAAGCTGACCGGCAAGAAGCTCCAGATCACCTGGGTGCCCAACGCCGACTACAACGAGAAGACCAACGTCACGCTCGCCTCCGACGCCCTGCCCGACGTCATGGTCATCCAGGACAACAAGGGCGCGGCGTTCGTCAAGACCGCCAAAGCAGGAGCGTTCTGGGACCTCACCGACAAGCTGGACAAATACCCGAACCTCAAGCCGAAGTCCCCGCAGGCCTGGCTCAACTCCAAGACCGACGGCCGCAACTACGGCGTCTACCGGGTCCGCCCGCTGCTCCGCTCGGCGGTCGTCATCCGCAAGGACTGGCTGGAGAAGCTGGACCTGAAGCTGCCCGAGACCACCGACGACCTGTACGAGATCGCCAAGGCGTTCACCGAGAGGGACCCGGACGGCAACGGCAAGAAGGACACCTACGGCCTGATCCTGCCCAAGTGGCCCGCCCCCGTCTTCTCCGCCTCCAGCCCGTACAACGTCATCGACGTCTGGTTCGGCACCCCCAACAACTACGGCGTGCGCGACGGCAAGCTGGTCCCCGAGTTCGACGTGCCGGAGTTCTGGGAGGCCCAGAAGTACATCAAGAGGTTCGTCGACGAGGGCCTGGTCAACCCCGACTGGGCCACCCTGGACACCGGCAAGTGGAACGACCCGTTCCTGCAGGGCAAGGGCGGCATCATCATCGACGTCAACGTCCGGGCCGGGGAGCTGTTCGACAAGTTCAAGGAGCTGGACCCGGACACCTACCACGAGAAGGTCGCGATGGCCGGCAACCTCGCGCGGCCCGACGGGCAGAAGTTCTCCTACCCGTTCACCGGTTACAACGGCATCGTCGCCGTCTCCAAGCAGCGCGTGCGGACCGAGGAGCAGCTCGACGACGTGCTGCGGACGCTGGACAAGCTGGCCTCCAAGGAGGGCTCGATCCTGCTCAACAACGGCATCGAGGGCCGCAACTTCAAGGTCGAGGACGGCTTCGCCGTCAAGATCAACGAATCGGACCCCGCGGTCAAGGTCATCAACAACGACGTCCAGTTCGGCTTCATCCAGCTCGGCATGACCTCCAGCGTCGGCGTGGCGGGTGACGCGTACGAGTGGATGCGTCCCAGCCAGGCCGAGCGGGACTGGCTCAGGCAGCGCGACGAGCTCATGGAGCTCGACCTGCGGACGGCGGTGCACGACCCGTCGCTGCCGGTGATCTCACAGACCGCGGTCGACCAGGGCGCCACGCTCAACCCGATCCCGACCGACGCCCGCATCAAGTACCTGGCGGGCGACCTGACCGAGGAGCAGTTCAAGGCGGAGATCAAGCGCTGGTACGACAGCGGCGGCACTCAGATCCTGGCCGAGCTCCAGGCGGGGATCGCCAAGGTGGGCGGCTGACCGGCTCGACCGGGAGGCCCGGGGACACCCGGGCCTCCCCTTGGGGAAAGGAGGCCGCCGTGGCCACCGATCTGGCGTCGCCCGTCACCGAGGCGGCCCCCGAGCGCCGCCGGGACGGCTCCGGGCGGGTGCCGCTCCGCGCGGCGCTGCGGCGCTACCGCTGGCTGTACGTGATGCTCCTCCCCGGCCTGGCCTACTTCGCGATCTTCAGATATCTGCCGATGTACGGCCTGACCATCGCGTTCCAGGACTTCGTGCCGTTCAGCGGCTACTCCGGCAGCCCGTGGGTCGGGCTCAAGCACTTCGAGGCGCTGTTCACCGGGCCCGACTTCGGCCGGCTGCTCTTCAACACGCTGTTCCTCGCCCTGCTCACCGCGCTCTTCGTCTTCCCGGCGCCGATCGTGGTCGCGCTGCTGCTCAACGAGGTGCGGGTCAGCGCCTACAAGCGGTACGTGCAGTCGCTGATCTACATCCCGCACTTCCTGTCGTGGACGATCGTCTTCTCGCTCACGTACCTGCTGTTCGCGGTGGACTTCGGCGTCATCGCCGGCTGGATCCACAGCCTGAGCGGCGGCGGGCCCCTGGTCGACTACATGGCCAGGCCGGAGTGGTTCCGGCCGCTGGTCATCCTGCAGCTGCTGTGGAAGACGTCCGGCTGGGGAACGATCATCTACCTGGCCGCGCTGGCCGGCGTGGACCCCAACCTGTACGAGGCGGCGCGGATGGACGGCGCGGGCCGGTGGCGGCAGTTCTGGCACGTCACGCTGCCCGCGATCCGCCCGACGATCGTGGTCATGGCGATCCTGACCTCCGGCAACCTCCTCGACCAGAGCTTCGAGCAGATCTGGCTGCTCACCAACTCGCTGAACCGCTCCACGGCGGAGGTGTTCGACACCTTCGTCTACTACGTCGGCATCGCCGGGGCCGGTTACAGCTACGCCACGGCGGTCGGCCTGTTCAAGGGCGTCGCCGGCGTCGTCCTGATCTTCGGCGCCAACTGGCTGGCCAAGCGCCTGGGCCAGCGCGGACTGTTCTGAAGGAGCGCGTGGCCATGCCCGTCAAGAAACCCGCCGGCACGCCGATCAAGCACTACGGCTCGCTCGGCAGCCGCGTGTTCGACGCGCTGAACCTCGTCGTGCTCGGCGGGCTCGCGCTGGTCACGGTGCTCCCGCTGCTGTACGTGGTCGCCGGGTCGTTCGCCAGTGAGTCGGAGATCTCCACGCGGCCGTTCTTCCTGTGGCCGGAGAGATTCGTCACCAGCACGTACGCCTACATCTTCGCCAACGACACCATGCTGCGGGCGCTGCTCACCACGGTCGCGGTGACCGCGGTGGGCACGGTGGTGCAGGTGGCGCTGACCTTCACCATGGCCTACCCGCTGTCGAAGCGGTATCTGCCGGGCCGGACCCTGGTGCTGAACCTGGTGGTGTTCACGCTGGTCTTCGGCGGCGGGCTCGTGCCCACCTACCTGGTGGTGCGCGACCTGGGACTGCTGGACAGCTACTGGGCGCTGATCCTGCCGCTGGCGATCAACCCCTTCTACCTGATCATCGTGAAGTCGTTCTTCCAGGAGCTGCCCCAGGCCCTGGAGGAGGCGGCGCGGATCGACGGCTGCAACGAGATGGGCGTGTTCTTCAAGATCGTCCTCCCGCTGTCGAAGCCGATCATCGCCACGTTCTCGCTGTTCTACGCGGTGGGCATCTGGAACGACTACATGTCGCCGCTGCTGTACATCAAGGACAACGACAAATGGACTCTCCAGGTCCTGGTCCGGCAGCTCACCAGCCCCGACGCGGCCAACGCCATCAGCGCGCTGGACACGGTCTTCTTCCCCGCCAAGGGCCTGATGTTCGCCGTCGTGGTCATCGCCACGCTGCCGATCCTGCTCTTCTATCCGTTCCTGCAGAAGCACTTCGCCAAGGGCGTGCTCATCGGGTCGGTGAAGGAGTGACCGCGGTGGAGACCCCGCTGCGCTGGCTGGACCGTCCGGGCGGGACGGCGACCGGGGTGACCTGGGGGGTCCCGTGGCCGCGCGGCACCGTCGCTCCCGGCGTCCCCTTCGCGCTGACCGGACCCGGCGGCGGGGAGGTGCCCGTGCAGAGCTGGGTGACGGCCACCTGGCCGGACGGCTCGGTCAAATGGTCCGCGCACGCCATCGGCCCCGGCCCGGGGGACGGGAGCGCGTACCGGCTCGTACCGGGAAAGGAGCCCGCGGCGGCGCGCGTGCCCGTCACCGTCGCCCGTGAGGGCGGCCTGATCCGGGTGAGCACCGGACCCGTCACCTGGACGATCGAGGAGGAAGGGGACACCCTGCTGCGCTCCGCCCGGCGCGACGGCCGGGAGATCCTGCGCGACGTGCGCCTGGTCAGCCTGCGCCAGGACGGCCCCACCCCCGACGAGGGCGGCGCCGTCCGGAGAGAGAGCGCCACGGGACGGGTCGAGCGGGCCGTGGCCGAGCAGGACGGGCCGGTGCGCGCCGTGATCAGGCTGACCGGCCGGCACGGCGACCGGCTGCCGTTCACCGTCCGCCTGTACTTCTACGCGGGCGCCGAGGACGTGCGGATCGTGCACACCTTCGTCTGGGACGGCGATCCGGGCCGGGACTTCCTCGCCGGGCTGGGGCTGCGCGCCGGCGTGGTGATGCGGGACGAGCCGCACGACCGGCACGTCCGGCTGGCCGGCCGCGACGGCTTCCTCACCGAGGCCGTGCGCGGGCTGACCGGCCTGCGCCGCGACCCCGGAGAGCCGGCCCGGCGCGCCCAGGTCGAGGGACGGCCGGTGGGCGCGATCGGCGACCCGGAGGTCGCCGGCCGCCTCCACCTCGTCCCCGTCTGGAACGACTACACCCTCGACCAGAACTCCGCCGACGGCTACCTGCTACGCAAGCGCACCGCCGAGGGCCACGCCTGGGTGACGGTCCCGTCCGGCACCCGTTCCGCCGGGTACGGCTATGTCGGCGGTCCCGGCGGCGGGCTCGGCTTCGGCCTGCGCGACTTCTGGCGCCTGCACCCGACCAGGCTCGACGTCCGCGACGCCGCCACGGCCACCGCCACCGTCACCGTCTGGCTCTGGTCCCCGTCCGCGCCCGCCATGGACCTGCGCTTCTGGCACGACGGCCTGGGCCAGGACACCTTCGCCGAGCAGCTCGAAGGACTGGAGATCACGTACGAGGACCACGAGCCGGGCTTCGGCGACCCGCACGGCGTCGCCCGCACCCACGAGCTGACCCTGCGCGCGTACGCGGCCACGCCCGCGCACCCGGAGCTGGCCGCGCACGCGGCCGCGATGAACGAGCCCCCGCTGCTGGTCGCGAGCCCCGAGCGGATCAGGGCTGCCGGGGTGTTCGGCGACTGGGCGCCGCCCGACCGCGCCACCCCGGCCCGCGCCGCGATCGAGGACCGCCTGGACTTCCTGTTCGACCTGTACGTCCGCGAGCGCGAGCAGCGCCGCTGGTACGGGTTCTGGGACTACGGCGACGTCATGCACACCTACGACGCCGACCGGCGCACCTGGCGCTACGACGTCGGCGGCTACGCCTGGGACAACTCCGAGCTGTCGCCCGACCTGTGGCTGTGGTACCAGTTCCTGCGCACCGGGCGGGCCGAGGTGTTCCGCTTCGCCGAGGCCATGAGCCGGCACACCGGCGAGGTCGACGTCCACCACCTGGGCCGGTGGAAGGGCCTGGGCAGCCGGCACAACGTGCAGCACTGGGGGTGCAGCTGCAAACAGTTGCGGATCTCGAACGCCGCCTACCGCCGCGTCTTCTACTACCTGACCGCCGACGAGCGCACCGGCGACCTGCTCGACGAGGTGGCCGCCGCCGAGGAGGCGTACGCGGACCTGGACCCGCTGCGCAAGGTGCGCCGGGACGAGCGCCCGCCCGGCCGGCAGGCGGTGCCGATCGGGCTCGGCGCCGACTGGGGCGCGCTGGCCGCCGCCTGGCTGACCCGCTGGGAGCGGCACGGCGACGAACGGGCCAGGGACAAGCTGCTGGGCACCATGGCCGGCATCGGCGCGCTGCCCCGCGGGTTCTTCACCGGCGAGGCCCTCCTCGACCTGGGCACGGGCCGGTTCGACACCTCCAGGGACGCGGTCGCCGTCTCGCACCTGTCGGCCGTCTTCGGCCTGCCCGAGATCTGCTCGGAGCTGCTCGCGCTCGGCCTGGACGTGCCCGGCTTCGAACGGGCCTGGCTCGACTACTGCCGCCTCTACCTCGCCCCGCCCGAGCGGCAGGCGGCCGAGCTGGGCGGCCCGCTGAGCGGGATCTCGCTGATCCAGGCGCACAGCCGCCTGCCCGCCTACGCCGCCGCCCGCCTGGGCGACGCCGGCCTGGCCGCGCTGGCCTGGCGCGCGTTCTTCCGCGACGAGGGCGACCAGCTCAACACCAACCCGTTGCAGCGCGAGCCGGAGTGGCGGCTGACCCGGGTCGAGGGGCCGCACGTGCCGGCGGCGATCTGGGACGCGCCGTTCGTGAGCACCAACGACGCCGCCCAGTACGGCCTGGCCGCGATCCAGAACCTGGCCCTGATCGCCGCCCACCTGCCGGAGGAGTGACGGAATCGGAGCGGGGCCGCCCGGCGTTCTGCTGTGCGCGACGCGTTACGCAGAGGTGGAACCGCAGGCGCGGGCTCTACACTGATCGGTATGCACACTCCCGATTGACCGGCGTCGCACGCCCTCATCCCTCGTTTCCCTAGCACGGGAGTGCTTCGCCGAACATGATCATCGCTACTGACATCGAACTGCGTGCGGGCTCGCGGCTCCTCATCGAGAACGCCTCCTTCCGGGTCAACCCCGGCGACAAGATAGGGCTCGTCGGCCGCAACGGCGCGGGCAAGACGACGCTCACCAAGGTGCTGGCCGGGGAGGGCCTGCCCGCCGGCGGCACCGTCACCCGCACCGGCAGCGTCGGCTACCTGCCGCAGGACCCCCGCACGGGCGATCTGGAGGTGCTGGCCCGCGACCGCGTGCTGTCGGCCAGGGGCCTGGACGAGGTCCTGCGCAAGCTGCGCGAGGCCGAGCTCGGCATGTCCTCCGCCGACGAGCGCACCCGCGAGAAGGCGGTCCGGCAGTACGGCCGTCTTGAGGACCAGATGCACGTGCTCGGCGGCTACGCCGCGGAGTCGGAGGCGGCCTCCATCGCCTCCAGTCTCGGCCTGCCCGACCGGGTGCTCGGCCAGCCGCTGAAAACGCTCTCCGGCGGCCAGCGCCGCCGGGTGGAATTGGCGAGAATTCTTTTCAGCGGCGCGGAAACTCTCCTTCTGGACGAGCCGACAAACCACCTAGATGCGGACTCAATCGGGTGGCTTCGTGATTTTTTGCGATCCCATCAGGGCGGCTTGGTGATCATCAGCCACGACGTCCAGCTTCTTGAAGCCACGGTCAACAAGGTGCTCCACCTGGACGCCAACCGGTGCGTCATCGATCACTACAACGTCGGCTGGAAGGCCTATCTCGCCCAGCGCGAGACCGACGAGAAGCGCCGCAAGCGTGAGCGCGCCAACGCCGAGAAGCAGGCCGGGGCGCTCCTGGCCCAGGCCGACAAGATGCGCGCCAAGGCCACCAAGGCGAAGGCCGCGCAGGACATGATGCGCCGCGCGCACCGCCTGCTGTCCTCGACCGAGGAGGAGCGGGTGAGCGACAAGGTCGCCCGGCTGCGCTTCCCCGAGCCCCAGCCGTGCGGGCGCACCCCGCTGGTCGCCGAGGGCCTGTCCAAGTCCTACGGCTCCCTGGAGGTCTTCACCGACGTCGACGTGGCCATCGACCGAGGTCACCGGGTGGTCATCCTGGGCCTCAACGGCGCCGGCAAGACCACGCTGCTGCGGCTGCTGGGCGGTCTGGAGCGGCCCGACACCGGAGCGATCCGGCCCGGCCACGGCCTGAAGGTCGGCTATTACGCCCAGGAGCACGAGACGCTCGACAGTGACAGGACCGTCCTGGAGAACATGCGTTCGGCGGGCGGCACGTTCACCGACACCGAGCTGCGCAAGGTCCTCGGCTCGTTCCTGTTCTCCGGCGACGACGTCGACAAGCCCGCCGGAGTGCTCTCCGGAGGCGAGAAGACCCGTCTCGCGCTGGCCACTCTGGTGCTCTCCAGCGCCAATGTGCTGCTGCTCGACGAGCCGACCAACAACCTCGATCCGGTAAGCCGGGAGCAGGTTCTCAACGCTCTGAGGTCGTATTCAGGAGCGATCGTCCTGGTGACCCATGACGAGGGTGCCGTTGACGCCCTGTCACCAGATAGGGTGATCTTGCTGCCAGACGGAACTGAAGACGCGTGGAGCGAGGAATTTTCCGATCTTGTGGCACTTGCCTGATCTTAATTTGGGTGGGTACGGATCTTTTCCCGTGGAGTAGGTAGCCGATCCCGCTGAAATGACTGATCATGGCGGAGTAACGCTGCGGAAGTCCGGCACTACAGGAGGTACTCGTGGCCGAGACACTGAAGAAGGGCACCCGGGTGACGGGGGCCGATCGCGAGAAACTGGCCGGCGACCTGAAGAAGCGCTATGCCGCGGGCGAGAGCATTCGCGCCCTGGCCGCTTCGACCGGCCGGTCCTACGGGTTCATCCACCGCATCCTCAGCGAGTCCGGCGTGACTCTGCGCGGACGTGGTGGGGCGACCCGGGGCAAGTCCAAGCGCTGACGGCCGCCTCGGAACGTGCGACCGCAGCCGCCCGTCCCTAGACAGCCAGCCGTCGCGCCCGGGCCAGAATGTGATTCTGTAGGCTCGGGCGCGACGGTTCAGCGAGAAGGGCAGCGGTGATGGCGGACGCGAAGGCGCGACAGCGTGGGGGGTACGCGGAGGAGATTTCCGCCGAAGAACTGGCGGAGATCGGCCTGCGCTTCGAGGTGGACGGTGAGATAGCCACGGTCACCCTGAACCGGCCGGAGAAGCGGAACGCGCAGACGCTCGCGACCTGGTCGGCTCTGGCGCGGATCGGCGCCGGCTTGCCGGAGCAGGTGCGCGTGGTCGTGGTGAAAGGTGAGGGACCGTCCTTCTCGGCAGGCATCGACCTGCGGATGTTCACGAAAGAGGGAGTGCCGGGGCAGGGCTCGTTCGGTTCGGCGAGCGGGCGGGAAGAAAGCTCGATCATGGAGCTGGTCGACCAGGCTCAGCAGGGTTTCCTGTGGCTGCGCCGCCCCGAGATCGTCTCCATCGCGGCCGTGCGGGGACACGCGGTCGGCGCGGGATTCCAGCTCGCGCTCGCCTGCGACCTGCGGATCGTGGCCGACGACGTCAAGTTCTGCATGAAAGAGCCCGCACTCGGGCTGGTGCCCGATCTGACCGGCACCAAGCCCCTGGTGGAGCTGGTGGGCCTGGCCAAGGCGACAGACATCTGCCTGACGGCCAGGAACGTGGAAGCCGAGGAGGCCTTCCGCATCGGCCTGGCCGAGCAGGTGGTCGCCGGGGGCGACCTCGACGAGGCCGTGGCCGGCAAGGTCGCCCAGCTGCTGTCGACCAACCGGGAGGCGGCGGCCGCGACCAAGCGACTCCTTCAGGGCGCGTCCGGGCGCACCCTGGAGGAGCAGAGAGCCGCAGAGGGTGCCGAGCAGGCCAAACGCCTCAAAGCTCTCTTCGACGCCCAGTCCTGACCGGGCCGGATTTCGCCAGGAGCTGATGAGGGAATCGATGGACGGCGCGGCGGCGCTTTGCTGGGGGAGCGAAGGGATTTCCCCTAGATGGCGATGATGGGCGGGGGCTTCGGCCCCCACGTGTGGGCCTCGCTGCGGCGCGACGGCTCGGTGACCAAACAGCGGCTCGCGCCCGGCACCGTACGGCGGATCGCCGGCTACGCGCTGCCCTACCGCAGGCAGATCGCGGCGTTCCTGCTGCTCGTCGTGGCGGGCGCGGTCATCGTGGTGGCCAACCCGCTGCTGATGAAGGCCATCATCGACGACGGCATCCTGGCCCAGCGGACCGGCGTGGTGATCGGCCTGGCGGTGGCGATCGCCGTGCTGGCGCTCGTCGACGCCGGGCTGACGCTGGTGCAGCGCTGGTTCTCCAGCCGCATCGGGGAAGGGCTCATCTACGACCTGCGCACCGAGGTGTTCGACCACGTGCAGCGGATGCCGGTGGCGTTCTTCACCCGTGCCCAGACCGGGGCGCTGGTCTCGCGGCTCAACACCGACGTGATCGGCGCCCAGCGGGCGCTGACCAGCACGCTGTCGTCCGTGGTGTCCAACGTGGTCAGCCTCGTCCTGGTGCTGGGCGCCATGCTGGTGCTGTCGTGGCAGGTGACGCTGATCGCCCTGGTGCTCCTGCCGATCTTCATCGTCCCGGCCAAGTGGGTCGGCCGCCGGATGTCCGCGCTGACCCGCGAGCAGATGCAGCTCGACGCGGAGATGAGCAGCGTCACGACGGAGCGTTTCAACGTGGCCGGCGCCATGGTGGCCAAGCTCTACGGCCGACCCGAGGACGACGCCGCGGTGTTCGGCGAGC
Source organism: Nonomuraea corallina (assembly GCF_027620315.1). Classification (GTDB taxonomy): domain Bacteria; phylum Actinomycetota; class Actinomycetes; order Streptosporangiales; family Streptosporangiaceae; genus Nonomuraea; species Nonomuraea corallina. Next base: position 26,466 of record NZ_JAPNNL010000013.1, on the reverse strand, counting down.
GGGCCGCCCGGGTGCGCGACATCGGCGTCCGCGTCGGCATGTACGGCACCGTGTTCCGGGTGGCGCTCGGCCTGGTCGCCGCCCTGGCCACCGCTCTGGTGTACGGGATCGGCGGCGTGCTGGCCGTGTCCGACGTCTTCGAGCTGGGCACGCTCGTCGCCCTGGCCGCGCTGCTCATGCGCCTGTACGGGCCGCTCACGTCGCTGTCGAACGTGCACGTCGACGTCATGACGGCCCTGGTCAGCTTCGACCGGGTCTTCGAGATCCTGGACCTCAAGCCGATGGTGGCCGAGCGGCCGGACGCCCGGCCGGTGCCCGAGGGCCCGGTCACCGTCGAGTTCGACGACGTGCGCTTCCGCTACCCGTCGGCCGAGGAGGTGTCGCTGGCGTCCCTGGAGTCGGTCGCCAAGGCGGACACCGGCCCCTCCCCGCAGGTGCTCGACGGCGTGAGCTTCACCGCCGCGCCCGGCAGGCTCATCGCCCTGGTCGGCCACTCGGGCGCGGGCAAGACCACGATCACCTCGCTGGTCTCCCGGCTCTACGACGTCACGGGCGGGGCCGTCCGGATCAACGGGCTGGACGTGCGCGAGGCCACGCTCGCCTCGCTGCGCGACACCGTGGGCGTGGTCATGCAGGACCCCCACCTGTTCCACGACACGATCGGGGCCAACCTGCGCTACGCCCGCCCCGGCGCCACCGAGGAGGAGATGTGGGCGGCGCTGCGGGCCGCCCAGATCGGCGAGCTGGTCGAGGCGCTGCCCGACGGGCTGGAGACCGTGGTCGGCGAGCGCGGCTACCGGCTGTCCGGCGGCGAGAAGCAGCGCCTGGCGCTGGCCCGGCTGCTGCTCAAGGCGCCGCGCGTGGTGATTCTCGACGAGGCGACCGCCCACCTGGACTCGGAGTCGGAGGCGGCCGTGCAGCAGGCGCTCAAGACCGCGCTGGCGGGCCGCACCTCGCTGGTGATCGCGCACCGGCTCTCCACGATCAGGGAGGCCGACGAGATCCTCGTCGTGCACGCCGGCCGCGTCGCCGAGCGCGGCCGGCACGAGGAACTGCTCAGCCGCGGCGGCCTGTACGCCGAGCTCTACCGCACCCAGTTCAGCTCGTCAGGTAGCCCAGCCGCGTGAGCTCCTGGCGGGCCACCTTCTCCACGAGTTCGGCGTCGGCCGCGCGCAGCCGGGCCCGCCAGCCGCCCACCTCGGGCGGCTGCGGTCCGTACAGGGCGACCTTCGGCACCCGCGTCTTGAGGAACTCCGAAAGCCTGGCGGCCTCCTGCGCCGGCCGCCGCGCGAGGTCCTCGTACCGGACCGTGATGAGCTGGGCCTCCGGCAGCTCCTGGCGCAGCGCCGCGTTCAGCCGGACCGCGCTGCGCCAGCGCAGCGCGCTCTTGCCGGCCACCGGCATGGTCTTCCAGCGGTCGCGGTGCTCGTCGCGGTTGACGCCGAGGAAGGCGTTGGGGAACTCGGTGTCCTCCGGCAGCATCACCGGCTTGAACCAGGCCAGGCAGGCCGGGTCGCCGAGCATGTCGGCGACGACGTCGCGGCCGTCGCGGATGAGCTGCACGAACCGGGCGTCGGGGAAGGCGCGCAGCAGCACCGGAGCCGCGTAGAGCAGGTCGGGGCTGGCGTCGCCGAACCTGGTCACCTCGCCGGCCGCCACGCACGGGCCGGTGCTGGTCACCCCGCCCGCCTCGCGGCAGGAGTCCGAGCACAGCCCGCACGAGCCGTCGAGGAGCTGCCACGATTCGGCCAGCGCGTCGCGCAGCACCCGCACCGCGCCCGAGGTGCCGCCGATCGAGGGCCGGCGGGCGAAGGCGTACACGACGTGCGCCACGCACGCGCGGCCCGTCGTCAGGTGGAACCCCGGGGACCGCTTGAGGGCGCGGGCCAGAAGGTCCGTGCCCGAGTGCGGGGCGCCGACCAGGAAGACCGGCCTGCGGACCTTGATGCCGTTGACCACGAGGATGTGGGGCGGAAGTCGCATACGAGAGGTAAGTGTGACACCGTTTTCCGGGTGATAGAGACAACCGGATTCTTGCATCCCGGCACCACCGCCGCCGTCGTCGCACCCTCGGGCCCGGTGGACGCCGCCCTGCTCAGGCGGGGGATCGAGCGCCTGGAGGAGCGCGGCGTCAAAGTGGTCGTCGGGCCGCACGCCCTCGACCGCCAGGACCTGCCCTATCTGGCCGGCGAGGACGCGGCCCGGGCGGCCGACCTGCAGGCGGCGTGGTGCGATCCGGCGGTGTCGGTGGTGTTCTGCGCCAGGGGCGGTTACGGCGCCTCCCGGCTGCTGGGACTGCTCGACTGGGACGCCATGCGGGCCGCCGGCCGGAAGGTGCTCGTGGGCTCCAGCGACGTCACCGCGCTGCACCAGGCGTTCGCGGTGGAGCTGGGCGTGCCCACCCTGCACGGGCCGATGCCCGGCAACGTGCTGCTGGGCGGCGAGCACGGGCCCGGCGCGGGGCCAGAGCCGGTCACCTGGGATCAGCTGTGGGCGGCGCTGTCCGGCTCTCCCGTGACGGTCACGGGCGATCGGGTGCTGGCGCCGGGCCGGGCCGAAGGGGTGCTGACCGGAGGTAACCTGTCGCTGCTGGCCGCGCTGTGCGGCACGCCTTACCGGCCCTCGTTCGACGGCGGGATCGCCTTCCTGGAGGACATCGGCGAGGAGCCCTACCGCGTCGACCGGATGCTCACCCAGCTCCTGCAGGCGGGGGCGTTCGCCGGGGTGCGGGGGATCGCGCTGGGGTCCTGGGTCGACTGCGGGGACCCCTACCCGGTGCTCCGCGACCGGCTGGAGCCGCTCGGGGTGCCGATCGTCGCGGGGCTGCCCGTGGGACATGGATCACCCCAGATGAGCGTATGGCTTGGGGCTCTTGGGGCTATTGATACCGAATCGTGCTCCCTGACGGGCCCGTACTGGAACGAGGAGCGGGCAAGGTAGGACTGGAAAGGGACGAAACCGACAGAAGGGACACGGGTGCGTGCCATTCTCCGACCGTGACCGGGAGCCCGCACACCGATCGGTCGAGGACGTGGACCTCGACTCGCTGCTGGCGCTCGTCAGCGAGTCCCTCGGCTACACCTGCGCGTTCGCGGCCGACGGTGCGTCCCTGACCATGCGCGGACCGCGGGAGATCCGGGTCAGGCTGGCCGGGCTGCGCAGAGAGGCGGGCCGCCGGGCCCGCGAGGACTGGCCGACCCTGGTCTCCGAGCACCTGGCGCACGCCGTCGCCGGCGGCCCGCTCGACTACTGCGACCTGGAACAGGTCCGGCCGCTGCTGGCCACCCGCGTGGAGGCGGCGGACGAGGTGGCCGACCCGACCCGGATGGTCGGCCGCCACCTCAACGGCGACCTGCTGGAGCTGCTCACCGTCGGCGACCGCCCGGTGCGGCCCGAGGAGTCCGGCTGCTGGCCGGTGCCCGCCGCGCGGGCGCTGGAGCTGGCCGTGTCCAACGTGCGGCGCGGCCAGCGGCTGACGGTCGAGTCCATCGAGCTGTCCGGCACCCGGGTCACCCGGCTCACCGCGGGCGCCCCGGCCGCCGCCACCCACCTGCGCTGGCTGGAGGACTATCTGCCGGTGCCGGCCGACGGCGTGCTCGTCGTGCTGCCCGACCCGTACACCATGCTCGTCCACCCCGTCGACGGCATCGGGGTGGTGCGCGCGATCGAACGGCTGCGCGTGCACGCGGCCCGCACCGGCGGGCTCAGCTCCCAGGTCTACTGGTGGCACGAGGGCCGGCTCGCGCTCATCAAGGCCGACATCGAGCTGCGGCAGGGCCAGACGAGGCTGGTCGTGGCCCCGCCGCCCGAGTTCGCGAAGGTGCTGGCCAGGCTGGCCGTGTAGGTCAGGTCAGATGAGCTTCGACAGCGCGCGCGCCGCGTGCACCAGCGGGACGTGCGAGAACGCCTGCGGGAAGTTGCCGACCAGCCTGCCGTAGCGCGGGTCGTACTCCTCGGCCAGCAGTCCGACGTCGTTGCGCAGCCCGAGCAGCCGGTCGAACAGCTCGACCGCCTCCTCCTTGCGCCCCTGCATCGCCATGACCTCGACCAGCCAGAAGCTGCACGCCAGGAACGCGCCCTCGCCGCCGGGCAGCCCGTCGACGTCGTTGGCGTCGGCCACCGGGTAACGCAGCACGAAGCCGTCGGCCATCAGCTCCCTCTCGATGGCCGCGACCGTGCCGGTCACCCGGGGGTCGTCGATCGGCAGGAACCCGAGCATGGGCATGAGCAGCAGCGCCGCGTCCAGCTCGTGGGAGCCGTAGGACTGGGTGAAGGTGTTGCGGCGCCGGTCGAAGCCCTTGTCGCAGATCTCGGCGTGGATCTTGTCGCGCATCGCGCGCCACCGGTCGGCCGGGCCGGTGCGGCCGAACCGCTCGACGTACTTGACCCCCCGGTCCATCGCCACCCAGCACATCATCTTGGAGTGCACGAAGTGGCGCCGCGGCCCGCGCACCTCCCACAGGCCCTCGTCGGGCTCGTCCCAGTGCTCCTCGACGTAGTCGAGCAGATGCCGCTGGATCGACCAGGCCCGCTCGTCGGGGGTCAGGCCGGAGATGCGGGCGAGGTAGAGGCAGTTCATCACCTCGCCGTACACGTCGAGCTGGAGCTGGTCCACGGCCTGGTTGCCGATCCGGACCGGGCGCGAGTGCTCGTAGCCGTCCAGCCAGTCGAGCTCCAGCTCCGGCAGCCGGCGCTCGCCCGCGACCCCGTACATGATCTGCAGGTCCTGCGGCCGGCCCGCGATCGCGCGCAGCAGCCACGCCCGCCACGCGGCGGCCTCCTCCAGGTAGCCGGAGCCGATCAGCGCGTCCAGGGTCAAGGTGGCGTCGCGCAGCCAGCAGAAGCGGTAGTCCCAGTTGCGCACGCCGCCGAGGTCCTCGGGCAGGGAGGTGGTCGGGGCCGCGACGATGCCGCCCGTCGGGGAGTACGTGAGCGCCTTGAGGGTGATCAGCGAGCGGGTCACGGCCTCGCGCCACGGGCCGTCGTAGGTGCAGGTGCGGACCCAGTCGTGCCACATGGCCTCGGTCTGGACGAGCTGCTCGTCCCACTGGATCTGGGGCGGCATCGGCTCGTGGGACGGGTGCCAGGTGAACACGAACGGCAGCCGGTCGCCCGCCTTCACCTCGAAGGTCGCCACGTGCGCGTAGTCGCCGCCGCGCAGCGGGACCGGGGAGTGCAGCCAGGCGGCGTCGGGCCCGCCGACGGCCTGCAGATGGCCGCCGGTGCGGCGCATCCACGGCACGATCCGGCCGTAGTCGAAGCGGACCCGCAGCTGGGTGGACATCTCGACGGTGCCGGAGACGCCCTCCACGATGCGGACCACGTCGGGGTTGACGTCACGCGGCGGCATGAAGTCGATCACCCGGACGGTCCCGGTCGGGGTGTCCCACTCGCTCTCCAGGATCAACGTGTCGGGCCGGTAGCGGCGCCTGTCGGCGGGCCGGCGGCCCACGGGGCCGAGCCACCAGTGCCCGTTGCGGTCGTCGCCGAGCAGGCCGGCGAAGCAGGCGGGGGAGTCGAACCGGGGCAGGCAGAGCCAGTCGATGGAGCCGTCCCTGCCGACCAGTGCCGCCGACTGCATGTCTCCGATGAGCGCGTAGTCCTCGATCCGCATGGCTCGACCCTAGCCTCAATCCAGCGGGAACCAGCGGGTGAAAAGTTGCGTGAGCGGGCCGATGGCGAGGGCGAAGGCGAGCGTGCCGAGCCCCGCCGTCCCGCCGAGCAGCCATCCCGCGGCCAGGACGGTGATCTCGATGAGGAAGCGGCTCAGGCGCACCGACAGCCCGAGCCGGATCAGGCCGGTCATGACGCCGTCGCGCGGGCCCGCGCCCATCCCGGCGCCGATGTACAGGACGGTGGCCAGCGCGATGGACGTCACCGCGAGCGCGACGTAGAGCCAGCTGAGGACCGGGTGCCCGGACGGGGGCAGCAGGTGGAGGGCGACGTCGGCGAAGACGCCGACGAAGACGACGTTGCTGATCGTGCCGAAGCCGGGCCGCTGCCGCAGCGGGATCCAGAACAGCATGACCAGCGCGCCCACGATGATGATCATCGTGCCGATGGACAGGCCGGTGCGCAGCGCGGCCCCCTGGTGGAAGACGTCCCAGGGGCCGTTGCCGAGACCCGACCGGATCTGCAGGCCGATGCCCGCGCCGTAGAGCGCCAGGCCGCCGTAGAGGCGGACCAGGCGGACGGGCAGGGAACCGGCGTGCGTGATGGTTGCTTGGCTCATGATGAGGATCACCGTGGCACACGGGAGTCTGGCCAATACAGGGCCAATCGTGGAAAGTGGCCTTATGAGGTACCTCTCCGCCGGTCAGCTGGCCCGGCTCGTCGACGTCAGCCCGCAGGCCTGGCCCTACTACCGGGCGCTCGCCGACGCGATGCGCGAGGCTGTCATGGGCGGGCAGATCCCGGTCCGGGTGCGCATGCCGGCCGAACGCCACCTGGCCCAGACCCTCGGCGTCAGCCGCACCACCGTGACGGCCGCGTACGACGTGCTGCGCGAGCGCGGCTTCCTGGAGAGCAGGCGCGGCTCGGGGAGCTGGACCGCGCTGCCCGACCCGGCCGCCACCGCCGACAACCCGTGGCTCGCCGTCGACGGCGACGGCCTCATCCAGTTGCACGCCGCCGCCCCGCCCGCGCCGTCCGCGCTGCGCGCCGCCATGCTGGAAGCCGTCGACGAGGCGCCCAGGTACGGCATGGGCAACGGCTACCACCCGCTCGGCCTGCCCGTCCTGCGCGAGCGGATCGCCGCCCGCTACACCGAGCGCGGCCTGGCCACCCGCCCCGAGCAGATCCTCGTCACCACCGGCTCCCAGCAGGCCATCGAGATCGCGTTCGGCGTGTGCGTCCGGCCGGGTGACGCCGTGCTCGTGGAATCGCCCACCTACCCGCACGCCGTCGACTCCGCCCGGCGGCACGGCGCCCGCCTGGTGTCCGTCGGCGTCTCCGCCGGCGGCTGGCACGAGGACCTGGTCTCCAGCGCGATGCGGCAGGCCGGCGCCCGGCTCGCCTACCTGATGCCCGACTTCCAGAACCCGACCGGCGCGCTCATGGACGACGGCACCCGCGCCGCCGTCGCCGCCGCGGCCCGCCGGGCCGGCACCGTCCTGCTCGTCGACGAGACCTGGTCGGAGCTGGCGCTGGAGGAGACGCCGCGCACCGCGCCGATGGCCGCGTTCGGCGCCGACGGCGACGTGATCAGCATCGGCTCGGCGTCCAAGCTGTGGTGGGGCGGGCTGCGCATCGGCTGGATCCGCGCCTCGGCCGCGCTGGCCCGCCGGATGGCGCTGCACCGGGCCTCGATCGACATCGCCAGCCCGGTGCTGGAGCAGCTCGTCGTGGCCGCGCTGTTCGACCGGCTGGCCGAGACCGCGGCCGAGCGCCGCCGCGGCCTGCTCCTGTCGCGCGACACGCTCGCGGCCGCGCTGCGCGAACTGCTGCCGGCGTGGGAGTGGACCGCGCCGCGCGGCGGCGGCACGCTGTGGATCCGGCTCGACTCCGGCTCGGCCGTCGCCCTCGCCGAGGCCGCCGCCTGTCACGGGGTACGGATCGCGCCCGGCCCCTGGTTCGGCCTGGAGGGGACGCTGGACGGCTATCTGCGGCTGCCCTTCACCCAGCCGCCCCAGGTGCTGCGGGAGGCGGTCAGGCGCCTGGAGAGGGCCCGGCGCGTGGGCCGCACCGGCGCGGTCAGGGTGCCCGACGCGCTCAGCCCCATGGTGTGAGCCTCACTCGCCGACGCCCCGGGCCAGGGGAGCGCGCCAGTTCAGCCGCATCGCGGCCAGGCGCAGCCCGAAGGCCAGCACCGCCGCGCCCAGCGCCGCCGGCCAGCCGTGCAGGCCGGCCCACCACATCCCGGCCATCGCCGCCGAGCCGACCAGGGCCGGCACCGCGTACAGCTGCCTGTCGTACAGCAGGGTGGGGATCTCGCCCGCCAGCAGGTCGCGCAGGATGCCGCCGCCCACGGCGGTGGTGGCCCCGAGCAGGGTGGCGTGCAACGGGCTGAGGCCGTACTCCAGCGCCTTGACGGTCCCGACGGCGCAGAACAGGCCGAGCCCCGCGGCGTCCAGCACCAGGATGACCGGCATCACCCGGGTCACGTGCGGATGCCAGAAGAACACCACCGCGGTCGCCGCCACCGGCACCAGCACGTAGCCCAGGCTCTGGAAGGCCACGGGGGAGACGTTCAGCACCAGGTCGCGCATGATGCCGCCGCCGAGCGCGGTGATCTCGGCCAGCACCGCCATGCCGATCACGTCCAGGCGCTTGCGCACCCCCATGAGGGCGCCGGTCAGCGCGAAGACGAAGATGCCCGCGAGGTCGAAGAGTTCTGCCACGCGGCACTGTCTACCGGATGGGCGGCGCGGCGGGCGTACGGTGCTCCGACATCATCGCGCGCAGCCTGCCGGAGAAGGCGAACAGCGCCAGCCCCGCGACGACCGCCATCGCGGCCAGCAGCAGGTAGTAGGCCGGTTCGGACATCACCTGGCCGAGCCGCCCGGTCTGGCCGCCCACCGCGTCGCCCACCGACACCGCGATGAACCACACGCCCAGCATCTGCCCCTTGAACGCCACCGGCGCCAGCTTGGTCGTCACCGACAGCCCCACCGGGCTGAGCGCCAGCTCGCCGAAGACCTGCACCAGGTAGACCAGCACCAGCCACCACACCGACACCCGGCCGCTCTGCGCCAGGTTGGCCGCCACCGCCATGATCACGAAGCTCAGCCCGACCATCACCAGCGCGAAGGCGAACTTCTGCGCCGTGCTCACCCGGTTGCCGAGCTTCACCCAGAGCGCGGCGAACACCGGCACGAAGATCATGATGAACAGCGGGTTGAACGACTGGGTGGTGGCCGCCTGGATCGGGATGCCGAACAGCGACAGGTCGGTGTTGTTCTCGGCGAAGAACAGCAGCTTGCTGGGCGCCAGGTCGTAGATCATCCAGAAGATCGCGGCGGCGGCGAACAGCCAGATGTAGGCCTTCATCCGGGTCCGCTCGTCCTCGGTCAGCCCGTGCGCCCCCAGCATGATGTACGCGAAGTAGACGATCGGCACCGCCACGATCACCACCGTCATCACCGCGGTGAACCGGCCGAGCGTGAACGTGCCCGTCGCCGCCCAGAGACCCAGGGCGATCGCCGCCGCGGCCGCGCCCGCCCCGGCCAGCAGCCCGAACCGGCGCAGCTCGCGCGCGGGCAGCGGCATGCCCGGCCGTTCGCCGACGCCGCGCAGGCTGCTCCGGCCGCCGATCACGTACTGCAGCAGGCCGAGCGCCATGCCCACGGCCGCGGCGCCGAAGCCGAGGTGCCACCGGTCGCCGGAGGCCAGCCAGCCGACCACGATCGGCGCGAAGAACGCGCCCAGGTTGATGCCCAGGTAGAACAGCGAGAACCCGGCGTCGCGGCGGGCGTCGTCCTCCTCGGGGTACAGCTTGCCCACCATGACCGAGATGTTCGGCTTGAGCAGCCCGGTGCCCGCGATGATCAGCAGGAGGCCCAGCCAGACGAAGGCCGGAGAGGTCACCGGGATCGCCATGCTGATATGGCCGCACATGATGACGAACCCGCCCCAGAACACCGACCGGCGGGGGCCCAGGATGCGGTCGGCGACCCACCCGCCCGGCAGCGCCACCAGGTAGATCAGCGCGCCGTAGATGCCGATCACGGCCTGCGCGGTCTCCTCTGACAGGCCCAGCCCCTGGTCGGCCGGGGAGGCGACCATGAACGACGCCAGGATGGCGCGCAGGCCGTACCAGCTGAACCGCTCCCACATCTCGGTCCCGAACAGCGTCGCCAGACCCCACGGATGACCGAAGAACGTCTTGCCGCCGTTACTCATCCGAGCCCTTTCCGGTCGCGCCGCGCATGTGCGTCATCACTGTACGTGACGATCGTTCGAGGCTCTTGCCGCTGACCACGGCTTGTGGTGCGATGCATCCCAGTTGCGCAAGTGATTACTGACTGGAGGCGGATGCCATGGCCGACGTCCTGGAGGTGCGCGCCGAGATCGAGCGATCGATCACCGGGCTCACCCTGTGCGAGCAGCTGAGGAAGGCCGCCGAACAGTATCCTGACGCCCCCGCCTACTCCGACCCGGACGGCGACGGGTGGAGCACCCTGACCTACGGCCAGGCCCGGCAGCGGGTGCTGGAGATCGCGGCCGGCTTCGCCGCCCTGGGGCTGGAGCCCGGCGACGCGGTGGCGCTGATGATGGTCAACCGGAGTGAGCACGTGCTCGCCGACCTCGGCGCCGTGCACGCGGGCGGCGTGGGCTGCACCATCTACGGCACGTTCGCGCCCGACCAGATCGCCTTCGTCGCCGGCGACGTGGCCGCCAAGGTGGCGGTGATCGGCGGGCCCGAGGAGCTGGCCCGCTGGGAGCCCGTGCTGGACCGGCTGCCCGGCCTGCGCACGATCATCATGCTGGAGGGCGCGCCGGGCGGCGACCGCTTCATGGCCTGGCAGGACTTCCTCGACCTGGGCCGGTCCCGGCTGGAGGCCGACCCGGCCGCCGTCGACGCCCGCTGGCAGGCCGTCTCCGCCGACGACCCCGTCACGGTCCTCTACACCTCGGGCACGACCGGGCAGCCGAAGGGCGTCCCGCTCACCCACGCCAACGTGTTCTACGAGGTGGCCTGCACCGACCGGCTGGCCGACCTGCCCGTCCAGGGCACCCAGATCTCCTATCTGACCTACGCGCACATCGCCGAGCGGGTTCTCAGCCTCTACCTGCCGCTGGTCAAGATCTCCCACGTGTACTTCTGCACCGACCTGGCCAACCTCGGCGCCACGCTCGGTCAGGTGCGGCCGGTGCTGTTCTTCGGCGTGCCGCGGGTGTGGGAGAAGATGATGGCCCGGCTGGTCGCGGTCCTGTCCACGCAGCCGGAGGAGCAGCAACAGGCCGTGCGCCAGGCCATGGCCGCCGGCGTCGCCTGGGTGGAGGCGGGACAGTACGGCCACACCATGACGCCGGAGATCGAGGCGGCGTACGAGAAGGCGGACGGCTCCCTGCTGTCGATCGTGCGCGGCATGATCGGGTTCGACCGCGCCCAGTGGACCGCCACCGGCGCCGCGCCGCTCGCCGGCGAGGTGCAGCGCTTCTTCGCCGGACTCGGGCTGAAGGTCATCGACGTGTACGGCATGACCGAGACGACCGGGGCGTTCACCGGCAACGCCCCAGGCGCCTACCGCCTGGGCACCGTCGGCCAGGCCGAGCCGGGCGTCGAGGTGCGCATCGCCGAGGACGGCGAGATCCTCACCCGCAGCCCGCTCAACACCCGGGGCTACCTCAACCGGCCCGAGGCCACCGCCGAGCTCATCGACGCCGACGGCTGGGTCCATACCGGTGACATCGGCAGTGTCGACGAGGACGGCTTCTACCGGGTGGTCGACCGCAAGAAGGAGCTGATCATCACGGCCGGCGGCGAGAACATCTCGCCGGCCGAGATCGAGAACCACCTCAAGGAGCACCCGCTGATCGGCCAGGCCCTCGCCTACGGCGACCGCCGGCCCTACCCGGTGGCCGTCCTCACCCTCGACGGGGAGATCGCCCCCGGCTGGGCCCAGTCGCGCGGCATCGCCTACGAGACGCTGGCCGAGCTGGCCGAGCACCCTGAGGTGCTCAAGGAGGTCGGCGGCGCCGTCGAGGCGGCCAACGCCAAGCTGGCGCGGGTGCAGCAGGTCAAGAAGTGGGCGCTGCTGGGCACCGAGTGGACGCCCGAGAGCCAGGAGCTGACGCCCAGCCTCAAGCTCAAGCGGCGGGTGGTGCACAGCAAGTACGCCGACCTGATCGAGGGCCTGTACACCGACTGAGCGCGGCTTTGCCATCCGGGGCGGGTGTCGTGGCACTGATCATGACCGGGCGGTTCCTACCGTCTTGCGCATGACCAGATGCCTGCTTCTCGCCTCGCTCTCGGCGGCGGCGCTGACCGCGACCGCCCAGGTGCCCGTCCCCGCGTCCGCGCGGGCGCCCGCCGCCGACCGGCCCGTCATCAGGGAGATCGACGTACGGCCCGCCGCGCCCGTGGTGGGGGCCGCGGACTCCGTCCGGCTGGTGATCGACGTGGTCGCCAGGGGAGTGCGCGGGCGGCAGGGCGTCGCCGTCAGGGTCGAGCCGGGCACGCCGCCGGGGCCGGTGCTCGACGACGAGCGCCCGCCCTGGCCGCCCTCGGAGGACGGACGCGAGGAGGCCCCCGGCCCGGACCGGCCGGACGACCCATGGCCTGACGATCAACGGCCGGGCTCCGTGCGGGCCGTCGAGGCGCCGGTGGCCTCGCGGCCCGTCGCCGACGGCTGGCAGACCTGGCGGTTCCTGCCCGACAAGCGGCTCAACCGCTACTTCCCGACCGGCACCTGGACGGTGGCGGTGACCGCGCGGGGCGCCGGGGGAGCGGAGGTGACCGAGTACGCCTCGTTCGAGCTCAGGCGGGAGACGAGGCTGTCGCCGGTGCGCGCCGAGCGCGACGGCCGCGGCGTGCGGCTGTCCGGGCGCCTGACGAGGCTGGACCCGCGTGGTCGCGCCGGGTACGTGCCGTTCCGGGGGCAGCGGGTGGAGTTCCTGTGGCGGCGGGACGCGTCGCAGGACTGGGAGCGCGTGGCGGTGGCGCAGACCACCGGCGCCGGCGCCTTCTCCCGCACCGTGAGCGGCCGGGACGGCGGCGAGTGGCGCGCGCGCTTCCCCGGCACCGCTCACGAGGCCGCGGACGACGCGCGGATCAGGACGGATTGAGGCGGTCCGGCGCGGGCGTTGCCCAATCGTGATCGGCTTTGCCGAAACTTTTCCTTCGCTTGACCCGTCATTGGCGATGGCGCTCTCGGTCGGGGAGCGCGTCTTCTACGGGGAAGGAAGTCACGCTCATGATGCGACGACTCGCCGCCGGACTGGTCGCGGCCGCCGCGGGGGCCGCGGTGCTCGCGGGCACGGCCGCACCGGCCATGGCCGACCCGAACGGCCGCACCCGCCTGCGACTCGACGTCAACCCCGAGCCCGCCTGGCGCGGCCAGCCGCTGTCGATCAAGGGCAAGCTCTCGGTGAAGTGCGACGAGGACTACATCGACGGCTTCGTCTCGGTGCACCACGCCGACCACTGCGACGAGGACGGCACCTGGCACCGGCTCGGCTGGAAGCGGATCGTCATCCTCTTCAAGCCGTCCGGCGGCGGCCGGTGGGTGCACGTCGACACGGTCAAGACGCACCGCGACGGCTCCTTCCACGCCAAGGCCCCGGCCCGCGCGTCCGGCACCTGGCGCGCGGTCTTCGAAGGCTCGCGCCACCTGGCGCCCTCCGAGGGCGCCGACTGGGTGAAGGTCCTGGGCCACCGCCACCGTCACCACCACTGACGGGCGGACGCGATCACACCCGGTCTCCGGCGCGGGAGACCGGGTGATCTACTTTGTAAAGGCGAAGCCCGCACGTATCCGCTCCTTCGGGGTTTCCCCGCATCCTGCCAGGCGGTCGTCCCTCGGCCGGCGTCCGCCCGCTGAACCGGCCGGGACGATCGCGCGTACCTCCACACGTTCTGTCAGGTGCCATGGAGGTGTCGTGGAGCTCAGCCTTCTGCGCGCGCAGGCGCACAGCCCGTCGTACTTCTCGTTGCTGCGCGGCTCCGACGGCGAGCGTCCGCCGGTGGACTTCTGCATCCCGTGCAACCCGTACTTCCCGACGCCGGAGATCTTCGAGCACCTGGGGAGGAACCTGGAGACGATCCTGAAGTTCTACCCCAGCGACGCCGACACGATCACCGCCGAGCTGTCCGCCACGATGGGGCTGCACCCCAGGACGGTGGCCATGGGCAACGGCTCCACCGAGCTGATCACCTGGATCGACCACCTGCTGGTGCGCGAGAGCCTGGCGATCCCGATCCCCACCTTCGGCCGCTGGACCGACCAGCCGATGGAGACGGGCAAACGAGTCGACATGTACCCGCTCCTGGAGAGCCGCGCCTTCGCGCTCGACGTGAACGACTACGTGTCGTTCGTCCGCGCCAGGGGCTCCCGGGTCGCGGTCATCTGCAACCCGAACAACCCCGACGGCGGCTACCTGCCCAAGCACGAGGTGCTCCGGCTGCTCGACCGGCTCATCGACCTCGACCTGGTGATCGTGGACGAGTCGTTCGGCGACTTCGTGGACGCCGAGCCCTACCCCGGGGTGGCGGCCGAGGCGGCGGTGCGGCCGAACGTGATCGTGCTGCGCAGCCTCGGCAAGAACTTCGGGCTGCACGGCGTCCGCTTCGGCTATCTGGTCGCCAACCCGGCGCTGGCCGGGAAGATCAGGGACGCGCTGCCCAAGTGGAACCTGAACGCCTTCGCCGAGGTCGTCGTCTTCATGATGAAGCAGTGCACGGCCGAGTACCAGGAGAGCCTGCGGCGGCTGGCCCAGGACCGGCGGGCCATGCACCACCAGCTGTCGTGCATGCCGGAGCTGACGGTCTTCCCGTCGCAGGGCAACTTCCTGCTGGTGAAGCTGCCGCACGGGTTCGACGGGGTGGCGCTGCGCGACCACCTGCTCACCCGGCACGGCGTGTACGTCCGCGAGTGCGGCAACAAGCTGGGCACCACCAGCCAGTTCCTGCGGCTGGTGGTGCGGCCCCAGGAGGACGTGCGCCGGCTGCTGGTCGGCATGACGCAGTTCCTGTACTCGGGGAGCCTGCACGAGGTGCCGGTGATCGGGCTGCACCACCGCCGCCCGAACTCGCTGTCCGCCTGACGGGCGGGGCCCGGCGTGCCGCGGCGCCCCGCGGTGGGAGTCGCGGGGCGCCGCGGCCTTCTCCGCACGCCGCGTGGGAGAAGATCAGGTGATCGTCAGCGGGCGGCGAAGTTCTGGGTCCAGTAGAACTGGCCCTTCGCGTTCTTCGCGGCGCCGGCGCCGATCAGGTTGTACGAGCAGTTCATGATGTTGGCCCGGTGGCCCGAGCTGTTCATCCAGGCCCGCACCACGTCGGCCGGGGTGCGCTGGCCCATCGCGATGTTCTCGGCCCAGCCGCGGCCGCCGGTGAACCCGGCCTGCCTGATCCGGTCCAGGAACGAGCGGCCGTCCTGGGAGGTGTGGCTCAGGTAGTTCTTCGCGGCCATGTCCGCCGAGTGCCCGGCCGCGGCCCTGTTCAGCTGCGGGTCGTGCTTGAGCGCCGGGCAGCCGCCCTTGGCCCGCTCGGCGTTGGTGAGGCGGACGACCTCGTTCTCCTCGGCCGTGCCCACCGTGCCCGAGGGAGAACTCGGCGTGGGCGTCGCGCTGAGGGTGGGGGCGGGGGTGCGGGTCGTGGTGGGGACCGGCTTGGGGGTCGCGGTCGCCGTACGGGTCGGGGCCGGCGCCGGGGTGGTCGCCGTCGTGGTCGGGACCGGGGTGGCCGCCGGGTCGCACGCCGTCACGCGCACGGCCCTGGACTTGCCCGTGTGGCCCCGGTAGTCGGTGGCGAAGACGTAGTACGTGCCTGGCGCGCACGGCATCGCGAGCGTGAGGCGGGGGTTGCGGCCCCGCTCGGCGCCGCTCTTGACGACCCGGTCCTTGCCGGGCACGGCGCGCAGGATGCGCATCCGTACCAGGCCGGGCCGGTGACAGTCGCGCAGGGCGGCGGTCGCCTTGATCGTGCCGTTCTCGGCCAGGCGCGGCTTGGCCACGGAGACGCGGCAGGCCGGCTGGGGCACCGTGGCGGCGTTCGCCGTGGCGACGGGTGCCGAGAGCGCGGCCGCGCTCGCGAGGCAGGCGAGTACCCCAAGGGGTCTACGCATACGGGGTTCCCTCCAGTTTGCGGTAGACGCTGGATGGAATCCGCATTCTGTCGAGTCGCCCTCAGGTTTGTCCCAAAAATCTGGATATTTGGGTAAACCACCGAGACCTCTTAAGCGTCTAGGTTCCTCCGTGAACGTGGTGTTCCTATGGGGATACGGTGATACGAGGGATTTGGTTCACCTCGGGATCAGGACAGGCCGAAGGCGTCCAGCAGCCCGGCGATCCTCAGCTGGTCGAACACGCGAGGGGTCGGGTTGACCACCTTGAACCCCGCCTGGACGTCCCAGGCCGCCTTCATCGCGTCCACCAGCACCCCCACGCCGGAGGAGTCGAGGAACGTCACCTCGCCCATCTCGATCCGCACCCCGGGAGGGCGTCGCGCCGCCACCGCGGACGAGATCGTCTCCCGTACCCGCGCGGCGTTGGTGAAGTCGATGTCACCGCGTAGCACCACCGGCAGCGTGCCGTCCGTGACCGCGCCGACCGTAACCACGTCCATGTCGAGTCCGCCTCCTCCGGCGACAGGGCGAGCCTTCGCCTTCTGCCCGGACGCGCCCCGCGACGGGCGTCCGGTCGAACCGTGCCGGGCGCGGTGCCCGCGCCCGCCACGCCCACCGCTTGGGTCACCGGCTTCCGCGCCGCTACGGCAAGCGATCGGCCCATCATACGTAGCCGGGACCGCCGCCCCCACATGGCGGGGACGGCGGGAACGGCGGGGAGGCGGGGAGGCGGAGGCCGTCAGCGGGCGCCGAGCAGGTGCTCCATCGCCAGCTGGTCCAGGCGCTCGAAGGCCATGCCGCGCCGGCCGGCCGCGTCGGGGTCGAACTCCTCGAACGCGGCGCGGTCCGCGAGCAGGTCGGCCAGCGACTCCCCGTCCGCCAGGGTCGGGCGGGCCAGGTCGTCGAGGCGGGCCGCGCGCAGCGCCTCCTGAACCTCCGGGTCCGCGCGGAACGCCGCCGCCCGCTCCTTCAGCAGCAGGTAGGTGCGCATGTTGCCGGCGGCCGAGGCCCACACGCCGTCCATGTCCTCGGTCCGCGGCGGCTTGAAGTCGAAGTGCCGCGGGCCGGTGTAGCCGCCGGTCTCCAGCAGGTCCACCACCCAGAACGCGTCGCGCAGGTTGCCGGCGCCGAAGCGCAGGTCCTGGTCGTACTTGATGCCTGACTGGCCGTTCAGGTCGATGTGGAAGAGCTTGCCGTGCCACAGCGCCTGGGCGATGCCGTGGGTGAAGTTGAGCCCGGCCATCTGCTCGTGACCGGTCTCGGGGTTGACGCCGACCAGTTCGGGGTGGGCGAGCTCCTCGATGAACGCCAGCGCGTGGCCGACGGTGGGCAGCAGGATGTCGCCGCGCGGCTCGTTCGGCTTCGGCTCGACCGCGAAGCGCAGATCGTACCCCTGGCCGAGCACGTACTCGCCGAGCAGGTCGAAGGCCTCCTTCAGGCGGTCCAGGGCCACCCGCACGTCCTTGGCGGCGCCCGACTCGGCGCCCTCGCGGCCGCCCCACGCCACGTACACCTTGGCGCCCAGCTCGACGGCGAGGTCGATGTTGCGGATGGTCTTGCGCAGCGCGTACCGGCGCACGTCGCGGTCGTTGGCGGTGAACGCGCCGTCCTTGAAGACCGGGTGCGTGAACAGGTTGGTGGTGGCCATCGGCACCACCAGGCCCGCGGTGTCGAGCGCCTGGCGGAAGCGCTTGACGTGGGACTCGCGCTCGGTGTCGGACGAGCCGAACGGGATGAGGTCGTCGTCGTGGAAGGTGACGCCGTACGCGCCCAGCTCGGCCAGGCGGTTGACGGTCTCCACCGGGTCCAGCGGGGGCCTGGTGGCGTCGCCGAACGGGTCGCGGCCCTGCCAGCCGACGGTCCACAGGCCGAACGAGAACTTGTGCTCCGGGCGGGGAGCGAGGCTGTCAGTCATCGGACTCCTATTCGTAAGGGCACAAAACAAATTAATATGCGGAAGCGCGGTAGGGAAGCCCACAACCCGGGAGGCACCATGTCGGCACAGCGCGTCGTCATCGGGATCGACAGCTCCACCCAGGCGGCCAAGGCCGTGGCCGTGGACGTCGACACCGGCGCCGTGGTGGGGGAGGGCCGCGCCCCGCACTCCGTCACCTCCGGCGCCGGCCGCGAGAGCGACCCCGAGCAGTGGTGGCGCGCCCTGTGCGCGGCCGTCGGCCAGACCGGCTGGGCGGACCGGGCCGGCGCCGTCTCCGTCGGCGGCCAGCAGCACGGCCTGGTGACGCTGGACGCCTCCGGCGCGCCCATCCGGCCCGCCCTGCTCTGGAACGACGTCCGCTCCGCCGGCCAGGCGGCCGCGCTGACCGACAAGTACGGCGCCGCGACACTGGCCCGGCGCACCGGCAGCGTGCCGACGGCGGCGTTCACCGTCTCCAAGTGGCTGTGGCTGCGTGAGAACGAGCCGCACCACGCCGAGCGGACCGCGGCCGTACGGCTGCCGCACGACTACCTCACCGAGCGCCTGACGGGCGAGGGCGTCACCGACCGCGGCGACGCCTCGGGCACCGGCTGGTGGACGCCCCAGGGGTACGACACGGACCTGCTGCGCGACATCGGGCTCGACCCGGCCCTGCTGCCCCGCGTCGTCTCCGGCCAGGCGGGCACCGCGCGGGCGGGCGGGCCGCTGCCCGAGGGCGCCCTCGTCGCCTCCGGCACCGGCGACAACATGGCCGCCGCCCTCGGCCTCGGCCTCGAACCCGGGACCCCCGTGCTCAGCCTCGGCACCTCCGGCACCGTCTACGCCGTCACCCGGCAGCACCCCGAGGACCCGACCGGCGTCGTCGCCGGGTTCGCCGACGCGCTGGACACCTGGCTGCCGCTCGCCTGCACCCTCAACTGCACCCAGGCCATCGACAAGATCGCCGAGCTGCTCGGCCGCGACCGGGAGGCGGTCGAGCCCGGCGGCAGCGCCGTCGTGCTGCCGTTCCTGGACGGCGAGCGGACCCCCAACCTGCCGCACGCCGCCGGGCTCGTGTACGGCCTGCGCCACGAGACCACCGCCGGACAGGTGCTCCAGGCCGCCTACGACGGCGCCGCGGCGGCCCTGCTGTCCGCGCTCGACGACGTGCTGCGGGCCGGCGGCGAGCGGCCCGACCCGGCGACCCCGCTGCTGCTGATCGGCGGCGGCGCCCGGGGAGACGCCTGGCGGCGGACGATCCTGCGCCTGTCCGGCCGCCCGGTGCTGGTGCCTGCGGCGACCGAACTCGTCGCACTCGGCGCGGCGGCCCAGGCGGCCGCCCTGCTCACCGGCGAGGCCCCGGACGCGGTCGCCCGCCGCTGGGGCACGGCCCGCGGCGAGCTGCTGGAGCCGGTGGCCAAGGACGAGGCGGCGGTGGAGCGGATCGCCGGTACGCTGCCCCGGGCCGGCCAGCTGTTCACCCGGCTCTGAACGCGGGGAATGCGCGGGCGCGCGGCCGCTCGTGCGACCGCCGCAGGTCCACGGCGCGGGTACGGGGAGGTTTCCGGTGAGGAGTGGACCCGGGGGCGGGAGCCGGCCGGCGTCGCAGCAGGGCATGCGGCAGCACAACCTGGCCCTGGTCATGAGCACCGTCGCCGGGCACGGACCGGTGTCCAGGGCGGCCGTGGCCGGGCACACGGGGCTGACCCGGCCGGCCGTGTCGAGCCTGGTGGACGAGCTGCTCGCCGCCGGGCTGCTGACCGAGCTGGGCCCGGCCGCCAACGGGCGGGTCGGGCGGCCGGGCAGCGCGCTCATGGTCAGCGACCGCGGCCCCGCCGGGCTCGGCCTGGAGGTCGGCGTCGGGCACCTGGGCGCCTGCGTGACCGACCTGCGCGGCCAGGTCCGCGTCTGGACGGTCGTGGAGAGCCCCAACGCCGCCCTTCCGCCCGCCGAGGTGCTCGCCAGGCTGGCGGCCCTGGCGAGCGAGGCCACCGCCGGCGCGGCCGGGCTCGGGCTGCGGCCGGTGGCGGCGGTGATGGCCGTGCCCGGTCTGGTCGCCGACGCCTCCGGCACCGTGGGCAGCGCACCCAACCTGGGCTGGCACCACGTCCCGGTGGCAGACCTGTGGCCGGGCCCGCTGCCGCCGCGGGTGGAGAACGAGGCCAACCTGGGGGCGCTGGCCGAGCTGTCGGCGCACCCGGTGGCGGCCGACTTCATCCACGTCTCGGCCGAGAGCGGCATCGGCGCGGCCCTGGTGGTGGGCGGCCGGCTCTTCACCGGAGCCCGTGGCCTGGCGGGCGAGCTGGGCCACATGCCGGTCCACCCGGACGGTCCCCCCTGCTCCTGCGGCGCGCGCGGCTGCCTGGAGCGGTACGCCGCCAAGGCCGCGGTCCTGCGCGCCGCCGGCCTCCCCCCGAACCCCGCCGCCGTGACCTCCTCGGGGGAGCGTCCAGGCGACGGGATCGCGCTGCTGGCCGAGAGGGCGCGGGCGGGCGACGCGCGCGTGGGGCGGGCGCTGGAGGAGGCGGGCAGGGCGCTGGGCACGGCGCTGGCGGGCGCGGTGAACCTGCTCGACCCGGCCGCCGTGGTCCTCGGCGGAGCCTACGCGGAGCTGGGGGAGTGGCTGGTGCCGCCGATGCGGCGGGAGCTGGCGGCGCGGGTGACCGTACGGGAGTGGGACCCGGGGGCGCTGACCGTCTCGGAGCTGGGCCGGCGGGGGCCGCTGCTCGGGGCGGCGCTGGCGACCGTGCGCTCGGTGCTGGAGGACCCGACCGCGGTCTGGACCTGACCTCCGGGCGACCGAGCACGCCCGATGGACAGGGGCGCGACGACAATGAGCAGCGATTGGGCGTAAAACGACCTGTTAAGTGAGCAATGCGGCCAAGCATGCTCGCCGGGTGAATCTCGGGGGAAACGCGTACGAGAGCCGGCGCCGCAAGGCGGACCGGCTCTACGAGCTCGACGGGTTGCGGCTGGCGGCGGCGCTGTGCGTGGTGCTGTACCACTACGCGTTCTCCGGGCCGGTCGGCGGGACCACGACCATTACCTATGGCGAAATATCAGGATTGGCCAAGTACGGCTACCTGGGCGTCGACCTGTTCTTCCTCATCAGCGGCTTCGTGGTGCTGATGAGCGCCTGGGGCAGGGGCCCGCGGGCGTTCGCCGCCTCCAGGCTGGCCCGCCTCTACCCGGCGTACTGGCTGGGCGTGGCGGTGACCGCGGCGGTGACGGTGACGCTCGGCCGCGGCCTGTTCGACGTGTCGGCCCTCCAGGTGCTGGTCAACCTGACCATGGTCCAGTCGGTCGTGGACGTGCCCAACGTGGACGTCGTGTACTGGACGCTCTGGGCGGAGCTGCGCTTCTACGTCCTCATCCTGGCGCTGGCCTGGCTGGGGATGACCAGGGGCCGGGTCATGGCCGCGCTGTGGGGGTGGCTGGCCATGACCGCCCTGGTCCAGCTGGGGATGCTGCCGGGGGTCGCCGACCTGGTCGTGCAGTCGGAGTTCGCGCACTACTTCATCGCCGGGATGGCGCTGTTCCTGGTGTACCAGTTCGGGGTCACCTGGCAGACGCTGCTGCTCGTGCCGCTCTGCCTGGCCAACGCGATCTACCGGGGCGTGGGGTATGCCGAGGCGGTGGGGCGGCGGTACGGGGTCGAGTACGACCCGTGGGTGGTCGTGATCGTGATCGCCGCGGCTTTCCTGGTCATGACCCTGGTGGCCCTGCGCGCGCTGCGGCAGCTCGCCAGGCCCTGGCTGGTGACCGCCGGAGCCCTCACCTACCCGCTCTACCTGCTGCACGCGCACATCGGCTTCATCGTCATCGAGCGGCTCGGGGGCACGATGAACCGGTGGGTGCTGCTGGTGGCGCTGACCGCGGTCATGTGCCTGGCCGCCTACGCCGTGCACCGCTGGGTGGAGCGGCCCGCGGCGCCGCTGATCAGGCGTCTGGCCGGGCCCCGAACACCTCCTGGTGCCACAGGATCTCCGCCACCCGCTCCAGCCCGGCCGCGAGGTGCCGCCGGTAGGTACTGAACGGCAGCCCCAGCCTCTCGGCCGCGGCCTCCTGGGTGGGGACGCGGCCGTAGTAGGTGGTGACCAGCGCCCGGTGGAAGCGGTCCGCGCGCGGGTCCTGCCGCACCTGCTCGACCGCCTGCTCCAGCAGGTCCCGCACGGCCTGCGCGGGATCCCCCGCCGGGTGCACGGCGACGAGCCGGCAGCGGGCCAGCGGGTTGCCCGCCAGCGCCTCCGGCCGCGACACGTTGCGCAGCGCGTCCCGTACGGCCGTGTCGAAGTCCGAACGCGCCAGCACCCTCAGCTCACCGCCCTGCGGGGCGGCGGGCGCGCGCAGGCCCAGGCCGCGCACGCTCAGCCGCTCCAGCCAGGCCTCCGGCGTGATGGTGCGCCAGTCGTGCGCGAACAGGCCGAACGTCTCGCCTCCCACCGGGATGCGGGCGCCCAGGTCGTGCATGTCGTAGTGGCGCAGGTAGCGCCGCCAGGAGTCCGGCTCCCGCATGACGAGGAACGTCCAGGCCAGCCGGTCGGAGCGCAGACACTCGCCGACCGCCCGCCACTGCACCAGGTCCATCACCGGCGAGCGGCCGTGGAAGCGCGGCAGCACCCAGGCGCGGGCCAGCGCGACGTGCTCGCCGGGGCGCGGCGGCGCGGTGTCCGCCGCGTGCCGCCAGGCCGCCCCGAGCAGCGGGCAGGCGGCTTCCGGCGCGGCCGGGGCGCTCACCCGCACCCAGGACATGAGCGCGACCGGCTCGCCGGTCTCGGTGCGCCGGTGCACCCAGAACCCCTCCGGCTGGCGGTCGATCCAGTACGCGGCGTCCGCGGCCGACGTCTCGCCCTCGGCCTCGGCCGCCATGCGCAGCACCTCGGCCCGGTCCTCGGGGTGGAACGGCTCCTCGTGCACCTCGCCGTCGCCGCGCCAGTTCTGGAACTCCGCGGTCACCCCGTCGTGGCGGTGCAGGAAGAACAGCGAGCCCATGGCCGCCAGCGCGTCCTGGCCCGAGGCGGCGCGCACCTGCGCGGCCAGATGGGCGTGGATGCGGTGGTGCATGTCCGCGTACCCCTCGGGGTCGCGCCAGCGCAGGTCCGCCTCCAGCGCGTCGCGGACCACGTCGTGCGGGAACAGGCCGTGCCGGCCCGACTCGACGAACGGCAGCCGGCGCAGCCAGCCGAACAGCGGCCTGGGATGGTCGGGCAGCACCGCGCGCAGCAGCTCCTCGGTGGTGGCGTGGGCGTGCGCGCACACCTCCAGCGCGTGGCGGTGGGCCGCCGACGGCACCTCGCCGACGAGCTGGTCCAGCAGCGTGGCGGCGAGCTCCTCGGGGATGTCCCTGTCCACGGTCCAGCGGGCCGAGGCCCGGTCGTCCTTGGCGGCGACGGCGGCGCCCAGGCAGAGCGCCAGCGGGTGGCCGCCCGCGAAGGCCAGCAGCGGCTCGCGCAGCTCCTCGGTCACGCCCCTGGCGTCGATCAGGGCCATCGCCTCCCGAGGCGCGAGCGTGCGCAGCCGGATCACCCGCAGCACCTCCGCCCAGCCGGGGTCGGCCTGCCAGCGCAGGTCGGGCGGGTTGCGACCGGCGACCACGACGAGGGCTCCGGCCGGCACCCGCGGCAGGAACCTCTCCCGCAGCCAGCCCTCCAGGCCCTGGCACCGCTCGAAGGTGTCGATCAGCAGGACCGCGCGCCCGGCGGTGAACACCTGCCCCGCCTCGGCCTCGAAGCCGGCGGGCGACGGGTCCACGGTGCGGCCGTCCACCGTCACCACGGGCCGGCCGGCCGCGGCGGCCTGGGCGGCGAACCGGCGCAGCAGCGCCGACTTGCCGATGCCGCCGGAGCCGTGCACGAACAGGACCATGAACGAGAGCTCCGAGCCGAGCGCGGAACGGAAGAGCGCCTGCTCCTCCTCCCGCCCGACGAACGCGCGGTCACGCGCGGCCTCCAGGCGCTGCCCCAGCGACGGGTGATCAGGGTCAACTCCCCGTAACATGCTGGCCACGATAGCCGCGTGACAGGGGCGATACGCGGCGAACCCGGCCGGGCAAATGCGAAAAATTTCCAGAATTCGCGCGGGTGCCTGTCGTGGGCCCCGCATACGGGACCGCGTGCTACAGTGAATGCGTTGCAGTTCTGGTACCCATGACTCGTGTGCGCCCGTACGGTATGTAACCGTCGGGCGCATTTGTTTTACCGGTCATTTCCGGATGGGTCCGGACACTCCGGCTCTGTACTCATCAAGGGAGAATGACATGGCCACAGGCACCGTGAAGTGGTTCAACGCCGAAAAGGGCTTCGGCTTCATCGAGCAGGACGGCGGCGGCGCCGACGTCTTCGCCCACTACTCCAACATCGCCGCTCAGGGCTACCGTGAGCTCCACGAGGGCCAGAAGGTGAGCTTCGACATCACCCAGGGCCAGAAGGGCCCGCAGGCGGAGAACATCGTCCCCGCCTGACCTCGCGGCGAGGAGGGCCCGTATCCCCGGTGGGGGTGCGGGCCCTCGCGCGTTCCCGGCGGCGGCTAGAGCGGGAGCGCCTCAGGTTGCCAGTCCTCGCCCGGGACGGGCGGCTCGGCACGCTTGCGGATGAGGTACGGCGGCAGGGCCAGCGCGTGCAGACCGGTCCCGCGCAGGGTGCCGATGGCGTGCTCCGGCGTCTCGGCGAGCGGCTCGCCCGGCCCGCTCAGCGAGGCGCAGGCGAGCACCGGGCAGCCGGTCAGCGCGTGCCAGCGGGTCAGCAGCCCGTGCAGGAACGGCGCGGTGTCCGGCCGCACCGTCTGCGGCCGGGCGCTGCCGTCCACGTGCGTGACGCCGGGCAGCGCGTCGCGGTGCTCCGGCCGCACGCCGGCGGTGTACTGCGCGAACGGCGCCGGACGGTCGAGTTCGAAGATCCGTTCCGCGTGCTCGGCCGCGACCAGCGCCGCCAGCGGCCGGAACCACTCGCGGCCGCCCACCTCGGCGTTGACGTAGTCACGCATCTGCGGCACCCGGGGGTCGGCCAGGACGCTCCGGTTGCCCAGCGCCCGCGGCCCCGACTCGCTGCGTCCCTGGTGCAGGCCCACCGTGCGGCCGTCCGCCAGCAACCCGGCGATCGCACCCGCGAGGTCCGAGGGCCGCTCGGCCGCCAGGTCCTCCGGCAGCGCCCGCACCGCGGCCTCGACCTCGGCCGGGTCCGGGTCGGGCCCGAGGAAGTCGTCGGTCCACCGGAAGGCGCTGCCGGCGCCCAGGCACTCGATCATCCCGTACAGGGCGCAGCCGATCGCGGTGCCGCCGTCGTGCGGGCTCGGCGGGACGAACACCTCGCGGAACGGCGACGCGCGGACCAGCCGGCCGACGGCCGGGCGGTTCAGCGCCGTGACGCCCGCGAACACCAGGTTCGCCAGGCCGGTGCGCCGGTGCAGCCACGCCACCAGTTCGTCCAGCGCCCGCTCGAACACCCGCTGCCCGGCCGCGGCCAGGTTCGCCGACCGCTTGAACGTGCTCCCGCCGTTGACCACGTAACGGAACGCCGCGCCCTGCGCGAACGCGTCCAGCCAGGGCCGGGGGATGAACACCTCGTGCCCGCGCACGTCCAGCCCGGGCAGCCCGAGCGCGTCCGGGTCGCCGAACGGGGCCAGGTCCGTCACCTGGCCCGCGTCGCCCTCGCCGCTCGGCCAGAGCATCCGCGTCAGCAGCGCGGAGAAGCAGCCCAGGCCCGCGGGCCTGGTCCAGTCACCGTTCCAGAGCTGCTTGGCGAGGCACTCGGCCCGGTACCCGCCCCGTCCCCTGGCGCACCGGTAGAAGGACGAGACCTCCAGCAGGTCGCCGGGCGCCTCCACAGGTTCCGTCAGGTCGCGGGCCCGGCTGCCCTGCGCGTTCACCACCAGCCCCGCGGCCTCCTCGAACGGCGACGGCGGGAAGGCGCTGTAGAGGTGGCTCAGGTGATGCGAAAGGAGCACCACGGGCGTGTCCTGGCCCAGTCCGAGCGTCTCGCGCAGCTCCGCCCGGTAGGCGGCCAGGTCGTCGATCTCGGCGCCGGACGAGTAGCTCTCCACCACGAGGTCCACCGGCCCGGCGAGCGGGGGCAGCCGGGGCAGGTAGTGGTCCGGCAGGTCGCCGAGCCGGCCTCGGTGGTGCCTGCGGCGGGTGATCCGCTCCTTCTGCAGGCAGTGGACCGAGCCGGGGCCGCGCGCGAGCGCGATCGACCCGTCGCGCGACCGGTTGACGCCGATCACCACTGGACTCAGGGCCATCTTCGATCCCCCCGAACGAGCCGATGGCGAGCCCTCTACCCTCAGATCACGACATATCACAGAATGTGACCATTTGGGCGTGGAAGACCGCTCAGGCAGGGCCCGGGGAGTCCTCGGGCAGCGAGCGCACCCGTTCGATGATCGCCGTCGTGGACCGGTCGGAGACGTAGTCCAGCACCCGCACCTCGCCGCCCATGGCCCGCACCAGCGGCGCCTCCGGCAGCATGTCGGGGGTGTAGTCGCCGCCCTTCACGTACAGATCGGGACGGACCATCCGCAGCAGCCGTTCCGGCGTGTCCTCCTCGAACGAGGTCACGTAGTCGACGTAGCCGAGCGCCGCCAGCACCGACATGCGGTCCTCGCACGGGTTGATCGGCCGGCCCGGCCCTTTCAGCCGCGCCGTGCTCGCGTCGCTGTTGACCGCCACCACCAGCACGTCACCGAGCTGGGCGGCCCGCTCCAGGTACGTCACATGCCCCCGGTGCAGCACGTCGAAGCAGCCGTTGGTGAACACGATCCGCTCACCCCGCCGCCGGTGCTCGTCCAGCCTGACCGCGAGCCGCTCCGGCGTCCCGGCAGGCCCGTCCCCGG
>NZ_JAPNNL010000129.1 GCF_027620315.1 Nonomuraea corallina | reverse complement strand
CGGGTCGGTGGCGGCCGGGGCGGGGCTCCCGGTGTCCTCCGCGGTCTGCGGGGGGACCGGCGCGGTGTCCGCTCCCGAGGGCGGCCGCCCGCCGGACGCCAGCAGCGAGATCGCCACCGCCACGACGGTCGCCACCGCCAGCCACAGGTACGGCGGCGGCGCGGGCAGCGGCCGGGCGGCGGACCGCAGGGCGGGCTCCGGCTCGGTCCTGGCCAGCGGGAAGCGGAGCGCGAGCGCGGTCGCCGGCTCGGCGAGATGGCGGCGGCCCCGCTGCTCCCACTCCTGCCCGTAGCCCGCGAGCGCGTCACGCTCCAGCTCGGCCAGGAACTCCCGGGCCGACGCGTACCGGAGCGCCGGGGCCTTGGCCAGCCCGCGCCGCAGCAGATTGCGCAGCGGGTCCGGCACCACCTCCAGCGGCACCGGCTCCGCCAGGTGCTGCTCGCGCAGGGCAGGGAGGTCCTCGCCGCGGTACGGCGCCCGGCCTCGCACGGCCTCGAACAGCAGGCACGCCGCCGCGTACACGTCGGCGGGCGGCCCCGCGGCGCCGCGCGTCCACAGCTCGGGCGCCATGTACGGCGGGCTGCCGGCGGGCACGTCCGGCTCCTCGACGTGCGCCACGATGCCGAAGCCGGTCAGCTTCACCGTCCCGTCGGCCTGGACGAGCAGTTTCTCCGGCCGCACGTCGCGGTGGGCCACGCCGCGCTCGTGCGCCGCCGCCAGCGCCTCCAGCGCGCTCTTGGCCGCCACGAGCGCCGCCTCCGGGCTGACCCGGACGTGCTCGCGCAGGATCTCCCGCAGCGACACCCCGTCCACGAGCTCCATCACGACGGCGGCCCGCCGGCGCGTCTCGACGTACTCGTGCAGCTTGACGACGTGCGGGTGGTCGATCTCCACCAGCTCCGCCGCGTCCCGCCGGTAGCGGGTCATGAAGCCGTCGTCCCTGCGCAGGGTCGCGTTGAGGTATTTGATCGCGACGTACGCGCCGGTCTCCTGGTACGTGGCCAGGAAGACCCGGCCGGTGCGCCCGCTGCCCAGCTGGCGTACATCACGGTAACCAGGGACCACTCCGAACCCCCCGAGACGACATCGGTCCGGATTCGACCGTCTCACCGGGGGTCCCGGTTTGTCACGCCCGAAATGGGAGGGCTCGTAACCAATATCACTATATGTAGTGCTAACGTCGCATATTGTGACTAGACGAGTAGAAATCGGCTGGCCTGCTCTGGGCACCGCCGTGATCGCCGAACTGGACGAACGGAACGCCGCCCTGGCGCAGAGCGTCTGGGACGCTCTCCCGTACCGGAGCCTGCAGGGGCACGCCCTGGTGGCGGGCCATCACCTCTACCACGTCGCCCCGGTCCACGCGCTGCTGCACCAGAGGGGCACGCACACCGTGGACCGTCGCGAGGCGCCCGACGGCACGCTGTTCGCCTCCCGGCTGCAGCACCTCGGCATCAAGTACGGCGAGCTGACCGAGCCCATGCCCGCCGCGCCCATCGGCCAGGTCCTCCCGGAGCATCTGGACACCCTGGTGGAGTCCGGGGCCGCGATCTGGGAGTCGCTCTACCGGAGCAAGAAGCCGATCGTGGCCGAGGTCAGGCGCGCCGGCGAGCCGGGCGGCCACAGCCTGCCCCGGCTCAGCGTGGCCGACCCGCAGATCGACGCCCTGATCGGAGAGGTGCACGCCGAGACCGAGCGGATCTGGCTGAGCCCGCCGGAAGACCTGGCGGACCTGCACGACGGCCACATCCCGTCCGGCGCGGGCAGCTTCTCGACCGTGCTCACCACGCTGGTGTTCGTCAACGGCGAGACCCGGCCGCTCGGTTACGCCTGCTTCGGCGGGCTGGTCCGGGCCGCGTACGAGGACATGCCGCTGGAGTCGCTGCGCCACATGGCGCGCCTGCTCGCCGCCACCCCCGCCGAGTTCCTCGGCTACTGCGGGCTCGGCAGACTCCACGAGTTCACCCAGAGGGCGCTCGGCGGGCTGGACCGGATCAGCAGCCGCGACGACTTCGCCGCGCTCATGGCGCACCTGGCGCTGTACGTCAACTGCCTGGGCGGCTGGAACCTGCAGCTCTTCCCGTGGCACCTCGGCGACGGCCTGCGGCGCAAGGGAGCGCTCGGATGAGCGGCCGGGTCGTGGTCGTCGGCGGCGGGGTGATCGGCCTGTCCATCGCCTACCACCTGGCCGAGGCCGGGGTGGACACCGTGCTGCTGGAGCGCGGCACGCTCGGCTGCGGCGCCTCGCGGGCGACGGCCGACGTGCTGCGCGCCTACTTCGCCGGCGACCTGGTCAGCTCCGCGCTGGCCGTGCGCAGCCTGGACGCCTACCACGACTTCGCCGCCAGGCCGGGGGCCGCCCTGCCCATGCGCCAGGTCGGCTACCTGGTGCTGTTCACCGAGCCGGACCAGGTGGCGGCGTTCGAGGCGGAGCTGCCCGCCCAGCGCGCCGCCGGGGTGGAGGCCGAGCTGATCGACGCCCGCCGGGCCAGGCGGCTCAACCCGCTCATCGGCGGCGACCTGCCGCTGCTCGCCGCCGCCTGGTCGCCGCAGGCGTACGTGTCCGACACCGCGGCCATCGTCGAGGGCTACGCGGCCGGCGCCAGGCGGGCCGGGGCGCGGCTGCGCACCGGCTGCCCGGCGCTGGCGGTCCAGGACGGCCGGGTGGAGACGCCGCACGGCGCGATCACGGCCGACGCCGTCGTGTGCGCCGCCGGCGCATGGTCGGCTCCGCTGGCCAGGTCGGCGGGGGTGCGGCTGCCGCTGCCCGAGCCGGTCGTGCAGGAGCTGCTGGTCACCGACCCGCTGCAGGCGCTGCCGGAGCTGCCGGTCACCCTGGACGCCTCCAGCCGCCTGCTGGTGCGGCTGCGCGGCGACCGGCTGCTGATCGGCATGGGCTACCCGGACCGCGACAGGGCCGCCTGGCGGGCCGGGGTGGCCGCCCAGCTCGCGGTCACGTACCCGAGCCTGAGCGGCATCCGGCTGCACACGGCGGTCACCGGGGCGCGCGACGCCAGCCCGGACAGGACCGCGTTCATCGGCCACCTGCCGGGGCCGCCCGCGTTCCTGTACGCGGCCGGGTTCTCCGGGCACGGCCTGTGCAACGCGCCCGCCGCCGGCGAGCTGGTCCGCGACCTCTACCTGGGGCGCGAGCCGTGGCTCGACGTGGCCACCCTGGCGGCGACGCCGGAACGGGTGGGCTGAGCCGTGGACACCGCCGAGACGGGCACGGACACAGGCGTCAGGTTCGTCCTCGCCCCCGCCAGCCCGGACGTGCACGCGGACTGCGCGAGGCTGCGCGAGCTGGGGTCGCTGGTCCCGGTGGAGATGGAGGGCGTGCGGGCCTGGGCCGCCACCCGGCACGCGACCGTGGCCGCCGTGCTCGCCCACCCGGACCTGTCCAGGGACATCAGCCACTGGGACCCGCGAGGCCGGGCCGAGGTCCGCGACGGCACCGCGGTGCGCCGGATCACCTTCGACACGTCCATGCTGAACGCCGAGGGCGAGACCCACCGGCGGCTGCGCGGCCCGCTCGCCCGCGTCTTCAACGCCCGCCGCGTCGAGGAGCTGCGGCCGTGGGTGGCGAGGCTGGCCGCCGAGCGGGTGGACCGGCTGGCCGCGCTCCCGCCGGGGCCGGTGGACCTGCGCGAGCACTTCGCCTACCCGATACCCCGGGACGTCATCACCGAGCTGATGGGCATCCCGCCCGTCCTGCGGTCGGAGGTGAACGAGCTGACCGACGTGGCCGCCGGCGTCGGCGACACGCCGGTGGACGTCACCGAGGCGAGAAGGGTCCTGTACGGGCTCCTCACGGAGATCGTCGAGGGCCTGCGCCGCGCGCCGGGGCCCGGCCTGATCAGCGCCCTGGTCCAGGAGGGCGAGCTGACCGGACGGGAGCTGTTGGACACCGTCGAGCTGGTGTTCATCGCCGGGCACGTCACGACCGTCAACCTGCTCACCAACGGCGCCCGCGCCCTGCTCCGCGAACCCGCCCAGCTCGCCCTCGCGCTCGCGGGCGAGCTGTCGTGGAGCGCCGTGGTGGAGGAGACCATGCGGTGGGACTCGCCGATCGCCCACTTCCCGATGCGGTACGCCGTCCGCGACCTGGAGATCGACGGGGTACGGGTGCGCCAGGGAGAGGCGGTGGTCGCCTGCTTCGCCTCGGCCGGCCGCGACCCCGAGCGCTACGGGGAGCGGGCCTGCCGGTTCGACGCGGTGGCGCCGCAGCCGGGCCATCTGTCGTTCGGGCACGGCCGGCACTTCTGCCTGGGGGCGCCGCTGGCCCGGCTGGAGGGCGAGGTGTCGCTGGCCATCCTGTTCGCGGCGTTCCCGGACATGCGGCTCGCCGGGCCGGACGCGGGCACCCGGCCGCTCGGTTCGGTGCTCGGCAACAGCACCCGGAGCCTGCCGGTGCTGCTCGGCGAGCGTCGCGGCTGATCCGCCCGCCTCAGGCCAGGGCGGAGATCAGCCCGATCGTCAGGGCGGTGCGCTCGGGGACGTGGCCGACCAGCACGTGCTCGTGCCGGGCGTGCGCGCCGTCGCCGACCGCGCCGAAGCCGTCCAGGACCGCCCGGCCCAGCGCGGAGACGAAGTTGCCGTCGCTCGCGCCGCCCACCGCGGCCTCCGCCAGCTCCCAGCCCTGGGCCGCCGCGACCGCCCGCGCCTCTTTGAACAGCCGCCGCGACGGCGGGTTCGGCGTCATCGGGGGCCGGTTCCACTCGCCCGCCACCGACACCGTGACGCGCGGGTCGGCGGCCCGCAGACCGGCGAACAGCTCGTCGATCCTGGCCATCTCCGCCGGGTCGCCCACCCGCACGTCGACGCCGCACGTCGCCAGGCCGGCGGCCACGTTGCGGCCGGTGCCGCCGCTGATCAGGCCGACGTTCACGGTCGTGCCCCGCTCCGGGGCGCCCGCGGCGGCCAGGCGCGTCACGAGCTCCGCCAGCGCGTGGACGGCGCTCGCCCCGGCCGCCGGGTCCAGCCCGGCGTGCGCCTCCACGCCGGTCACCGTCACGTCGAACACCCCCACCCCCTTGCGGGAGGTCTTCAGCGCGCCCCGCAGCGACGGCTCGAACACCAAGGTGGCCACGGCGTCCGCGCAGGCCGCCTCGACGCGCGGCCGTGACGCCGGGCTGCCGATCTCCTCGTCGCCGTTGAACAGGAACCGCACGCCCGGATGCGGCAGCCCCAGCGCGCGCAGCCCGCGCACCGCCCAGATCGCCTGCACCAGCCCCGCCTTCATGTCGAACACGCCGGGCCCGGTCATCGTGCCGTCCTCGATCGCGAACGGCCACCCGGCCAGGGTGCCCGCGGGCCACACCGTGTCGTAGTGGCCGAGCAGCAGCACTTCGTCCGGCGCGGTGCCCGCGTACCGCAGCTCCAGCACGTCCCCGTACCGCCCGCCGTCGTGCCGCGTCTCGCCGTCGGGCGGGCCGAGCCGCTCGGCGGTCAGCTCGCGGACGGCGGTCAGCCCGCGCGCGAGCGCCGGCCTGTCGTGGCTGGGGGTCTCCAGCTCGACCAGCGTCCTGATGTCGTCCAGCATCGCGGGCAGCGCCTGCCGGGACCAGTCCTCGATCGCCATGGGGTTCCTTCCGAGGTTCGGACGCCAGTGCCGCGCCCATAGGGTGCTGAACGTGAAAGTCACCATGCCCGGCATCACGGTCGCCGACCACGTGTTCACCGTCCCCCTCGACCACGCCGACCCCGGCGGGCGGACGATCCGGGTGTTCGCCCGCGAGATCCGCGACCCGGCCGTCACCGGTGACCTTCCGTGGGCGCTGTTCCTGCAGGGCGGCCCCGGCGGCCAGTCGCCCCGGCCCACCGGCCCCGGCCACTGGCGGCCCCTGCTGGCCACCCACCGGGTGCTCCTGCTCGACCAGCGCGGCACCGGCCGCAGCACCCCCGTCACCGCCGTCACCGCCACCGGCGCGGCGACGGACGCGGAGCTGGCCGGCTACCTGCGGCATTTCCGCGCCGACGCGATCGTGGCCGACTGCGAGCACATCAGGAAGGCGCTCGGCATCGGCGCGTGGGAGACGTGGGGGCAGAGCTACGGCGGCTTCATCACCCTCACCTACCTGTCCCGGGCGCCGGAAGGACTCCGGGCGTGTCACGTCACGGGCGGCCTGCCGGGCCTCGACGCCACCGCCGACGACGTCTGCGCGCGCACGTACGAGCGGGTCCGCGCCAAGGTGCGCCGCCACTACCTGCGCTACCCGGAGGACGAGGCGGCGGCCCGGCGCATCGCCGAGCGTCTGGCCGGCGAGAAGGTGATGCTGCCGGACGGCGACCGGCTCACCGTCGAGCGCTTCCGCACGCTCGGCATGAAGCTCGGCATGGGCGACGGCTCCGAGCGCCTCCACTGGCAGCTCGCCGAGGCCTGGCACGGCGACCGGCTCTCCGACGCCTTCCTGTACGACGTCATGACGGAGACCGGGTTCGTCGGCAACCCGCTCTACATGGTGCTGC
Organism: Nonomuraea corallina; assembly: GCF_027620315.1. GTDB lineage: Bacteria > Actinomycetota > Actinomycetes > Streptosporangiales > Streptosporangiaceae > Nonomuraea > Nonomuraea corallina. Next base: position 15,243 of record NZ_JAPNNL010000129.1, on the reverse strand, counting down.
AGGAGCTCATCTACGCCCAGGGGGCCGCCACCCGCTGGGCGGCCGAACGGCTGCTGCCCGCCGACTTCGGCTCGTTCGGCATGTTCACCGGTGAGATGGCCTATCCCTGGATGTTCGACGAGATCCGCTCGCTGCGGCCGTTCAAGGGCGCCGCCGAGCTGCTCGCCGCCGCCGGCGACTGGCCGCCGCTGTACGACCCGGACCGGCTGGCGGCCAACGAGGTGCCGGTCGCCGCCGTCGTCTACCACGACGACATGTACGTGGACGCCGGCCTGTCGCTGGAGACCGCCGGGCGGGTCGGCAACCTGCGGGTGTGGGTGACCAACGAGTTCGAGCACGACGGCTTCCGCGTCGCCGCCGACCAGATCGTGCCCCGGCTCACGCGGATGGTGACCGATCCCCGTTAGCGGGCTCGCGCAGCGGCAGCCGCACCTCGAACCAGGTCTCTCCGGGCACCGAACGCACCTTGATCTCGCCGCCGTGCCGACCGGCCACGATCCGGTACGAGATGTCGAGCCCCAGCCCGGTGCCCAGGCCGACGGTCTTGGTGGTGAAGAACGGCTCGAAGATGCGCTCCTTGATCGCGTCCGGCACGCCGTGGCCGGTGTCGCCGATTTCCACGATCGCCTCGTCCTCGTCGTGCGCGGTGCGGATGGTCAGGGTGCCCTCCTCGCCCATGGCGTCGAGCGCGTTGTGCATCAGGTTGGTCCACACCTGGTTCAGCTCGCCGCCGTAGCAGGGCACCGGCGGCAGCGTGCGGTCGTAGTCGGTGACCACCGTGATGCCCGGCGGCAGCTTGCCGCGGAAGATCGCAACCGTGCTGTCGAGCAGGCGGTGCAGGTCGAGCACCTGGAACGGGGCCCGGTCCATCTGGGAGTACTCCTTGGCCGAGCGGATCAGCGTGGTGATCCGCTCGGTGGCCTCGGTGACCTCGTTGAGCATCTGCGAGATCTCCACCGCCTCCGACAGCCAGCGCAGCGCGGCCGGGGTGTGCTCCTCGCCCACCTTGCGCCGCACCTTGTCCAGGTGCTCGGCGCCGAACCCGGCGTTCACCAGCGCGGGCGCCAGGTCCCACGCGTTCTCGACGCCGAGCTCGTCGAGCGCGTCGCCCAGCTCGTCCTCGGCGTCGGAGATCTCCAGCGGGCTGCGCACGGGCAGCGTGCCGACCGCCTCCATGCACGCCTCCTGCATCTCGATGAGCGCGCGCAGCCGCTCGGGCGGGATGCCGTTCTCGGCGAGCTGGGCCAGCTCCACCCGTGACGATCTGACCAGCGAGCGCAGCTCGCTCACCGCGCGCACCGCCGCGGCCGCCGGGTTGTTCAGCTCGTGGGTGAGCCCGGCCGTGATGGTGCCGAGCGCGGTGAGCCGCTGCCGCCGGTCGATCATCTCCCGCTGCATGCGCCCGCCCGACTGCAGCCCGTCGAGCAGGTGCATAGCCATCGGGAACCACTCGGTCACGATGTAGGCGAACTTCCTGGCCGGAAGCACGAACAGCCGCGACGGGGCGGTCGCGCGCAGCGTGTGCTGGTAGGTGTCCGGCGCCCGCTCGCCCAGGTAGGCGGAGGTGGCGCCGCCGTACACGCCGGGCTGGGAGGTGCGGGGCATGGCGACGGTGCCGGCGCTGACGGTCTCGGAGATCATCTGCACCTCGCCCTCCATCAGCACCACGAAGCAGTCGGCGGGCTCGCCCTGGCGCACCACGTCCTCGTCCTGCCCGTAAGTCGCCATCCGGCCGCTGTCGGCGAGCTTGGTGAGCTGCTCGTCGGTCAGCCGTTCGAACAGGAAGAGCTTGCGCAGTTCGTCGATGTCGACCGTGTCGGCCGCTTGTCCGCTCATTGCTTCTCCAGGTAGCGGTGTACGAGCGCGACCGCCATCGCGCCCTCCCCGACGGCGGAGGCCACCCGCTTGATCGACTCGGCGCGCACGTCGCCGGCCGCGAACACCCCCGGCACGTTCGTCTCCAGGTAGTAGGGCTGGCGGCGCAGCGTCCAGTTGCGCGGCCGCTGCCCGCCCTGCACCAGGTCGGGCCCGGTGACCACGAACCCCTTGGCGTCCCGCTCGATCGTGTCCTCCAGCCACGAGGTGTACGGCTCGGCGCCGATGAACACGAACAGCCACTGCGCGTCGACCACGCGCTCCTCGCCCTCGGCGGACAGCGTCAGGCGTTCCAGGTGGCCGTCGCCCTCGCCGCCGGCGACCCGCGTCTCCAGGTGGACCTCGATGGTGGGGATCGCCTGGATCTGCTCGATGAGGTAGTGGGACATGGACTTCTCCAGACCGTCACTCCTCACCACCAGGTGTACGGTCTTGGCGAATCCCGCCAGATAGACGGCCGCCTGGCCGGCCGAGTTGGCGGCGCCCACGATGTAGACGTCCTGGTCGCGGCAGGAAGGCGCCTCCGTCAGCGCGGCCCCGTAGTAGACGCCCCGGCCCACGAAGTCGTCCAGGCCGGGCGCGTCGAGGCGGCGGTAGGTGACCCCGGTGGCCAGGATGACCGCGTGCGCGGCGATCTCACCGCCGTCCTTGAAGCCGACCACCCGCGCCTGGCCGCGCGGCTCCAGGTGGGTCACCCTGCGCGCGCTCAGCAGCTCGGCGCCGAACTTCAGCGCCTGCCTGCGGGCCCGGTCGGCGAGCTGCTGACCGGACACCCCGTCGGGGAAGCCGAGGTAGTTCTCGATGCGCGAGCTCTGACCGGCCTGCCCGCCCGAGGCGTGCGCCTCCACCAGGACCGTGCGCAGGCCCTCCGAGGCGCCGTAGACGGCCGCCCCCAGCCCGGCCGGGCCGCCGCCGACCACGATCAGGTCGTAGAAGTCGGTGGCCGGCGTGGTCGACAGCCCGACGGTCGAGGCCAGCGTCGACTGGTCGGGCGCCTGCAGCATCGACCCGTCGGCGGTGACCACCAGCGGCAGATGACAGTCGTCCCCGGCCGCCGCGACGAGCTGCGCGCCCTCCGGGTCCTCGGCCAGCATCCACTGGTAGGGCACGTGGTTGCGGGCCAGGAAGTCGCGCACCTTGTAGGACGGCTGCGACCAGCGGTCGCCCACCACCCGCAGCTCCGCCACCTCCACCCGGTCGGTGCGCTGCCAGGCGTCGAGCTGGCCGTCGATCACCGGGTAGAACTTCTCCTCCGGCGGGTCCCACGGCTTGAGCAGGTAGTGGTCCAGGTCCACCACGTTGATCGCCTGGATGGCGGCGTCGGTGTCGGCGTAGGCCGTCAGCAGCACCCGGCGGGCGTACGGGTACATGTCCATCGCCGCCTCCAGGAACTGCACCCCGTTCATCTGCGGCATGCGGTAGTCGGCGAGGAGCGCGCACACCTCGTCACCGCGCAGCCGCATCTCCCGGACGGCCTCCAGCCCCTGCACGGCCGCCTCGGCGCGGACGATCCTGTAGTGCTGCCCGTAACGACGCCGGAGGTCGCGGGCCACCGCCCTCGACACCCCCGGGTCGTCGTCCACCGTCACGATGACCGGCTTGTCCATACCCTGCCTTTCCGTCCTTCCCCTACCCGCAGGATGCCCTCTTCTCCGCGGGCCGGGTCACGCGATGACGCGGCTCTCGCCGCCGTCCACCAGGAGCGAGATCCCGTTCACGAACGAGGCCCGCTCGCTGGCCAGGAACGCGACCACGTCGCCGACCTCCGAGGCGTGGCCGACGCGCCCCACCGGCACGCCCGCGGCTCGCTCCGCCAGCCCGTCCTCGCCGCCGGACAGGTCACGCAGCCGGTCGGTGTCGATCGGGCCGGGCATCACGTTGTTGACCAGCACGCCATCGCCGCCCACCTCGCGGGCGAGGGTGCGCACCATGCCGGCCACGGCCGAGCGGGTGGCGTTCGACAGGGCCAGCCCGTCGATGGCCTCCCTGACCGACCTGCTGGTCACGGTGACGATCCGGCCCCAGCCGCGGGCGCGCATCTCCGGCAGCACCGCGCGCATCAGCCGTACGGTGCCGAGCAGGTTGCGCTGCACCGCCACGTCCCAGTCGGCCGCGGTCACGTCCACGAACCTGCCCGCCGGGGGCCCGCCCGCGTTGGCCACCAGGATGTCGATCGGCCCGAGGACGTCGCGCGTCTCGCGTACCACCCGCTCGGCCGCCTGTGGATCCTCCACGTCGGCGAGCACGGCGTGCACCACCTTGCCGTACTCCTGGAGCTCCACCACCGCGTCGGCGAGCCGTTCGGGGTTGCGCGCGGCCACGCACACGTCGCACCCCTCCCGCGCCAGGCTCTTGGCGGCGGCGAGCCCGATGCCCGCGCTGCCGCCTGTGACGAGTGCGACCTTGCCTGAGATACCGAGATCCATGACTGGACTATAGAGCCGGTCGCGCCCTCACATCGGCGGGCGCACGCGGGTGAGCTTGTCCGGATTGAGCACCCCGTACAGCGCCTGGACGCGGCCGTCGCGCACGTCCAGCGCGAGCAGCTGCGTGTGTTCGCCTAGGCGGGACCAGAGCACGGGCTGTCCGTTGGCCGCGCCGATCGCGGCGCCCCCGCGTTCGTAGCGCTCCCACACCCCGGCGAAGAAGCGCAGCACCTTGTCGCGGCCGATGATCGGGCGCAGCGCGGCGCGGATCTTGCCGCCGCCGTCGCTGTAGTAGACCACGTCGTCGTGGAACAGCTCGGTGAGCGCCTCCAGATCGCCGCCGCCGGCCGCGGCGAGGAACCGGGTGAACAGCTCGGCGTGCTCCTCGGCCGACGGCCGGAACCGGCCGCGCCCCTCGGACAGCCTCCGGGCGGCGCGGTGGTGCAGCTGGCGCGCGTTCGCGACGGACACGTCGATGATCGCGGCGATCTGGTCGTACGGCAGCTCGAACGCCTCCCGTAGCACGAACACCGCGCGCTCCGGCGGCGACAGGCGCTCCATCAGGTGCAGGGTCGCGAACGACACCGTGTCACGCAGTTCGGCCGTGTCCAGCGGCCCGGCGTCGCCGTCCTCGACCGGCTCCGGCAGCCACGGCCCGGTGTAGGCCTCCCGCTTCACCCGGGCCGAGCGCAGCTGGTCGAGCGCCAGCCGCGACACCACGGTGATCAGGAACGCCCGCGGCTCCCGGACGTCCTCCCGGTCCGTCGCCGACCAGCGCAGCCAGGCGTCCTGGACCACGTCCTCGGCGTCCCACATGCTCCCCAGCAGGCGATAGGCCAGCCCGAGCAGCAGCGGGCGGTAGGCCTCGAAGTCGTCGACCCCGGTCATGTCGCGCAGCGTACCGGGCGTCCCCGCTCCACCCTCGCCCGGATGTGGCGCCCGCACCAGTGGAAAAGCCGGAGCGGGCGTGATGAGCTGGACGGGTGGCACGCAATCTGATCCTGTCCGGAGGCCCGTTCCACGACTTCGACGCCACCTCGGCGGCGCTCGCCGAGGTGCTGGCGGAGGTGGGGATCGAGTCGGAGGTCACCGACGACATCGCCGGCGCGCTGAGCGAGCCGCCGGAGGTCCAGCTCATCACCGTCAACGCGCTGCGCTGGCAGATGGACCTCGACCGGTTCGCCGACCTGCGCGACCGATGGCGCTTCGAGCTCCCCGCCCAGGCCCGCACCACCCTGCTCGACCATCTGGAGCAGGGCGGCGGCCTGCTGTGCATGCACGCCGCGGCCATCTGCTTCGACGACTGGCAGGGCTGGCCCCGCGTGCTCGGCGGCTGCTGGTCCTGGCCGAAGTCCCACCACCCGCCGCTCGGCTGGACCGGCGTGCGCGTCCACGGCGGCCACCCGGTCGTGGAGGGGCTGCGCGACTTCGACGTCGTCGACGAGGTCTACAGCGACCTCGATCTGCTCCCCGACGTGCGGCCGCTGGCCTCCTCCCGCGGCCAGCCGCTCATGTGGGCCCGGCCCGTGCGGCGCGGCCGGGTCTTCTACGACGCGCTCGGCCACGACACCCGCGCCTACGCCAACGAGATCCACCGCGCGCTGCTGCAACGCGCCGCGCTGTGGCTGCTGAAACGCCCGGTCACGGTCAGCGACTGAGACGACCACCCGGCTCGTCCCGCCGCTCGTCCCGCCGCTCGTCCCGCCGCTCATCGCGCCGCCAGGAACGCGCCGAGGGCCGCGGCCAGTTCCGCGGGCGCGTCCTCGGCCAGGTGGTGGCCGCTCTCGACGGCGTGGCCGCGTACGTCGTCCGCCCATGAGCGCCACACCTCGACCGGGTCGCCGTACAACTCCTCCATGTCGTCGCGGGTCGCCCAGAGCACCAGCACCGGGCAGCCGATCCTGCGGCCGGCCGCCCGGTCGGCCTCGTCGGCGGCGCGGTCCGGGCCGAGCCCTGCCCGGTAGTCCTCGCACATCGCGTGCACGGTCGCGGGGTCGTGGATGGCGCGGCGATAGTCCTCGTACGCCTCCTCGCCCATCTGCTCGGGGCCGCCTCCGTACCACGCGTCCGGGTCGGCGTTGATCACCCGTTCGGCGGGCTTGGCCGTCTGGCCGAGGAAGAACCAGTGCCACCAGCGCGCCGCGAACTCCGCGTCGCAGCGGGCCAGCGCCTCGCCGATGGGGACCGCGTCCATGATCACCAACTGGGTCACCGCGTCCGGGTGGTCGGCGGCCAGCCGGTGCGCGACGTAGGCGCCCCGGTCGTGGCCGGCGACCGCGAACCGGTCGTGACCGAGCGCGCGCATGAGGGCGATCAGGTCCCGGGCCATGGCGCGCTTGGAGTAGGGCTCGTGGTCCGGGGTGGTCGCGGGTTTGGACGAGCGCCCGTACCCCCGCAGGTCAGGGCAGACCACCGTGTGGCCGGCGGTGAGCAGGGGAGCCACCCGGTGCCAGGTGGCGTGGGTCCTGGGGTGGCCGTGCAGGAGCAGCAGCGGCGGCCCGTCGCCGCCGTGCCGGACGTACAGCTCCGCCTCACCGGTGTCCACGCGGCTTTCCGCGAATCCGTCGAACATCCGGCCCGCCCTACCCGGCGGGGGCGCCGGAATGTGTCAGGGGCAGTCCTGGCCGCCGGGCACGTGTCCGGACACGGCTTCCAGCCGGGTCAGCACGATCCGCTGGAGTGCGTCGAGGAACCGCTCCCGCTCACCGGCGTCGAGGTCGGCGAGCAGGCCGTCCTCGACCGCCCTGATCTCGGCGGAGGCGGCCTCGCAGGCTTTCCGGCCCGCGTCGGTCGGGTCGACCAGCCGCGCCCGCCGGTCGCGCGGGTCGGGCCGGCGGCGCACCAGGCCCGACGACTCCAGCTCGTCCAGGACCGTCACCAGCTTCGTCTTGTCCACCGGCACCGCGGCGGCCAGGGCGAGCTGGGTGCGCGACGGGCCGCTCACCACCTCGACCAGGACCGAGTAGCCCCACAGGTTCATGCCGTGACGGGCGAGGATCTGCTCCTCGACCTCTTGCAGGCCGATCTTGAGCCGGGCGGCCAGCCAATGCAGGTCTCGCCGGAGCGGGCTGCCCATCTGACCACTCATGGCCCGAAGAGTATCAGCGGCAAATGATTTGCATCGGAAATGATTTGTGATTACATCTATCGCGTTCGCCAACTAACCCCCCGAACGAGAGGAGCGCGGGCATGGACACCGGCCTGCGAGAGCGTGTCGTCATGGTCACCGGAGGGTCGAGCGGCATCGGCGCCGCCACCGCCGTGGCGTTCGCCAGGGAAGGCGCGAAGATCGCGATCACGTACCACCGGAGGGAGGACGCGGCCCGGGAGGTCGCGGCGGCGATCGCGGCGGCGGGCGGCGAGCCGTTCCTCACCCCCATGGACCTGCGGGACCTGCCCTCGGCGCAGCGCGCCGTTGACGACGTGCTGGCCCGCTGGGGCCGGGTGGACGTGCTGGTGGCCAACGCGGTCCACTGGGGCGCCGACGCGCCCGACCCCACGACCCGGTTCGAGGACGTGCCGATGTCGGCGTGGCTGGCCATGGTCGACGCCAACCTGGTGGGCGCCGCCGCCACCGTCCGAGCCGCGCTGCCCGGCATGCGCGCCCGCGGGTGGGGCCGCATCGTGCTGATCTCCTCCAGCGTGGCCGACGAAGGTCTGCCGGGTCCTGGCCCGTACGGAGCCGCGAAGGCGGGGCTGCACGGGATGGCCCGCGCGCTGGCGTGGGAGGGCGGCCGTGACGGGATCCTGGTCAACGTGGTCGCGCCCGGCTTCACGCTCACCGAGCGGGCTCCGGACTTCCCGCAGGCGATCATCGACAAGCTGGCGGCCGGCGTCCCGACGCGGCGGCTGTCGGACCCGGAGGACGTGGCCCGGCTCGTGGTCTTCCTCGGCTCGGCGGCCAACGGCAACCTGACGGGCGAGCTGGTCCGCGAGGGCTCCTCGGCCGCCCGCTCGGGCCACGTGGTCTGACCGGGTCCTCTCCGCGCCGCGGACCCGGAGTCAGGAGTCCCGCTCCTCCCGTGCCGCGGTGAAGCGGCGGGCCGACTCCGACTCCTGCGCGAGGCGGCGCAGCGACTCCAGCGCTCGCCCGTACAGGATCGTGCCGAGCACCAGCGCCTGCACGGCGGCGTCGCGATCGTCGCTCAGCGGGATGGCGTCCAGTTCGACCTCGCGCACCAGCCGCTCCGCCGTCTCCGCGTACGCGCGCATGTCGTCGCCCATGCCCAGCCGGCGCATCCTCATCATGGTCTGGGTCAGCTCGTCGCGGGACGGGGCCGTGGGGCTCACCTGCCAGCCGAGGTCCGAGATGAGCGCGTCCACCTCGGCCTTGGCCGCCTCCCACTCGGGCGTCGGCTCCGGCTCGACCGGAGGGGTCAGCGCGTGGTGGGCGGTGCCCAGCATGTTGTGGAAGGGCAGCGACTCGTCCTCGATCGCGGCCACCACCTTCTTGACGGCGGCGATCGGCAGCCTGCCGACCTCCACCAGGGCCCTGATCAGGGAGAGCCGGCGCAGGTGGGAGGCGTCGTACTCGGCGCGGGTGGCGGCCACCTGCTCGCCCTGGTGGAGCAGGCCCTCGCGCAGGTAGTACTTGATCGTGGGAATGGCGACGCCGGACCTGGCGCTCAACTCGGACATCCGCATCCTTTGGATAGTAACACTATCCATGCCGTGCCAGGTGGCGAGCCGCGCTGAGGAGATCATGCACGTCGGCCTGCCGGTTCCACAACAGCACCACCTCGATCGGCGGCACCTCCTCCGCGATGGGCACGAACGCCAGCGGCTCCGGCACCGGCGTTCCCTCCCGCACGCACAGGGTGTATCCGGCGCCGTCGGCCACCATCGCGACCACCAGTTCGTGTGTCGCCGCCGCCGCCCCCAGGCGGGGATGCAGCCGGTGCCGCACGAACGCCTCCAGGAAGCGCCGCGCCCCCGCCACCGCCTCCGACTCCGGCATCACCAGCGGCTCCGCCGCGAGCTCCGCCAGCGGCAGCCGCTCCCGCCCGGCGAGCCGATGATCGCGGGGGAGCAGCGCGCGCACGGGGGAACGATGCACCAGCATGCGGGCCACCCCACGCGGCAGCGAGCCCGGCGCGTACCCCAGCCCGGCCTGGAGCGTTCCGTCCATCAGCGAGACGATCTGCTCCGCCGTCCCCATCGGCGTCACCCGCAGCCGCGCGTCCGGCAACGGCGACAGCAGCCGCGCCACCACGTCGCCCAGCCCGTCCGCCACCCCCAGCCGGGTGCACTGCCCCGTGCGGCGGGCGGCGGCCACCGCCCGGTCGAACGCCTCCACCGCCACCGTCGCCTGCGCCAGGAACGCCTCCCCGGCCCCGGTCAGCTGGACCCCGCTGGAGGACCGGGTGAACAGCTCCACCCCGATCTCCTTCTCCAGCGCCCGCAACTGCTCCGACAGCGTGGGCTGGGCGATGCGCAGCACGGCCGCGGCCCGGCGCAGGCTGCCGGCGCGGGCGATCGTGATCGCATACCTGATGTGCCGTAGGTCCATCGCTCACCTCGGGAAGGTTGATGGCACCTCTGTCTTACAGAATTGGACAAGCCGCGTGAAGTGGGAGAGTCGAATTCCGCGGGCCTGGTGCCGTGAATCTTTCATCATCGTGCCGCAACTTTTCGACCTGAAACCCTGCCTCTCTGCCCAGGTGACCTGCCTATGGCCGCCCTGACAGTGCTTTTAGTGCCGGACCGGATCGGCCCTCCACGCGGGCCGTGCTGGACCGTTACTGACGTCACTTCTAATCTCCGAGCACTCGGCACTTCCGAAACGGAGAGGTGTGAATTGACCGTACGCTCGAAAGGACGCCGCCCGCTGGCGTCGATCGCCGCCGCCCTCGCCGCCCTGGCCGTCGCGCTCCTGCCGCTCAGCCCCGCGCACGCGGCATACGGCCCGGACCAGCCCGTCTACGTGCAGCTCAACGCGACCGGCGGCTACGGGGCGCTGGCCCTGCTGGAAGGCACGGTGGCGTTCGACGACGGGAACACGAGGTACCGCTACGCGCTGCGCCTGTGCTGGCAGCACGCCTACCCCGCGCCCTACTTCCAGATCTACGTCAACGGCGCGAACCAGACATGGCCCGTGGATACCGGCTCCACGACCGCTCCCGGATGCCAGCGGGTCTTCCTGTACAACGCCGAGGTGGAGTTCGGCAGCACCGTGCAGAACGTCCGCTTCGACGTGACTGGAGGCTGGTTCAGCAGCAGCGGCTATCAGATGCGTACCAGGAGCAGCATCACGTACGACAACCCCTTCAACTGAGACCGCGGCCGGAGGCGTCCCCGCGATTGAGCGGGGACGCGCCTTCGTGGGAGTCCCGACGATGCGGGATGGCGCCTGGCCTTTGCCTCACCACACCGGAAGGAATCGCAGTCTCTTCTCGGAATTTCCTCGCTCAGCACAGTGACGGTGATGACAGTATGTGACTATGCTCCCACTCCAAGTGAGATCCTTCAATACCGCGGGCCCCTGTGATCCCCAGCTCCACTACATACTCCCACCCGCTCCTCGGCTTCCCGAGGCGCGAGCGCTGATCGACATGGATCGCTACTTCGTGCTGCACGCGCCCCGCCAGACCGGCAAGACGACCACGCTGGAAGCCCTGGCGTCCGAGCTGAACGCCGAGGGCGACATCGCCGCCCTGATGTTCTCCTGCGAGCGCGCCAAGTCGGCCGGCGACGACTACGCCGCGGCGGAAGAAATCCTGCTGAAGTCCCTCCGCCAGGCCGCCGAGTGGGCCGGATGGCCGGAGGAACTGCTGCCGCCGGTGTCCTGGCCGCATACCCCGGCGGGCACCCTGTTCGGTACGGCGCTGACCGAGTGGTGCCGCCGCAGTCCGCGCCGGGTGGTGCTGTTTCTCGACGAGATCGACGCGATACAGGGCAACAGCATGGTCAGCATCCTCAGCCAGCTCCGTGAAGGCCACAACGCACGGCCGCAGGGCCGTCCTTTCCCCGCGTCCGTGGTGTTGTGCGGGTTGCGTGACGTGCGTGACTACAAGGTCGCCTCGGGCGGCGAGCCCGGCCGGTCGAACCCGGCCAGCCCGTTCAACATCATCACCAAGTCGCTGCGTCTGGGTGACTTCACCGCCGACCAGATCGGCGAGCTGTATGGCCAGCACACCGAGGCGACCGGCCAGGAGTTCACCAAGGACGCCGTGGACCGGGTCTTCGAGCTGACCCAAGGACAGCCGTGGATGGTCAACGCCCTGGCCCATGAGGTCGTCTTCGAGATGGGCGTGAGCGGCGCCGTCACCACCCGGCAGGTGGAGGAGGCCAAGGAGCGGCTGATCCGGGCGCGCGCCACCCATCTCGACGCGCTGGTGGCCCGGCTGCACGAGCCTCGGGTCAAGCGGGTGATGGAGCCGGTGGTGGCCGGATCGTTCCCGGACCTCGACCCTGCCTTCTCCGACGCGCTCTCGTACGTCCGCGACCTGGGTCTGATCAAGCAGAGGCCCCCGCTGGAGGTGGCGAACCCGATCTACCGGGAAGTCATCCTGCGGGTGCTGGGAGACCCGGCGGAACAGTACGTGATGGCCGACCCGCGCAGCTTCGTGCTCCCGGACGGGCCGGTTCGACCTGGAGCGGCTGCTGCGGGAGTTCGTCGTGTTCTGGCGCGAGCACGGCGAGGTGCTCATCCGGCAGGAGAACTACCACGAGGCCGCCTGCCAGATCATCCTCATGGCCTTCCTGCACCGGCTCGTGAACGGCGGCGGCCAGCTCGACCGGGAGTACGCCGCCGGGACCAAACGCCTGGACGTGCTGGTCCGCTGGCCCTACACCGGGCCGGACGGCGTGCGGCTGGTGCAGCGGGAGGCGATGGAGCTGAAGGTCTGGCGGGCGGGCAAGGACGACCCGCTGTCCGAGGGGCTCTCCCAGCTGGATGGGTATCTGGACCGGCTCAGCCTCACCGCCGGCGTGCTGGTCATCTTCGACCGGCGGCCCGAGGCTCCGCCGTGGAAGGAACGCGGCTGCTTCGAGCAGGCGGCCACGCCGTCCGGCCGCCAGGTCACCGTTCTCCGTGGGTAGTCTCAGCCGATTCTCGCCACTGGTCGCGGCTGTATGACTACGCCTGTAGTTGATGCCTGGATGAGGAAATCTGAATTACCGTCGACTCGAAAATCCTGCCCGTTGGGTTTCGCTCGCAACTTCGCAGAAGTTACAGCTTTTATGTTCATTTTATTTGTGATCTATGTCATGTTGATCATGATGATCTTCCGGCTGATGATCGGGGCCGACAAGCCAACTCACTCCGATTGAGGTCGTTAGTGAACGAGTTAGGCAGAAGACCCCGTACCATCAGCAAACCCAAACGGAGGCTCGCGGCCGCAACGGTGCTCACGGTGGCGGCATCGTTGCTGGTCACCGGCCCCGTTCGGGAAGCCGTCGCCGACCCTGATCCGCAGAGTGCCAAAGCCACAGGCCCGGCGGTGACCACGTTCCCGCGGCCCGAGGACCCGGACGCGGCCCTGCGTGCCGCGGTGGAGCAGGCGCGCAAGGACAACAAGCCCGTCGCCGTCGAGGACGCCTACACGGAAACCTCCCGGACCTGGGCGTACCCCGACGGGCACCTGACCACCGAGTCCTACTCCGGCCCCACCCAGCTCAGGCAGGGCGACGGCTCGTGGGCGTGGATCGACACGTCCCTGATCGAGCAGAACGGCGTGCTCAGGCCCAAGCTGGCCAAGTCCCGAGTGCGCCTGTCCACAGGTGGATCCGGCCCGTTCGCGACCATGATCCTCAGCAGGGACCGCTCGTTCGGTCTCTCCTGGCCCACCTCTCTGCCCAAGCCGACGATCAAGGGCAACGTCGCCACCTACCCCGGCGTCGCCGGCCCGTCGGGAGACCTGGTCGTGACGGCCCTCCCGACCGGATTCCGGCACGACATCGTGCTTCGCGAGCGCCCCACCGCCCCGGTGGAGTTCCGCATCCCGGTCGAGGCCAAAGGGCTCGAACTCTCGGTGACCAAGGCCGGCGGGCTCAAGCTGAAAGGCGACAACGGCAAGAAGGTGGCCTCTGCCCCGGCGCCCCTGATGTGGGATGCCGCCGCCGACGAGCCCACCGCGGCCAAGCCCGGCCGGCAAAAGAAGATCAAGACCAGCGTTGAGTCCGAGGACGGCACCACCACCCTGGTGCTGAAGCCGGACGCGGCCTGGCTGGCCGACCCCGCGACGCAGTATCCGGTCACCGTCGACCCCACCACCACGCTGGGGATCACCCAAGAGGTCGGCATCGTCTCCCCGGACAGCCAGCGCTCACCGGGCACGGTGGGCAGGTCGAAATACTCCGGCACCGAGCAGGCCACCCGCACCCTGATGGCGTTCGACACCGCCCCGATCGCCGGGAAACAGGTGACCACCGCGACCATGCAGCTGCAGTTGCGCGAGGACGTGTTCAACTGCAGCGAGTTCCAGGGCATCGCCGCCCAGCGGATCACCGAGTCCTGGGTGGCCGACGACACCTACTGGGGCAACCAGCCCTCCAGCACGGAGGAAGGCCGCGCCTCGATCGACCCGTGCGCGCTGCCCGGCACCAGCGGGGCGATCTGGAGCTGGAACCTGACCGCGATGACGCGGCTGTGGGCCACGGGCACGGCCAACCACGGTCTGCTGCTCAAGCTGACCCAGGAGGGCTCGACCCCGAGCAACTACAGCGAGGACTTCATGTTCTGGCCGCAGCTGTTCAACCAGGGCGTCCTGCCGAAGCTGAGCGTGAACTGGGTGCTGCCGCCGGAGATCCCCACCGTGACCGCCGAGTCCATCGACTCGATGGACGGCAACGACGCGATCGCCCGCAGCACCAACGTCAAGGTCACCTACAAGTCCAGCGTGCCCGAGGCGACGCCGCTGAACTACACGGTGACGGTCAACGACTCCACCATGGCGCCGCCGGCCGCCGAACTGCCCGGGGGTGAGGCCGCGTACTGGAAGCTGGACGAGACCTCCGGCGCCACCCTGACCGACTCCTCCGGCAACAACCGCAACGCCACCCTGACCGGTGCGCACACGCGCACGCCGGCTCAGCTCGGCCAGGCGGTGAATTTCACTGGAGGCCACGCCGCGACCAGCGGCCCGGTCATCAACACCAACCAGAGCTTCACGGCGAGCGCCTGGGTGCGCCTGGACAACAGCACGCAAGAGCAGAACGTGCTGTCCCAGATGGGCACCCATTTGCCCGGGTTCACGCTTTCCTACCAGACGTCAACGGCTCCGGAGTACGATCAGCGCTGGACGCTGTCCATGATCAATCAGGACATCCCGGACAGCATCCATGAGACCGTCATCCAGTCGGAGCATCTGGCCAAGATCGGCGAGTGGACGCATGTGGCCGCCCAGTACGACACGGACGCAGGCAAGATCCGCCTGTACGTGGACGGCGTGCTGGCCGGCGAGCGGGACCACACCGTCAGCTGGAACGCCCGAGGCGCCTTCGAGATCGGCCGCGCACGCGTCCTCGGCGAAAGCCTCAAGGGGTCGGTGGACGACATCCACGTCTACCAGCGGGCGCTGAGCGCGAACGAACTCCGCGCGCTGGTCGGCGTACCCGGCACCACCTCCCACAACAACATCCCGTCGGGACAGGTGCTGGACAAGGTCTTCACACTGGACAACCCGGCCAGCTTCAAGTTCGTGGTGAAGGCCTGCCGGGCAGGTGTGACACCGCCGTCGTGCAACGAGAGCCCGGCTTACCGGATCACCAGTGACGCCCCGGTGCTCCCCTCGGACACCGACACCGGCATGGCCGACCCGACCCAGCCGATCCTCTCGGGCATGGTCAACCGGCCCTCCGGCGGGCCGGTCACGGCCAAGTACTACCTGTACGACAACACTGGCGCTCCCGTCGGCTCCGCGCCGCTCGGCAATCGCACGGTCAACGGCGGCGAGCGTGCCTCCTTCCAGGTTCCGGCCAATACGGTCCAGCCGGGCAGCAC
>NZ_JAPNNL010000128.1 GCF_027620315.1 Nonomuraea corallina | reverse complement strand
ACGACAGTTCCTCCAGGCCAGACACCCGACGATCTCACCATGCCCTGCCGAGATGATCAAGTCACACGATGTGACGAGACCGGAACGTCCGTCACTTATCGCGCACAGGCTGAATGTCTACGCCGTCTGAGGATGAAAAAGGGTCCGTGATTGGGAAACCGATGCGCTCCATCGAACCCTCCGATGGATCAATGGGGCAGAAGCACCGCCCTGCACTCCAAGCCTGATGGAGGACCGGCACATCGAGCTCGACGAGCTCGCAATAGAGATTGCCAACCGCGCCACAAAGGCGACCGGCACGTCTTTGTCCAGCATACCCTCACTCAGCCAGCTCACAGCGTCTGGCGAGCCCTCCCCTGCCATGCTCATGTCGAGCCTGGCGGGAGAGATGGTCACACACGCGACTCGACTCCTGAGAGAAAGGCGCTACCGCGATGCTGCGGCAGTGTTCGAGTTCGGTGTCCAAGGAGATCCCTACAACGCCGCGTTTCACAATAATTGGGGGTTCTGTCTCATCCCCGAAGACGCACACGAGGCCCTGCCTCATCTCCAGCACGCCGAGGAGCTCAGCTACTTCCATAGCGGCCTGAACGCCTACAACCAGATGTGTTGTCTGGTGGAGCTTGGGCGACGAAGGGCCGCGCTTGCCTTGGCTGAGCGTATTTGGGCGCGACGGCACTCCCTGCCGTCAGACAAGTGCACTATCTGGAGACACCACGGCTCCAGTTGGGTACTTGAGCCAACCCACGACATCTTCCGCGACATCGCCGAGTTCGCCGCAGCCACCGCCGATGCGGAGACCACAGGGCACGAAGCGGACATCTGGCGTCGGCGTCTAGCAGAGTCGGAACAGCAGTCGCCTGGGGGCGACTAGGGAAGTTCGTCGATGAACGTCCCGGTCTCGTCCGTCATCCGCTCGTACTCCTCCAGCCGCGCCCGGGTGCGCAGTGGCGCCGCGTCGGCCATGGCCTCCACCAGGGCCATGGCCAGGGCCAGCGGCGCCGCGTGGGAGTCGAACACCAGCCGGTCGCCCACCGGGGCGTCGAGCACCGCCTCGGCGGGGAAGTCGGGCCGGTCGCAGATCGCGGCCACCCGGTAGCCGAGCTTGTCCGCGTACTCCAGCGCCTGCATCACCTCGACGGGGTAGCGCGGCAGCACCACGGCCACCAGCCACTCCGCGCCCGCGCGGCGGGCGGCGTGCAGCCCGTCGATCAGCTCCGACCCGCCGTGGGCGAGCAGCCGCACGTCGGGGTGGATGCGGCGGGTGTAGTAGGCGAACGTCGTGGCCAGCCCTGCCGACACCCGCAGGCCCAGCACGGGGAGCGGCTCGGCGGCGGCCAGGCACGCGCCCAGCTCCTTCAGCGGCAGGGACGGCAGCCGGTCGCGGACCGCGGTCAGGTTTCTGATCTCCCGGTCGATGGCGCCTTTGATCAGGCTCTCCTGCTGGCCGTCCGGCGGGCCGCCGAGCACCAGCGGGCGCAGCGCCTGGCGCAGCTCCGGGTAGCCCGCGAAGCCGAGCACCATCGCGAACCTGGTCACGGACGGCTGGCTCACCCCCGCCCGCTCGGCCAGTTCCACGCTCGACAGGAAGATGGCCTCCTCCAGGTGCTCCGACAGGTAGTGAACGATCCTCCTCTGCACCGGTGAGAGCCTGCGGCCGTCGAGCAGCCGGTCCAGCCCGCCGTGGTAAGCGCCCGTCACACCTCCTCCAACACCGTGAGCGACGCGTTCTCATCCCTCAGTGGCATCACGAGTCTCATCCGACTCCGGCATGACGCGATCACGACTCGCGCATCGGGACGCGCACGCCGCGCTCGGCCGCCACCGCGACCGCCTCGTCGTAACCGGCGTCGACGTGGCGCATGACGCCGGTGCCGGGGTCGTTGGTGAGCACCCGGTCGAGCTTCTCCGCGGCCAGGGGGGTGCCGTCGGCGACCGTCACCTGTCCGGCGTGGATGGAGCGGCCGATGCCGACGCCGCCGCCGTGGTGGATCGACACCCACGACGCCCCGGACGCCGTGTTGAGCAGCGCGTTGAGCAGCGGCCAGTCGGCGACCGCGTCGGAGCCGTCGGCCATGGCCTCGGTCTCGCGGTACGGGGACGCGACGGAGCCGCTGTCGAGGTGGTCGCGGCCGATGACGACCGGCGCCCGCAGCTCGCCGGAGGCCACCATGTCGTTGAACCGGCCGCCCGCCAGGTCGCGCTCGCCGTATCCCAGCCAGCAGATGCGCGCGGGCAGCCCCTGGAAGTGGACCTTCTCACCTGCCTGGCGGATCCAGCGGGCCAGCGGCTCGTTCTCCGGGAACAGCTCCAGGATCGCCCGGTCGGTGGCCGCGATGTCGGCGGGGTCGCCGCTGAGCGCCGCCCACCGGAACGGCCCCTTCCCCTCGCAGAACAGCGGCCTGATGTACGCGGGCACGAACCCGGGGAAGTCGAAGGCCCGCGCGTAGCCGGCCAGCTTCGCCTCGCCCCTGATGGAGTTGCCGTAGTCGAACACCTCGGCCCCGGCGTCCTGGAAGCCGACCATGGCCTCGACGTGGACGGCCATGGACCCGCGGGCGCGCTCGGTGAAGCCCGCCGGGTCCTTGTCGCGCTCGGCGGCCATGTCGTCGAAGGCCACGCCCAGCGGCAGGTACATGAGCGGGTCGTGGGCCGAGGTCTGGTCGGTGACGATGTCGATCTCGGCGCCGGCGGCGAGCAGCGCGGGCAGCGCCTCGGCCGCGTTGGCCACCACGCCGATCGACAGGGGCCGCCGCGCGTCGCGCGCCTCGTACGCCAGCCGCAGCGCCTCCTCCAGCGACTCGGCGCGCACGTCGAGGTAGCGGTGCTCGATGCGGCGGGCCACGGAGCGGGGGTCGCAGTCGACGCAGACGGCGACGCCGCCGTTCATGGTGACGGCCAGCGGTTGCGCGCCGCCCATGCCGCCGAGCCCGGCGGTGAGCGTGATGGTCCCGGCCAGCGACCCGCCGAACCGCTTGGCCGCCACCGCCGCGAACGTCTCGTACGTGCCCTGCAGGATGCCCTGGGTGCCGATGTAGATCCACGAGCCCGCGGTCATCTGCCCGTACATGGTGAGCCCGGCGGCTTCGAGCCGACGGAACTCCTCCCAGGTGGCCCAGCCGGGCACCAGGTTGGAGTTCGCGATCAGGACCCGGGGCGCCCACTCGTGGGTGCGGAAGACGCCCACGGGCCGCCCCGACTGCACGAGCAGGGTCTCGTCGCCCTCCAGCGAGGTGAGCGTCCTGACGAGCGCCTCGTAGGAGGCCCAGTCGCGGGCCGCGCGCCCCGAGCCGCCGTAGACGACGAGCTGCTCGGGATGCTCGGCGACCTCCGGGTCCAGGTTGTTGCGGAGCATGCGCAGGGCCGCCTCCTGCGGCCACCCCTTGGCGGTGAGCGTGGCTCCTCGCGGCGCTCGCACGGTGCGGCTCATGGCGACCTCCTGAATGAACGCATTCATCAACGTCACCCGAAGAGTACAACGGGAGATCGCGGACGGAACGCCTAGCTCACGAGGAACTGGGTGGCCGCGAGCTCGCGGTAGAGCTCGTCCGCGCCCACCAGCTCGTCGTGGGTGCCGACGGCCCGCACCCCGCCGGCCTCCATGACCACGATGCGGTCGGCGTTCGTCACCGTGGACAGCCGGTGGGCGATGACCAGCACGGTCGTCTCGGCGGCGACCTCGGCGATGACCTCGCGCAGCCGCAGCTCGTTGACCGCGTCGAGCTGGGAGGTGGCCTCGTCGAGCAGGAGCAGCCTGGGCCTGCGCAGCAGCGCCCTGGCGATGGCCACGCGCTGCCGCTCGCCGCCGGACAGCAGCACGCCCCGGTGGCCGACCAGGGTGTCGAGGCCGTCGGGCAGCCTGGACACCAGGTCGTCCAGGCGGGTACGGGCGACGGCGCGCAGCAGCTCGTCGTCCGTGGCGTCCGGGGCGGCGAACAGCAGGTTCTCCTTGAGCGTGCCGGCCAGCACGGGCGCGTCCTGCTCGACGTAGCCGAGCGCCGCGCGCAGCTCGCCGAGCGGCCAGTCGCGGATGTCGCGGCCGTCCAGCGAGATGGTCCCGCCCTGGTGCTCGTAGAAGCGTTCGAGCAGGGCGAAGACGGTCGACTTGCCCGCCCCTGACGGGCCGACGAGCGCGGTGAGCCCGCCGGGCGGCACCTCGAAGCTGACCTCGTCGTGCACGACCGGCCGGTCGTCGCCGTACCGGAAGGTGACACCGTCGAAGCGCACGCCGAGCGGGCGGCCGCCGGTGGCGGCCGGCTCGGCGACGGGCTCGCCGGGCAGGTCCTCGACCTCCTTGATGCGCTTCAGCGCGGCCAGGCCCTGCTGGAGCTGGACCGCGCCCTCGACGAGCTGCCCGATCGGCGCCACGAGGTAGAACAGGTAGAGCAGGAAGGCGATCAGCGACGAGACCTCCAGCGCGCCGGAGGCGACCCTGGCCCCGCCCACGCCGAGCACGCTCAGGAAGGCGATCTGCACGGCCATGAAGGTCGACACCCCGGCCAGCGAGGTCCACCCGGCCACCTGCATGCCGCGGTCGCGGGCCCGCTCGGCGGCGCCGGCGACGACGGTGATCTCGCGCTCCTCGGCGCCGCTGGCCTTGACCGTGCGGTAGGCCTGCAGCGCCCGGTCGAGCACCGCGCCCATCTCGCCGACGGCCTCCTGCGCGTCCTTCTGCGCCCGCATGATGCGCGGCATGACCGAGGCGGTGAGCCCGCCGATCACGACGATCACGAGCAGCGTGACCAGCAGCAGCGTGCCGTCCATGGCGGCCATCAGGACGATGGCGCCGACCAGCATGAACACCGAGCCGACCGAGTTGACGACACCGTTGGTGAGGACCGCGCGCAGCAGGGTCGTGTCACCGGTGACGCGGGAGAGCAGGTCGCCGGGCTTGAGCCGGTCGACGTCGGCCACCCGCAGCCGCAGGATGCGCTCGACCAGCCGGCGGCGGGCTCCCATCACGACGCTCTCGCCGGTGCGCTCCATCAGGTAGGAGCCGCCGGCCGACACCGCCGCGCCGACCAGGACGGCCACGGTCAGGCCGATGAGCGGCCCGGCCATCGACCGGTCCGCGCCGAAGGCGTCCACCACGTACTTGGCCAGCAGCGGCATGGCGAGCCCGGCGGCCGAGCCGATCAGCCCGAGCACTCCGCCCGCGACCAGGATCCACCGGTGCGGGCGCAGGTAGGCGAGCAGTTCTTTGATCACCGAATCCCCTTCCGGGAGTCATTCGACCTCACCCGGCGGCCGGGTGCGCGCTTTCGCACCCGTCAACCTAAATTGACGACCCAGGTATGTCAACTTATGTTGACGACTCCTCCCTCAGGATGACGCGACCGCCGTCAGCGTCCTTCGGACGGCCGGGGCCTCAGTCGACTCCGGGCAGATCGGGGACGTCGTACTCGGCGTCCCCGTCGTCGGCCCGCCGCATCGTGATGTCCTCCGCCCACACCGCGGCCCACGCCCGGATCTTCCCGCGACCGGTCCCGGGTCACCCCGCAGGCCGCGAACTCCTCGTCGGCGACGAACTCCACGAACTCCAGCCGCATGAGCAACTCGGCGAGGGAGAAGCCCTCCGCGTGCAGCCTGCCGAACCGCTCCAGCTCCCTGAAGGAGTACGGATCGGCCACGGCAGCGAGGGCCACGGCGTCGCGGGCCAGGCCGTGGTCATGGAACGCGCGCAGCCTCGCGCCCACGGCGTCGTTCTGCGGCCCGTCGGATCGCGGGGGAAGCGCCATGGATCAGGTACGGCGGCGCAGGCGGCGGGAGGACGGCAGGTCGTGGCGTCCCGACAGGAACTCCTGGAAGGCGATCTTGGCCCGGATCACCGGCCGCCTCCAGCGCTCCTCCCGGTGGATGGCCCTGGCCATCTTGCGCGGCGCGCGGCCGGCGAAGAACCAGTGCGCCCACGGCGACCCCGGCCGCGCCAGCCGCACCGCGCCCACGACCAGCAGAAAAGGCAGGAACAATCCCGCCATCCCGGTCCAGATCTTCCCCTTGAGCAGGGTGACCACGGCCAGCAGCAGGTTGCCCACGATCAGCGCCGCCGGGTTGACCAGCGGCAGGCCGAAGTCCCAGGTGAGGGGCCGCAGGCCGATGAGCAGCAGCCCGGTCACGGCCACGGCGATGAACACCGCGTCCACCGAGGTGCGCCCCTCCTCCTCCCAGTAGACGTCGTGCAGGTGGAGGATCAGCGCGAACTCGTCGAGCACCAGCGCCGCCCCGACGCCGAACACCGACGCCGCGACCGCGTAGCCCACCTGCGACGCACCGGAGACGATCAGCCCGGCCACCCCGCCGACCAGCATGAGCACGACCCCGAACACCACGTGGTGGATGTGCATCTCCCCCACGTTGACGTTGCGGAACCAGCCCACCTTCGCCCTGATCAGCCGTACGTTGATGCGGGTGGCGATGAACGCCACGATCAGCGCGACGAAGAAACAGAACAGCGGCAGCCGTCCCGTCCCGACGATGTTTGACTGAAACCACTTCTCCATGACCGTGTACAGAACTCTACGATCACGATCGTGGTGGTTGCGGCGTAGGACCCCGTTTCGCACCCTTGGACGCGTCCGCAGTCTCAGCGGGCCCGGTCGTAGACCAGGGCGATCTCGCCCAGCTTGCCGGTCTCCTGCCGGGTGAGCGTCCACGTCGAGGCCGGCAGGCCGTCGTCGAACAGCCGCTGCCCGCCCCCCACGATCTCAGGGACGATCATGAGGTACAGCCGGTCGATCATGTCCGCCGCGAGGAGCGGCTTGATGACGCTCGTGCTGCTGTTGACGAGGATGTCGCCGGAACCGGTTTCCCGGAGATCGGCGGCGACGTCGGCGGCGGGGGCGTTCACCACGCGGGCGCGTTCCCACGGCGCTCGGGTCAACGTGGTCGACAGGACGACCTTCTCGGTGTCCACCAGCCACTTCGCGTAGCCGCGATCACGCGGGTCGGCGTTCTCGTCCTCGGCGACCGACGACCAGTAGCCCAGGAATCCCTCGGCGTTGACCCGGCCGAGCAGCGCCGTCGTCGCACCCTCCCAGATGCGGGTCAGGTGGTCCCGGGCGACGTCCGTGGACACGTACGGGGCGAACGCCGCGAAGTCGGCGGGGCCGCCGGGGCCGTGATAGCGGCCGTCGAGGGTGAGGGTCAGGTTCGCGGTGACGCGGCGGTCGGTCGAGTGGGTCATTCGGTGCTCCTTGTCTCGGTGTCGTCCGCGGCGAGGATCGCCGCGAGCTTGTCGAGGCTCTGGCCGAAGCCGAGCTCGATGCCCGCGACGAAGTCCGCGGAGTCGACGGTGCTGTCGGTGATCCGGAACAGGACGTCGAGGTCCGTGCCGGTTTCGGTAGGCCGAAGGGCCAGTTCGAGGTGGGAGGTGAAGGCGGAGCCGCCGCCGGGGAGCAGCGGGGAGAGGCGATAGGCGAGGCGTTCACCGGGGCGTACGTCGTCGACGACTCCCTCCGCGCGCCCGGCGATCACGTCGGAGCCGTCGGCGTCCTCGGCGTCGCGGTACACCTGGACGATCCGCCCGCCCGGCCGGGCCTCGAACACGAGCTCGGAGACGCGGAGGTCGTCGGGCGTCCACCATCGAGCGAGCAGGGAGGCGTCGGTCAGGTGCCGCCAGACGTCCTCCGGGCGCCCCGCCAGCGACCGGTGGAACCTGAACGAGCGGCCGTCGGCCCACCCCGCCTCGTTCGCGGCGAGCCGCTCCTCGTGGAGCCCGAGCCCGTAGCGGTCGAAGGCCTCGCGGGCGCCGTCGGCCTGGTCCGCGAGCCGGCCGAGCGCGGCGGCCAGGTCCCGCAGGGGCGCGGGCCTGAGCGCGTAGACGCGGCGCTGGCCAGAGCGCTGGGAGGTGACGACGCCGGCGCGCTCCAGGGTCTGTAGGTGCTTGGTCGTCTGCGGCTGGCGTGCCCCGGCGAGCTGGGCGAGGACGCCGACCGAGCGGGGCCGCTCGGCCAGCAGGCTCACGAGCCGCCAGCGCGCCGGGTCGGCCAGTGCGGTGAGAAGTGCGTCCATGGTCGCTAGTATTCACTATGACGAATATTCGTGTCAACGAATACTTAGGAGGCCGAGAGGGCGACGCGGGTGACCGGGAATCAGTCAGGAAAGGAAGCCCCGCAGGAGCGCGGCGGTGCCCTCCAGGTGTTCGCACATCGCGCGGCGGGCGGCCTCGGGGTCGCCGGCGAGGATGGCCGCCACGATCGCGCGGTGCTGGGCGGCCGCGTGGTCGAGGTTGACCTGGAGCATGGGGATGGCGTTGAGCAGGTCGCCGACCCGCAGGCGGGCGTCCGCGCAGGCGGCGGCGAGCAGACTGGACCCGGTCAGCTCGGCGATCGACAGGTGGAAGGCGGTGTCGAGGCGGCGGTAGTCCTCCAGCGACGCCGAGTCGAGGTCGGCCAGCCGGCGCCGGAGCGTGTCGCGCTGCCCGTCGGTCAGCTCGGCGCCCGCCAGCACCTGGGCGGCCCCGCACTCGACGGCCATGCGGAAGGTGAGCGCGTCGGCCAGGTCGTCGGTGCCCATGTCAGCGACCACTTTGCGCAGGTCGGCCGCGCCGGGCCGGGGCGGCGTGTAGGTGACGAACGCACCGCCGTAACGGCCGCGCCGCACGTCGAGGAAGCCCGCCTCCTGCAGGGCGCGGATGGCCTCGCGCAGCGTCACCCTGCTGATGCCGAGCTGGACGGCCAGCTCCCGCTCGGGCGGCAGCTTGCCGCCCGGCGCCACCACGCCGAGTTTGATCGCCTGAAGGAGCCGCTCGACCGTCTCCTCGAAGGCGTTTCCCGCCCTCACCGGCCGCAACACCGTGATCAAACGCGCCGACTCGTCCAACGTGTCCTCAGGTCTTGACAAGCGATCCCGCCATACACATCAATGGTCTGAGACTAGCCCAATCAACGGTAAACCGTCTCCTGCCAGATCGGAGCCAGCACGTGAGCGAGCGGTCCAGTCATGGCTTTCTCACCGTCGACGAGCTGCGGCAGGAGGTCACGGCCGGGCTGATCGACACAGTGCTGCTGGCGGTCGCCGACATGCAGGGCCGCCTGCAGGGCAAGCGGCTGTCCGCCCGCTACTTCCTCGACGAGGTGCTGCACCATGGCTCGGAAGGGTGCAACTACCTGCTCGCCGTCGACGTGGACATGAACACGGTCGGCGGATACGCGATGTCGTCCTGGGATCGCGGGTACGGGGACTTCGTGATGCGCCCGGACCTGTCGACGCTCAGGCGCGTGCCCTGGCAGGAGGGCACGGCCCTGCTGATGGCCGACCTCGTCTGGGAGAACGGCGACGACGTGACGGCCTCGCCGCGCCAGATCCTGCGCCGCCAGCTCGCCCGGCTGGAGGAGCGCGGCCTGCGCGCGCACGTCGGCACCGAGCTGGAGTTCGTCGTCTACGAGGACTCCTACGAGCAGGCGTGGAAACGCGCCTACCGCGACCTGACCCCCGCCAACCTCTACAACGTCGACTATTCGCTCCTCGGCACCGCCCGGGTCGAGCCGCTGCTGCGCCGCATCCGGCGCGACATGGAGGGCGCGGGCCTGTACGTGGAGTCCGCCAAGGGCGAGTGCAACCTGGGCCAGCACGAGATCGCCTTCCGCTACGCCGAGGCGCTGGTCACCTGCGACAACCACGCCATCTACAAGAACGGCGCCAAGGAGATCGCCGCCCAGGAGGGCAAGTCGATCACCTTCATGGCCAAGCCGAACGACCGCGAGGGCAACTCCTGCCACGTCCACATCTCGCTGCGCGGCACGGACGGCGAGCTGGTGATGGCGGGCGACGGACCGCACGGGCCGCACGGGCTGTCGCCGCTCGGCCGCCGGTTCGTCGCCGGTCAGCTCGCCTGCCTGCGCGAGCTCACCCTCCTGTACGCGCCGAACGTCAACTCCTACAAGCGGTTCGTGCCGGGCAGCTTCGCGCCCACCGCCGTCAAGTGGGGCTTCGACAACCGCACCTGCGCGCTGCGCCTGGTCGGCCACGGCCCCTCGCTCCGGGTGGAGAACCGGGTGCCGGGCGGCGACGTGAACCCGTACCTCGCCGTGGCCGCGCTGGTCGCGGCCGGCCTGCACGGCATCGACGAGGAGCTGGAGCTGGAGGAGGCGTTCGAGGGCAACGCCTACGCCTCCGGCGCCGAGACCGTCCCGCACACCCTGCGTGACGCGCTGACCCTGTTCGAGGGCTCCAAGCCGGCCAGGGAGGCGTTCGGGGAGGACGTGGTGGCCCACTACGCCAACAACGCCAGGGTGGAGCTCGCGGCCTTCGAGGCGGCGGTGACCGACTGGGAGATGTTCAGGGGATTCGAGCGCCTGTGACGAGCATGAAGATCATCAATCCGGCGACCGAGCAGGTCGTGGCCGAGGTCGAGATGGCCGGGGTCACCGAGGTCGACGAGGCCGTGGCCAGGGCCGCGAAGGCCTGGCGGGAGTGGCGCGAGGTGGCGCCGGGCGACCGGGCGCGGCTGCTGCGCGCGTTCGCCGACCTGGTCGGCGCGCACGCCGAGGAGCTGGCCCTGCTGGAGGTGGCCAACGCCGGCCACCCGGTCGGCAACGCCCGCTGGGAGGCCGCCACCGTCCGCGACGTGCTCCACTTCTACGCCGGCGCGCCCGAGCGCAACCACGGCAGGCAGATCCCGGTGCCCGGCGGCGTCGACGTGACGTTCCAGGAGCCGCTCGGCGTGGTGGGCGTGATCGTGCCGTGGAACTTCCCGATGCTGATCATGTCGTGGGGCGTCGCCCCGGCGCTCGCGGCGGGCAACGCGGTCATCGTCAAGCCCGCCGAGCAGACCCCGCTGACCGCGCTGCGGCTGGCAGAGCTGGCCCTGGCGGCGGGCCTCCCCGAGGGGGTGCTCCAGGTCCTGCCCGGAGCAGGGGAGGTCGCGGGCGCCCGCCTGGTGGAGCACCCCGGCGTCGCCAAGATCGTGTTCACCGGCTCGACCGAGGTGGGCAAGGAGATCGCGGCCAGGGCCGCCGCGCACGTCAAACGGCTCACGCTCGAACTCGGCGGCAAGTCCGCCAACATCGTCTTCGCCGACGCCGACGTGGCCAAGGCCGCCGCCGCGGCCCCGTACGCGGTCTTCGACAACAGCGGGCAGGACTGCTGCGCCCGCTCCCGCGTGCTGGTGCAGGAGAGCGTGTACGACGAGTTCCTCGAACGGCTGTCGGAGGCGGTGCGCGGGCTGCGCGTGGGCGACCCGCTCGACCCCGCCACCGAGATGGGCCCGCTGATCAGCGCCGAGCACCGGGAACGGGTCCGCGGCTTCGTCGCCGACCCGTTCCTGCAGGGCTCGTGCCCGCGGGGCCGCGGCTTCTGGTTCCCGCCGACGGTGCTGACCTCGGACGTCACCGACCGCGCGTTCACCGAGGAGATCTTCGGCCCGGTCGTGTCGGTGGTGCCGTTCGGCGGCGAGTCCGACGCGGTCCGCATCGCCAACGACACCCGCTACGGCCTGTCCGGCTCCGTCTGGACCCGCGACATCGGTCGGGCGCTGCGGGTGGCCCGCGCGGTCGAGGCCGGCGCGCTCTCGGTGAACTCCAACTCCTCCGTCCGTTACTGGACCCCGTTCGGCGGGTTCAAGGAGTCCGGGCTCGGCCGCGAGCTGGGCCCGGACGCGCTCGCCGCGTTCACCGAGACCAAGAACGTCTTCATCTCAACGGAGTAGCGACATGCAGCGTTTGCTGGACCGTGTGGCCGTCATCACCGGGGCGGGCAGCGGCATCGGCCTGGCCACCGCCCATCGGTTCGCCGAGGAGGGCGCCAAGGTCGTCTGCGTCGACGTCGACGAGGAGGCGGGCGCCAAGGCCGCCACCGCGGTCGGCGGCCTGTTCGTCAAGGCCGACGTGACCAGCGAGGACGACGTGGTCCGGATGTACGAGACCGCGTTCGGCGCCTACGGGAGCGTGGACGTCGCGTTCAACAACGCGGGCATCTCGCCGCCCGACGACGACTCCATCCTGGAGACCGGCCTGGACGCCTGGCGCCGGGTCCAGGAGGTCAACCTGACCAGCGTCTACCTGTGCTGCAAGCACGCCATCCCGTACATGCGCCGCCAGGGCAGGGGCTCGATCATCAACACCGCCTCGTTCGTGGCCGTCATGGGGTCGGCGACCTCGCAGATCTCCTACACCGCGTCCAAGGGCGGGGTGCTGGCCATGTCGCGCGAGCTGGGGGTGCAGTTCGCCCGCGAGGGCATCCGGGTCAACGCGCTGTGCCCGGGGCCGGTGAACACGCCGCTGCTGCGGGAGCTGTTCGCCAAGGACCCCGAGCGGGCGCAGCGGCGGCTGGTGCACGTGCCGCTCGGCCGCTTCGCCGAGGCGTCGGAGATCGCGGCCGCGGTCGCGTTCCTGGCCAGCGACGACGCCTCGTTCATCACCGCGTCGCAGTTCCTGGTCGACGGGGGCATCTCCGGCGCGTACGTGACGCCCCTGTGAGCCGGCCTGTGAGCCGGCCCGTCATCGGTGTCAGCACCTACGTCGAGCCCGCGCGGTTCACGGTGTGGGACCTGCCCGTGGCGCTGCTGCCGTACATGTACGTGGAGCAGGTGACGCGGGCGGGCGGGCAGCCGGTGCTCATCCCGCCGGCGGGCGACCCGGCGGCGCTGGTGCCCCGGCTGGACGGGCTGATCCTGGCGGGGGGCGGGGACGTCGATCCGGAGCGGTACGGGGCGTCCCCCCACCCCCGCACCGACTACATCCGGAAATTTCGGGACACGGCGGAGTTTGCCGTCATGACCGCGGCCCTGGAGGCCCGCCTCCCCTTCCTGGGCGTGTGCCGGGGCCTCCAGGTTCTCAACGTCACCCTGGGCGGCACCCTCCACCAGCACCTCCCGGACGTGACCGGCCACCGCGGCCACTCCCCCGCTCCGGGCGAGTTCGGCCACCTCCCGGTGCGCCCGGTCGCCGGCACCAAGGTCGCGAAGATCCTCGGCGCCGCCCCGGTCACCGTGCCGCACTACCACCACCAGGCGGTCGACCGCCTCGGCACGGGCCTGACCGTGACGGCCACCGCCGAGGACGGCACCGTCGAGGCGGTCGAACTCGACTCCCACCCCTTCGCCGTCGCCGTCCAGTGGCACCCGGAGGCGGCCCAGGACTGCGCCCTCTTCGAAGCCCTGGTCTCCGCCGCGAGACGGCCGGACGCGACAATTCGCACCCCAGGCCGTTAGGCTTGCCGCATCACCGTCGAAGCCGTGCGGGAGAGCGTCCTGACAGCCGGTCGGGGCCCCTGAAGGAGCAAGCCCTCCCCGCGAACCTCTCAAGGCAAAGGACCGTACGGCCGAGGTGTCCTCTGGAAAGCAGGTCCGCGCGACCTCGCCGAAGGTGAAAGTCCGGAAAAAAGCCGGGCGAAACTCTCAGGCACCGACGACAGAGGGGGAGGATCCCGGCATCCGATCCTGCCCTG
This sequence comes from Nonomuraea corallina, assembly GCF_027620315.1. Classification (GTDB taxonomy): domain Bacteria; phylum Actinomycetota; class Actinomycetes; order Streptosporangiales; family Streptosporangiaceae; genus Nonomuraea; species Nonomuraea corallina. Next base: position 8,616 of record NZ_JAPNNL010000128.1, on the reverse strand, counting down.
AGGTGCGAGACATGTCCCGATCGACGCCGCTGAGAGACGTGCACGAGTCTCTCGGCGCCACCTTGACCGACTTCGCCGGCTGGCTCATGCCGCTGCGCTACGGCAGCGAGTCCGCGGAGCACAACGCGGTCCGCCAGGCGGCCGGACTGTTCGACCTGTCGCACATGGGAGAGATCTTCCTGACCGGCCCGCAGGCGGCGCAGGCCCTCGACCACGCCCTGGTGGGACACCTGTCGGCGCTGGCGAACGGGCGGGCCCGCTACACCATGATCGTCAACGAGCGCGGCGGGGTGCTCGACGACCTCATCGTCTACCGGCTCGGCGACGAGGAGTTCATGGTCGTGGCCAACGCGTCGAACGCGGACAAGGTCGCGGACGAGCTGACCGATCGCGCCAAGGCGTACGACACGCGGGTCGAGGACCGCTCCGACCGTTACGCCCTCATCGCCGTCCAGGGCCCCCGGGCCGAGGAGATCCTCGCCACCCTCACCGACGCCGACCTCGCCGGCCTGAAGTACTACACCGGCCTGCCCGGCACGGTCGACGGCAGGCAGGCGCTCATCGCCCGCACCGGCTACACCGGCGAGGACGGCTTCGAGCTGTTCGTGGCCGAGGAGGACGCGGCGCCGCTCTGGCACGCGCTGACCGCCGCCGGCGAGCCGTACGGGCTGAAGCCGGCCGGGCTGTCCAGCCGTGACACGCTCCGCCTGGAAGCGGGTATGCCGCTGTACGGCAACGAGCTGAGCGCGGAGCTCACCCCGTTCGACGCGGGACTGGGCAGGGTGGTGAAATTCGACAAGCCGGGCGACTTCGTGGGCCGGTCGGCGCTGGAGGCGGTCAAGGACGTGCCGCCGCGGCGCCGCCTGGTCGGGCTGGTCGCGCGCGGCCGCCGGGTGCCCCGCCACGGCTATCCCGTCACCAAGGACGGCGCCGTCGTCGGCGAGGTCACCAGCGGCGCGCCCTCGCAGACGCTGGGCAAGCCCATCGCGATGGCCTACGTCGACACCGGCGTCGACGCAGGTCTGGCCGTGGACATCAGGGGCAGGCAAGAACCCGTGGACGTGGTCGAGCTGCCCTTCTACAGGAGGAACAAGTGAGCAACATCCCTGACGACCTGAGCTACACCAAGGAGCACGAGTGGGTCTCCGGCCTGGAGGACGGCCTGATCGCCACGATCGGCATCACCGCCTTCGCCGCCGACGCCCTCGGTGACGTGGTGTACGTGCAGCTCCCGGAGGTCGGCTCGACCATCGAGGCCGGGGACTCGGTCGGCGAGGTGGAGTCCACCAAGTCGGTGAGCGAGATCTACACCCCTGTCGGCGGCGAGGTGGTGGAGGTCAACCAGACCCTGGTGGACGACCCGTCGCTGGCCAACAGCGACCCTTACGGCGAAGGCTGGATGTTCCGGGTGCGCGCCGACGGCGACCCGGAGGACCTGCTGTCGGCCGAGGAGTACGCCGCCCTCACCTCGGGCGAGTCCTGATCCACCGCCGGGGCCCGGCCGCGGGCCCCGGTTCCCACCTCGTGAAAGGCGCCCATCGATGGCGATCAGCGTCTTCGACCTCTTCAAGATCGGGATCGGCCCGTCCAGCTCCCACACCGGCGGCCCGATGGCCGCCGCGCACAAGTTCGCGCGCGGCCTGCATCAGGACGGGCTGCTCGGCCGCACGGCCCGCGTCGAGGTCATCCTGTACGGCTCGCTCGGCCTGACCGGCAAGGGCCACGGCAGCGACAAGGCGGTCCTGCTGGGCCTGTCGGGAGAGAAGCCCGAGCTGGTGGACGTCGACGCCATCGACGGGCGGCTGGCCGCCATGCGCGAGTCCGGCACGGTGCGCCTGTTCGGCGAGCGCGAGATCCCGTTCGTGGTCGGCGAGGACCTGGTCTTCGAACGCAAGATCTCGCTGCCCGAGCACCCCAACGGCATGCGCTTCACCGCCTACGACGAGGCGGGCGGGACCGTGCGCGAGAAGGTGTACTTCTCGGTCGGCGGCGGCTTCGTGGTGGACGAGACCGCCACCGGCGCCGACCGCATCAAACCGGACGACACCGTTCTGCCCTACCCGTTCACCAGCGGCGAGGAGCTGCTCAAGCACTGCACGGCCACCGGCCTGTCGGTCTCCGGGCTGATGCTGGAGAACGAGAAGGCGTTCGGCCTCGGCGAGGACGAGATCCGCGCCCGGCTCCTCGACATCTGGCGGGTCATGTCGGAGTGCGTGCGCCGGGGCATCGCCAAGGAGGGCGTGCTGCCCGGCGGGCTCAAGGTCAAGCGCCGCGCCCACCAGCTGCACCGCCGCTTGCAGGCCGAGTCGGCCGAGAAGGACCCGCTGCAGGCGATGGACTGGGTGTCGCTGTTCGCCCTCGCGGTCAACGAGGAGAACGCCGCCGGGGGCCGCATCGTCACCGCCCCCACCAACGGCGCGGCCGGCATCATCCCCGCCGTGCTCACCTACTACTCCCGCTTCGCCCCGAACGCCGACGACGACGGCGTCACCCGCTTCCTGCTGACGGCGGCGGCGATCGGCGTGCTGTTCAAGGAGAACGCCTCCATCTCCGGTGCCGAGGTCGGCTGCCAGGGCGAGGTCGGCTCGGCCTGCTCGATGGCCTCGGCCGGGCTCACCGAGGTGCTCGGCGGCACCCCCGAGCAGGTGGAGAACGCGGCCGAGATCGGCATCGAGCACAACCTCGGCCTGACCTGCGACCCGATCGGCGGCCTCGTGCAGATCCCGTGCATCGAGCGGAACGCGGTCGCCTCCATCAAGGCCATCACCGCCGCCCGCATCGCCCTGCGCGGGGACGGCCGCCACCACGTGTCGCTCGACAAGGCCATCAAGACCATGCGCGACACCGGCAGGGACATGCTCGACAAGTACAAGGAGACCTCGCGCGGCGGCCTCGCGGTCAACGTCATCGAGTGCTGACGCGCCGCGCCGCCGCCTGGCGGCGGACGTGGACGCGGACGACCGCGCCGAGATCGTCGTCGCCGACCTCGCGGCGGATGCGGCCGACGATCTCCCGGTCCAGCTTGCCCACGACCGCGCCCACGTCCGCCTCCGCGGGGCAGGAGAACGAGATCCGCAGCCGGCCCGCGCCGTTCGGGTCGCCGACCACCCGCACCCCCGCCCGCGACAGCCCTTCCACGTCCTTCAGGCCCACGCAGAGCATCGCGGTGCCCGTACCGGACCGCGCCCCGAACCGGCCCCAGCCGAGGCCGAGCAGCAGCCACCGCAACGTCACCAGCGCCAGCACCACCAGCAGCAGCGCCATCGCCCAGAGCGTCCACGGGTTCCCCGCCACGGCGTCGACCGTGCGCTCCGGCAGCACCCTGGCCCGGGGCGACAGCCCGGCCAGCTGCCCCTGGCCGCGCAGCCAGGCGTAGCCGCCGACGACCAGCAGCACCGCGCCCACCACGGCCAGCCCCAGGCGGTTGCCCCCGTACTGCCGCATCACAGTCCCTTCCTGCGCAGCCGCATCACGACCTCGCCCGTGCCGAGCGTGCCCAGCCCCGCCAGCCGGTCGCCCACCGCGGTGCCCACCTGCCTGAGCATCGCGCCCGACGACTCGGGCCCGGTCATCACGGTGACCTCGATGCGCCGCCTGCGCAGCCGTACCCTGACCCGTTCCACCCCCTCGGCCTGCCGCGCCACCGCCAGCAGCGTGCGGCGCAGGCCGGAGCGGGTGACGCCGATGACGATCAGCGGGTCCGTGGTCTCCACCGGTACGAGCCTGCACCGGCCCGGCAGCACCGCCAGCAGGATCAGGCCCGCCCCGGCCAGCGCCACCCCCAGCGCGGACGGCGACAGCTCGTGCCACGAGGTCGCGGACGCCAGCGCGACGGCGTCGTCCACGGGCACGACGCCGAGCGACCGGCTCCACAGGCCCGCGACGATCTCCGCGGCCACGAGCCCGAAGCCGGCGGTCAGGAGCGCCGCCACGATCACCGCGGCGGGCGTGCGGGCGGGCCTGAGCACCCGCCGGGACCTGCGGAGCGGGGAGTCGCGCGGGGCGACGGCGGTGCCGGGCAGGAGTTGCTGCAGCGTGGTCATCACAACCACCACAGGTACACGGGCGGGGCTCGCGCTCGACCGTGTCCCCGCCGCCCGTTTGCACGATCATTACGGCCCGGGCGATCAATGCGAATCACCCTCATGTTCATCTGCCGGTTATGCCGTTACGCTGCCGGTATGGACGACCGCCAGCGCTACGACCAGGCCACCGCCTCGCTAGAGCCACCGCTCGCCATCCTCGACCTGGCCGCCCTGCGCGCCAACGCCGCGAGCATGGTCCGACGCGCCACCGGCAAGCCGATCCGGGTGGCCACCAAATCCATCAGATCACGCCCACTGCTGGACCAGGTGCTCGCCATCGACGGCTTCCGCGGCCTGCTGGCGTTCACCCTCCCCGAAGCGCTCTGGCTCGCCTCCCACGGCCACACCGACCTCGTCGTCGCCTACCCCACCGCCGACCGGCACGCCCTGGCCGAACTCGCCGGCGACGCCGAAGCCGCCCGGAGAATCACCATCACCGTCGACTCCGCCGACCACCTCGCCTTCATCGACCACGCCCTCGCCGGCGTCCGCCCCCGGCACGAGATCCGGCTCTGCCTCGACGTCGACGCCGGCTTCGTCACCCTCGGCGGCCGGTTCAGGGCCGGCGCGCTCCGCTCCCCCGTCCGCGACGCCGACCAGGCCGCCGACCTCGCCGCCGCGATCGCCAAACGCCCCGGCTACCGGCTCACCGGCCTGCTCGCCTACGAGGCGCAGATCGCCGGCGTCGGCGACGCCCCGCCCAGCGCCGCGTACGGCCGCGCCGTACGCCTCATGCAGACCCTCTCGGCCAGAGAGCTCGTGCTGCGCCGCGGCCGCATCGTCAACGCCGTCCGCCAGGTCGCCGACCTCGAGTTCGTCAACGCCGGCGGCACCGGCTCCATCGAACGCACCGTACGCGAGAAGGCCGTCACCGAGGTCGCCGCCGGTTCCGGGCTCTTCCACCCCCGGCTGTTCGACTTCTACCGCGGCTTCACCGGCCGCCCCGCCGCGATGTTCGCCCTCCCCGTCGTACGCCGCCCCGGCCACGACACCGTGACGGTGCTCGGCGGCGGCTACCTCGCCTCCGGCCCCGCCGGACCCAGCCGCGTACCCCAGCCGTACCTGCCCGCCGGCCTGCGCTACAGCCGCGACGAAGGCGCCGGCGAAGTCCAGACCCCCCTCACCGGCCAGGCCGCCGAAGACCTGCGCATCGGCGACCGCGTCTGGTTCAGGCACGCCAAGGCGGGCGAGCTGTGCGAGCGCTTCGACACCCTGCACCTCGTCGACGGCGACACCGTCGTGGACTCCGTGCCGACCTACCGGGGCGAGGGCAGGACCTTCCTGTAAGCCCTGACGTAACCCCTCCCGTAAGCCCTGACGGGCCCTACCGCCGCCTGCGCCGCCGCCACAGCATCACGGCCGCCCCCAGCACCAGCACCGCGCCCACCCCGATCAGCACCGGAGCCAGGTCCGGCTCCTCGTCCCACAGCCGGTCCGGGTCCTGCCCCAGCTCCACCGGCCGCGGCGACACGCCCAGCGCGTCACCCACCTGCGCCACCAGGTGACCGGCCCTGCTCTTCACATCCGCCACCGTGCGCTCGGCGACCCGCTTCGGGCTCACCCGGTCGGCGATGGCGTCCACCGTCTGCGCCAACTCCGCGCGCGTCCGCGCGATCCGCCGCTCCAGCTCATCAGGATCGGTGTCAGCCATGACTCTCCTTCCGGCGCGCTCCTGCTCGTGACGATCAGTCTGTCAGGTCATCACCCCGAACGGCACGGCAGGCCTGCCGGTACGTTCTCCAGTAGGTTCTCCAAGAGAACCACGGGAGGACCTGATGACCGAATCCAAGCTCGCGCCCGGCGACGCCGCGCCCGAGTTCACGCTGCCCACCGCCGACGGCGGCAGCGTCTCTCTGGCCGACCACCGCGGCAAGCGGGTGATCCTCTACTTCTATCCCGCCGCCATGACCCCCGGCTGCACCAAGCAGGCCTGCGACTTCCGCGACAGCCTCGCCCAGCTCACCGCCGAGGGCTACGTCGTCCTGGGCGTCTCCAAGGACAAGCCCGCCAAGCTGGCCACCTTCGTCGAACGCGACGCCCTGACCTTCCCGCTGCTGTCCGACCCCGAACTCGCGGTCCACAAGGCGTACGGGGCCTACGGGCTGAAGAAGCTCTACGGGAAGGAGGTGGAGGGCGTCATCCGCTCCACCTTCGTCATCGACGCCGACGGCAAGATCGAACAGGCCCTCTACAACGTGAAGGCCACCGGCCACGTAGCGAGCCTCAAGAAGAAGCTCGGCCTTTCCTGACAAAGAGGAAATCACCCGTCTGTGACCCTCAAGAATTGTCGGCGAGCTTTTCTATTCTCACGACATGGCCGCTTACGAGAAGTACACGCGAGAGATGCTCGCCGAGGCGGCGGCGGCTTCTCTCAGCGTCGCCGACGTGCTCCGCCGCCTGGGCATCAGGTGGACCGGCGGCAGCCACGCGCACATCAGTCGCCGGCTGAAGCACTACGCCATCGACACCTCGCATTTCGTGGGCAGGGCGCACGGCAAGGGCCGGAAACCTCCCTCACTGCGCCCCTACCAGGAAATACTCGTCCTCCGCCCGACGGGTTCCATCCGCGAGAAGGCGCCCGCGCTGCGCCGGGCCATGCAGGAAGCCGGGCTGCCGTACGCCTGCGCAGGCTGTAGGATTGACGGCACGTGGCAGGGCAGACCGCTCACCCTCCATGTCGACCACATCAACGGTGACTGGCTCGACAATCGACAGGAGAATGTGCGATTCCTCTGCCCTAACTGCCATTCTCAGACCGCGAATTTCGCCGGTAAGGGAAAGGTGAGGGGGCCGTAGCCCAATGGCAGAGGCACAGCTTTTAGGTAGCTGACAGTGTGGGTTCGAATCCCACCGGCCCCACATATACTGCCTGAATGCGGGAACAGGGCTCCCTTCCCCATCAGAGCGATTAATCCGATTGATCGACGACACGCAGGTTCGCCATGCTGCGGGGTCATGAGCATCCCGTACCGGCAGATCCGTGCCGCCTTCACCGACGAAGCGATCACCGTCTATCAAGCCTACGGGCCGGCTGTCGCAGGCCCGGCCGTCCGCGCGCAACGCTTCGTCCCGCCCTTCAAACGCGAACGGATGACCTGGATCAAACCGTCCTTCCTGTGGATGATGTACCGCTGCGGATGGGCCACGAAGCCAGGCCAGACCAGGGTCTTGGCCATCGACATCACGCGAGAGGGGTTCGCCTGGGCGTTGGAACACTCCTGCCTCAGCCATCCCGACGCCGGGACAGACCATGAGGTGTGGAAGAAACGCTTACGCGAAAGTCCGGTCCGGATCCAGTGGGATCCTGAACGCGACCCGCACCACCATGCCCTGCCCCATCGATCCATCCAGATCGGGCTGTCCGGCGTTGCCGTCGCCCGCTATGTCGACCAATGGATCCTGGGAATCACCGACCTGACCGATCGGGTCCGTGACATCCGGCAGGCCCTGCACGACGGGAAGGACGTCACTGAGATGCTCCCGGTGGAACGCCCGTACCCCCTGCCCGCGCGACTCGCCGAGGCCATCGGCGCGAGCACCGCACCTGCTCTCGGCTGAGCGCGCACGGCGACCTGTCGGCACCGCGACGGCGACCGGCTGGGCCACACTCAGCGAAGCCGATCACCCAACCGTGTTGGCCGGTCGTTCCCCACGGGCGTACTGGGCTATCTGGGCGGCTGCGACCTGCCAGGTGCGGGCGTCGGTCTGGGGGACGTCGCTCGCCACGTGGGGGGTGACCAGGACGCCCTGGGCGTGCCAGAGCGGGTGGTCCGGCGGGAGGGGTTCGGGGTCGGTGACGTCGAGGATGGCGCGCAGGCGGCCGGCGCGGGTCTCGGCGAGCAGGGCCTGGGTGTCGACGACGGGGCCGCGGGCCGCGTTGAGGAGGATGGCGCCGTCCTTCATCGCGGCGAGGAAGCCCTTGTCCGCGAGGTGATGGGTGTCGGGGGTGAGGGGCACCATGAGGGCGACCACGTCCTGGGCCGGCAGATGAGTCCAGAGGTCCGCCATGGGGGTGACGCCGGGGCGGGCGCGGCGGGCCATCATCGTGATGCGCGGGCCGAACGGCTCCAGGCGGGCGCGGAGCTGGGTGCCGAGGTCGCCGGCGCCGATGATGAGCACGCGCTTGTCCCAGAGCGTCTCTGTGACGTGCGGGTTCCAGCGGGCGGCGGCCTGGTCGGCGGCGAAGGCGGGGAGGTCGCGGACGACGGCGAGCAGGGTGGCGGCGGCCCATTCGGCGACGGCGGGGCCGTGGGCGCCGCGGGCGCTCGACAGGGTGACGTGCGCGGGCAGACGGCCGGTCCAGGTGTCGGTGCCGGCGCTGAGGGTCTGGACGAGCCGGAGCGCGGGGAGCCGGTCGATCAGGGCCAGGACCCGGTCCACCGGGTGGGAGGGGATGACCATGACCTCGGCCGTCTCGGCGCCTTCCGGAGGCTCGGCGCGCACGTCGTACAGCAGCGGGGTGACGCCGTCCACGGCCGCCAGCGCGTCGAGGCCGCGCGGGTGGGGCACCAGAACGACGACGGGCGGCCGT
>NZ_JAPNNL010000127.1 GCF_027620315.1 Nonomuraea corallina | reverse complement strand
GGCTCTGCCCCTGGTCTCCGTCGTGGGGCCGGGGACCAGGGCGATCAGCGCGGGCGGCGGCTCCATCAGGTCGCTCGCCTGCGCCGGGAACCCGTCGGAGCGCCACGCCGCCGGATCGCTCGGCAGCGGGTCACCCCAGGCGGGCTGGTCGCGTAACGTGTCGGGGATCTCGGCCAGCGGCAGGCCGAGCAGCAGCACCCCGGCCCGCACCTCGTCGCGGGGCGCTGACCGGCAGGCGTGGCAGGAGCGGATGTGCCGGGCTATCCGGGTGCGGTTGCGCCGGCCGGGCGCCTTGGCCCAGTCCGTGACCCGTACCGCCAGCCGCGGGCACCCGTCGCGGGTCCGGGCGGCGCGCACCGCGGCGATCCACTCCTCGATCCGGTCGGCGGCCTCGGCGATGACGGTGTTGACCGCGATCGCCTCGACGTCGAAGATCGCGGCGATCTCCGCGCTCGCCAGTCCGTGCCGTACCGACAGGTCGAGCAGCTCCCGGTGCGGCGCGTCGAGCGCGCGCAGCGCCTCTGGGACGAGGTCCGGGGCCTCCGGCCGGGTCCACGAGCCGGTGCTGGCGGGCCTGGTGGCCGCGACGGCCGCGCGGTGGCAGCGGGCGAGCGCGTACAGCCACGGACGCGTCAGCTCCCGGTCGCCCAGCCGCTCCCCGTGCACGTGTGCCGACAGCAGCGCACCGGCGACGGCGAGCTCGGCGTCGGACGCCGACAGCCCGGTGCGGCAGTAGTCGTAGAGGTGCCTCCCATGCTGTTCGCACAGCCTGCCGATGGCCTCGCGCGCCTCGTTGGACAGCGTCCGCCACATACTCGACTACTCCTCAGCTAGCACGGCGTCCCTCGCCCGGCCCTGGGTACGCCAGGGGCCCGCTAGACGGCCTCCGGCAGGGGGGATTCGGGGTCGCCGGCGCCGGATCGGGCTCCGTCCACGCCGGCCGCGGGCGTGGTGCCGGCGACCCCCGTCCAGGAGGCGGGGAAGGCGGCGGTCATGACGCCCTCCCCTGCGCGGCCGCCCGCCGGGGCGACCGGTTCAGCCTGACCGGGCGGCCCGTCGCCCGTGACAGCGCCCACCACGCGCTGCACAGGTTCGAGGTGAGCAGCGTCCGGTCGTTGCCCGCGCCGAGCGTGCCCAGCACCGGCAGTGTCGGCATCCCGCTGCAGGTGAACAGCAGGACGGCGTCGGCGGGCAGGTCCGCCTGCTTGACCTGGTCGACCAGTTCAGGCGGCGTGATGTCGTACGGGGAGAAGCCGCCCTGCGCCCGCACCGGCACGACCCCGGCGATGCGCATGCCGGCCGCCTTCCAGAACCGCTCGGCCAGCTCCGTCAGCCACGGCTGGTAGGGGGAGACGATGTGCACCTCCTCCACCCCGAGGTGGCCGATCGCCTCCATGATGGCCACCGTCGCGGTCGCGAACGGCACGCCGAACCGCTCGGCCATCCGCTCGCACTCGTCCTGGTCCTCCTCCGGGTCGAGCAGGTAGCGGGGGCCGTCGCAGGCCATGATGAGCGCGTCGAGCGGCAGGTCGCCGAACGAGCGGGCCATCGCGGGCAGCGCCGCGTTGTAGCTCTCCAGCCGTTCCGCCGGCGCCAGACCCGGCCGCACCGGGAACCGGCTCACGTGCATGTCCGCGCGCGAGCCGAGCAGGCGGGTCAGCTCGGGCTCCGCCGACGGGTTGGCGGGCGGCACCAGCACGCCCACCCTGCCGCGGTTCATGCCGTCCTCCCACCGGGTTCCTCGGGCGGCACGTCCGGCGTTCCGCCGGGGACGCGGTCGATCGACGTGAGCGTCCGCAGGTGCCGGATGCGGCGCAGCCGGTGCGCCGTCCTCGCGGAGCTCTGGTCGGCCGGCCGGGTCCCGCGCACGGGAACCCCGTGGTGCTGCGGGCCGTGGACCTCGTCGGGAAGCATGATCACTCCTGTCCATGGGGGTCGCCCCAAGGGGCGGGCACGTCCTGGAGGCCGAGGCGGACCAGTTCTCGATCGGCCTGACCGCGTTCTTCGGTGAAGGCGGCGCGGGGCTCCGGCGTGGGCCATCCGGCCCGCGTCGCGTCCGGGACGGAGCCGTCGGGGAGCCGCCCGGTCGTGGACGCGGGGCGGTCGCCCGGGCCGGGGTCCGGGCCGGGCGGGTGGTGCGCCGGTGGGCGGGTCATCGCGGCGACGACGCGCAGTCGGTGAGGGAGGGGACGACGTCGGACGACCGGCCGGGCGGCCGGTTGGGCACGCTGGCCGCGACCACGCGCTCCGACAGGCACGCGTTCAGCCGGGACAGGCGGGCGCGCGGCGGCACGCTGCCTCCGGCCACCGCGGTCGCCACCCGGACGGCCAGCGACAGGTGCTCGGCGCAGCGCCGCCGCACCTTGGCCTCCAGCCCCACCACCTGGGCCAGCCGGAGCCGCAGCGGCTCCAGGGTGGCGGTGCGCTGCAGTCCGTCGAGGTCCGCCAGGCGGTCCGGCCAGCGCAGGTCGTCGCGGAGCCGGGCCTCCACCTCGTCGACGACGGTCTCCGGCGACTTCCCCTCCTGGGACAGCCGGGTGGCGATGGTGACCGCCATGAAGACGGTCAGGTCGTGGTCGGCGAGCCTGCCATCGAGCGCGGCGGCGAGCACCTGGACGCGGTGCGTCAGGCCGTCGGCGCTCCAGCCGAGCACGAGCAGCCGGTCGGCGGCCGGCTCGACGTGCCAGCCCGCGAGGCGCAGCTCGCGAGCCATCCGGTGGTACAGGCTCCATCTGTCCTCGTCGCCGTCCATCCAGATCTGGACGCCGCCGAAGGGCAGGTCTGACACGTGCACCGGCGTCCCAGCGGGGGCTGATCGTGCGCAGATGCGCTGGATCACCCGTTCCTGCACGGGTGACACCGGCGCTCTGGTGAACCAGGGACTGACCTGGTGATCGATGGTCACGTCCGGCACCTCCCCGCCGGGCGCCTCCGAAGAGCGCCGGCTGTCAGGTAACAGTTTCCACGTGTCGTACGATACTGGCTAAACGCGGGATAGTGTGTCAACTCTCAGTTTTCGTGGAAAAGAAGATGCCCCGAGTGCGGGAACGGTGACCTGCCCGGTCAGTGACGTTCCGCGCCGGGGCCGGGTCTACGCTTGATGGCGTCTTACGGGTATCAGGAGGCATGCGTGGCGAAATTCGCCGAGCGACTCGACCTGGCGCTGGCCAAGCGGGGGTTCACCGGGGCTCAGGTCGCCGCCGCGCTCACCGAGGCCGGCATCCCGATCACCCGCGCCTACGTCAGCCAGTTGCGCACGGGCAAGCAGGCCAACCCCACGCTCCAGGTGCTGCGGGCGCTGGCCGCGTGCCTCCAGGTGAGCGTGGGCTGGCTGGTGGGTGAGGACCACGTCGAGGCCGGCGCGGTCGAGGACCTGCAGCTCCAGGCGTCCGGCATCGGCCTGTCCGCCTCCGGGCTCTCCGAAGGGTCGCTGTCGGTGGTGCGCGGGGTGATCGAGCTGGCCCGCAAGGCGGAGGACCTGCCCGAGCACCCGGAGCCCGCCCTGGAGATCCCCGACGCGGCCGCGCCGCTGGACGAGTCCGTGCGCCGCGCGCTCGGCGAGCGGCTCCACTCGCTGCGCCTGGCCGCGCAGCTGTCACCGGAGAAGGTGGAGACCGTGCTCGGCAAGGGCGCCATCGCGGTCGAGGCGGTCGAGCAGGGACGGATCGCCCCCGCCCCCGCCACGGTCGAGCGCCTGCTCACCCTGTACGGCGTGACCGCGATGCCCGCGCGCGAGTACGTCCTGTCGATCGCGCGCGGCGAGCGCGAGCTCGAATGGTACGACTCCAGCGCGTTCCCGGTCTGGCTGGCCACGACCTGCTCCATCGACAGCAGGGCCTCGGTGATCCGCACCTATCACACCCACTTCGTGCCGCCGCTGCTGCAGACCGAGGCCTACGCGCTCGCGGCGATCGCCGCGGCCGACATGGGGTCCTTCCGGCACACCACGGCCGACGCCGCGGTGGACATCCTGGCCGCCCGCCAGCGGCTCATCCTGGGGCCGAGGGGACCGGTCGTGTGGGCGGTCATGGACGAGGGCGTCCTGTTCCGCTCGATCACGGAGACCCCCGTGCTGCTCGATCAGCTCGACCGGCTGATCGACTTCGCCAAGCGTCCCAATATCTCGCTGCATATCGTGCCCATGGACGGCCCGGCGTACGTCCCGCGTACCGGTCCGTTCACTCTCTGGCGTTTCGACGAGGCCTTCGAGCCCGACATCGCGTGCGCGCACGCGCTGGAGGCGGACGAGCTGATCACCGACGCCGTGCAGGTGGAGGCCTACCACCAGGCGTTCACCAAGCTGTCGGTGACCACGACGACCCGCGACGAGACCCTTGACCTGCTGTGCGCCCATCGGGAAAGGCTCTCGCGATCAATGCGGAATTGATCGTTACCGTACACCCGGTAGAACGAAAGAGCATAAATCTCAAAAAATCTAGGCCTGGGTGCTTGGATAAAGGGATTTTTGAATCATTATGAATTTGGGCAACCGAGTGGGGTCAGCGACCGGAGACTTTCCCAACAGAAAGTGGCGAGGGGAAAGGGGCGACACCCAATGCGCCAGCGTGCTATCCGAAACCTGGCCAATCTCGACACCAGCCATGCACGGATCACCCGCATACTCGACGCCGCGACAGGAGGCAAGAACAACTTCAGAGCCGACAGGGAGGCGGTCAACCGCTATGACATGGCCGCCGAGATCACCACCGCCGCCGCCCAAGCCATTCTCGGGTATCTGACACGGGTCGTACGCCACCTGGCGCTGGAGGGCGTCGACCAGTTCCTGATCGTGGGCAGCGGGGTGCCGAGCGGCCTGCCACCGGGCCGCAGACTGCACGACATCGCACGCGACACGCCGCGCACGGCGTCCGCCCGGGTCGTGTACATCGAGAACGACCCGATGGTGCTCGCCAACGCGCAGGCCACCATCGAGCCGATCACCGATCTCGTGCGGGTGGTCGAGGGCGACATCCCGCAGATCGACGAGATCCTGGACGACCGCGTCGTGCGCACATTCGTGGACTGGAACCGGCCGATGGCCTGGGTCGTGGTCTCGGGCCACAACGTGAGCGACGACGAGCAGGCCCGTCACGTCATCAAGCGGTTACGGGAGAACGCCCCGAAGGGCAGCTTCCTGGCCCTGTTGCAGACCACGTTCGACGGCATACCGCGGGAGTTGCTGCCGGCGATCAACGATCTGCTGGCGATGACGCTGCCGGGTCACGCGGTGCGTACACGTGAGGAGATGGAGTCCCTGCTGGAAGGGCTGGAGTTGCTGGAACCGGGACTGGTGTGGGTCCCGGAGTGGCGGCCGGACGGCGACGGAGACGCCTGCGCCGACCAGCCCGGCAGCTCGGGCAACTACGGAGCCGTGGCGCGGCTGCCGTGATCCAGGGGACATCGCCGCCCGGGCCGAGGGCTCCCCCCGGCCCGGGGCGGCGCCTGTCAGTCCCACCAGAAGGACCAGGCGTGCGAACCGATGAGCTGCCCGGCGTACCCGTGCAGGTCGCCGGCTCCCTGCAGCACGTTGTCCGGGCAGAACGTCCAGTGCTCGGCCGCCACGTGCAGCGCGTGCTCCAGGTCCGCCGGAGGCGCGGCCACGCTGATCTCCAGCGTGTTGAAGCCGACGCCGACCACCCGCGCCCCGAAGCGGTCCTCCCAACTGCGCACCACGGCGGCCAGCGGCACCATCCACTCGTTGTGGTGCAGCGCGCCCTGCCAGCCCATGACGGCCAGCGCGTCGGCGCTCCGCTGCGCGGCCACGAGCCCCAGCGGCATCCCCCTGGCCGCCAGCTCGCCGGCGAACCACGCGGCCACCGCGTCCGGCTCGGCCACCGGACGGCCGGGCGGCGCGAGACCGGGACAGATCGCCCCGTACGGCTCCAGCTCGGCCAGGGCGTCGGGCGGCATCTGCGCCACCCATTCCTCCCAGACCTCGGTCATGAAGCCCTCGGCGGTGAAGTGGTCGATCTGCACCGGATCGTCCGGCACCACCTGGCCCACCGCCCACGGCTGGGCCGACTCGTCCAGCAGGACCGGCCACAGGCCGCTGCGCGGATGCTCGGCCAGGAAACGCCGCCAGTCGTCGCCCGTCGCGGGCTCGTCACTCATCCAGAACGCGGGCCTGAGAGGCTCACCCTGACCGGTGTAGCCCGGGTCGGGCCAGATCACCTCGCCCTCGGGCAGCCCGATCGACAGGCTGCGCCCCCCGCCGCCGTCGGCGAACAACCGGCGCAGCTCTCCCGGCAGCCGATGATCGTCCATGCCCTACCATTCCGAGACGGAATCCTGCCTCCGAGATGGTAGTGCCGCGACTCGCCTGAGCACTTTTGCCCTGGCCGATCCCGTATCCGGCGGCCGAGGGCGCTCCCCGGCCCGGCCGGTCCACGGCCGCGCCGGAAGCGCCAGGGAGAGCCTCAGTAGCCGCCGTACGGCGACTTCGACTGGTTGCCGCTCCTGGAGGAGGTCGGCGTGGGCGCCGGCGTCGCGGCTCTCGACCCGGCGGGCCTGATCACGCCGAGCAGTCCGTGCTTGCCGCCGTCGGCGCCGGCGGAGAACCAGAGCGCGTTCTCGCCGCCGGTGGCGGCCGTGCCCGGCTCCAGGTCCCACAGGCCGGGCAGGCTGATCGGCCGGTTGTCCGCCCCGCGCAGCGCGCCCAGGTGGCGGTTGCCGCGGTAGGCGTGGATGGTGCCGTCGCCGAAGTTGCCGACCAGCAGCGCTCCCGCGTACCGGCCCATGCCGCGCGGCGCCTGGGTGACCGCCCACGGCGCGTTCAGCCCGACGCGGGCGATGCGGCCGGTCAGGCGGCCGTCCAGGTCGAAGCGGCTGACCCAGCCCTTGCCGCGGCCCGCCACCGACTTGCCGGTCTGCGCGTCGCGCAGGGCGTAGGCCACGTAGACGTTGCCGTTCACGACGGAGACGTTGA
Organism: Nonomuraea corallina; assembly: GCF_027620315.1. Lineage (GTDB taxonomy): Bacteria > Actinomycetota > Actinomycetes > Streptosporangiales > Streptosporangiaceae > Nonomuraea > Nonomuraea corallina. The sequence goes on along the minus strand of NZ_JAPNNL010000127.1, from coordinate 15,285 downwards.
ACGGGTGGTAGTTGTCCGGGAGCTCGCGGTCCCTGAACTGCGCGCGCGACAGCCTGACGCGCCGGAAGTCCTCGTCGAAGACGTGCAGCCGGCCGCCCGCGAAGTCCGCGGCCAGCAGGACGTCGCCCTCGTCGGTCTCGGCCAGGGCCAGGCCCTTGTAGTCGGCGCCGCGGGTGAAGGCGCCGATGATCGCGTTCTTCGGGTCCACCTCGGCGTTCCAGCCGGTGATCGCGCCGCTCGGGCTGGAGAAGATGAAGGTGGCGGGCTTGCCCTTGACGGTGAAGCCGTCACCGCCGTTGAACACCTGGCCCGTCGGTGCGCCGCCGGGGATGGCGACCTCGGTCCGCTCCTTCCTGCCCTGGCCGGAGTAGACGGTGGCGGTGCCGGTGCCGGCGTTGGAGACCCACAGGGTCTTGCCCATGGCCAGCCCCCACGGGTTGACCAGCTTGGGGTCCGTGACGGCCGCCTTCCCGCGGACATCGGAGATCAGGTTGACGACGTCGAACCTGTTCCTGTTCGGGGTGGCCTGGGCGGGGACGGTGAGAGCGGCTGCCGTCGAGACCGCGACAGCGCAGGCCGTGATGATGCGTAACCGCATCCGTGCCTCCTTGTTAGCGCTTGTGACGCGAGATACGCGAGAGCCGTGACCCCGGTTCAGTACGGTGTCGCACAGCCGTCTGACGAGGAGTGACGAGGACATGGACGCGTTGGGCATCGACATCGGCGGCACCGGCATCAAGGGGGCGCCGGTGGACGTGCGGACCGGGGAGCTGACCGGGGATCGGCTGCGCATCGCCACGCCGCGCCCGGCCGAGCCCGGCCCGGTCGCCGATGTGGTGGCGGAGATCGTCCGGCGGTTCGACTGGACCGGTCCTGTCGGCGTGACCTTCCCCGGGGTGGTCGTCGACGGCGTGGTGCGGACCGCGGTCAACATGCACCACGCGTGGGTCGGCGTGCACGCGGGCGAGCTGTTCGGCGGCGCGACCGTGCTCAACGACGCCGACGCGGCGGGCAATGCCGAGATGACGTACGGCAAGGGGCAGGGACGGCGCGGCGTGGTGCTCATGCTGACGTTCGGCACCGGGATCGGCAGCGCGCTGTTCGTCGACGGCGTGCTCGTGCCCAACACCGAGCTGGGCCACCTGCTCCTGCACGGCACCGACGCCGAGCGCCGCGCCTCCGACCGGGCCCGCGAGGTGGAGGACCTGAGCTGGTCGCACTGGGCCGCCCGGGTCGAGGAGTACCTCAAGCACGTCGAGATGCTGTTCACCCCGTCGCTGATCGTCATCGGCGGCGGCGTCAGCAAGAAGGCCGACAAGTTCCTGCCGCACATCCACCTCGACACGCCGGTCGTCCCGGCCGCGCTGCGCAACCAGGCGGGCATCATCGGCGCCGCCCGGTCGGCCGTGGACGGGACGTGACGCGCCGCCCACACCGCGGGCCAAAACGTGACCCCCGCTCAAGGCAACCGTTCGCGCCTTCCAGGAGTCTCATTGGTGACCGTGGTCGCCCACGATGCAACTCTGGGGAGAGTGGGCCGGTCGCGGGCGATCACGGTCGTTAATTCGAGATGCGCGCGACGCCCCCCGTCGGGCACGATGGGCCGTTGGCCCCCGGCACGCGGGGCCGGAATATCCTGAAGTCAGTATGGGAACTCCTGCGTTGTCCTCTCCACTCACCGAGCTCCACTCCCGCCTGCCCGACCTGATGCCGCGCGACCAGCGGCGGCTGCGGCGCAGGCTCGACGGCGTGCGCCGGGTGCGCTCCCGGGAAGCGCGAGAGAAGATCACCGCGGAGATCCTCGCCGACGTCGAACGCGCCGAGCGGCGCCTGCTGCGCCGCCGCGAGGCGGTCCCGGAGATCGCCTATCCGGAGTCGCTGCCGGTCTCGCAGCGCAAGGACGACATCCTGGCGGCCATCCGCGACCACCAGGTCGTCATCGTCGCCGGTGAGACCGGGTCCGGCAAGACCACCCAGATCCCGAAGATCTGCCTGGAGCTGGGCCGGGGCGTACGCGGGCTCATCGGCCACACCCAGCCGCGCCGCATCGCCGCCCGCACCGTCGCCGAGCGCGTCGCCGAGGAGCTCCACACCGACCTGGGCGAGGTCGTCGGCTACAAGGTCCGCTTCACCGACCAGGCCGGCGACCGCACCCTCGTCAAGCTGATGACCGACGGCATCCTGCTCGCCGAGCTCCAGCACGACCGCATGCTGGAGCAGTACGACACGCTCATCATCGACGAGGCCCACGAGCGCAGCCTCAACATCGACTTCATCCTCGGCTACCTCAAGCAGCTGCTGCCGAAGCGCCCCGACCTCAAGGTGATCATCACCAGCGCCACGATCGACCCCGAGCGGTTCTCCCGCCACTTCGGCGACGCGCCGATCATCGAGGTGTCCGGCCGCACCTACCCCGTCGAGGTCCGCTACCGCCCGCTCGGCGAGGACGACGACCAGACGCAGGGCATCGTCGAAGCCTGCCGCGAGCTGACCGGCGAGGGGCCGGGCGACATCCTCGTCTTCCTCAGCGGCGAGCGCGAGATCCGCGACGCCGCCGACGCCCTGGCCAAGGCCGACTTCCGCAACACCGAGATCCTGCCGCTCTACGCCCGGCTCAGCGCCGCCGAGCAGCACCGCGTCTTCCAGCGTCACACCGGCCGCCGCGTCGTGCTGGCCACCAACGTGGCCGAGACGTCCCTGACCGTGCCCGGCATCAAGTACGTCGTCGACCCCGGCTTCGCCCGGATCTCCCGCTACAGCCACCGCACCAAGGTGCAGCGCCTGCCCATCGAGGCGATCTCGCGGGCCAGCGCCGACCAGCGCAAGGGCCGCTGCGGCCGCACCTCCGACGGCGTCTGCGTCCGCCTCTACGAGGAGGAGGACTTCGAGGCCCGGCCGGAGTTCACCGACCCGGAGATCCTGCGCACCAACCTCGCCTCGGTCATCCTCCAGATGACCTCGATCGGGCTGGGCGACATCGAGGCGTTCCCGTTCGTCGAGCCGCCCGACCGCCGCCAGGTCAAGGACGGCGTCAACCTGCTGCACGAGCTCGGCGCGTTCGACGCCGACGGCAGGCTCACCCCGATCGGCCGCAAGCTCGCCACCCTCCCCGTCGACCCCCGGCTCGGCCGCATGGTGCTGGAGGCGGAGAAGAACGGCTGCGTGCGCGAGGTCATGGTGATCGCCGCCGCGCTGTCCATCCAGGACCCGCGCGAACGCCCCGCCGACAAACAGCAGCAGGCCGACGACAAGCACCGCCGCTTCGCCGACCCCGAGTCCGACTTCCTCACCTACCTCAACCTGTGGAACCACCTGCAGGACAAGCAGCGGGAGCTGTCCTCCAGCGCCTTCCGCCGCCTGTGCAAGTCCGAGTTCCTCAACTACCTGCGGGTACGCGAGTGGCAGGACATCTACAGCCAGATCCGCCAGGCGCTCGGCGTGCATCCCAACAGCCACCCGGCCGACCCCGTGCTGGTCCACAAGTCGCTCCTGGTCGGCCTGCTGTCGCACGTCGGCGTCAAGGAGGTCATGGACCGCCAGCGCGCCTCCGACGGCCGCCGGCCCATCCAGGAGTACCTCGGCGCCCGCAACGCCCGCTTCGCCGTCTTCCCCGGCTCCGCGCTGGCCAAGAAGCAGCCGCAGTGGGTGATGTCCGCCGAGCTCGTGGAGACCTCGCGGCTGTGGGCGCGGGTCAACGCCAAGATCGAGCCCGACTGGGTGGAGCCGCTCGCGCAGCACCTCGTCAAACGCGGCTACTCCGAGCCCCACTGGGAGAAGAACCAGGGCGCGGTCATCGCCTACGAGAAGGTCACCCTGTACGGGGTGCCGCTGGTCGTCGGGCGCAAGGTCAACTACGGCCGGATCGACCCCGACCTGTCGCGCGAGCTGTTCATCCGCCACGCGCTCGTCGAGGGCGACTGGGACAGCCACCACCAGTTCCTCAAGGACAACCGGCGGCTGCTCGGCGAGGTCGAGGAGCTGGAGAACCGCGCCCGCCGCCGCGACATCCTGGTCGACGACGAGGCCCTGTTCGACTTCTACGACCAGCGGCTGCCCGCCGACGTGGTCTCGGCCCGCCACTTCGACTCCTGGTGGAAGAAGGCCCGCGCCGAACAGCCCGACCTGCTCACGTTCTCGCCCGACATGCTGGTCAACGAGGGCGCCGACGTCAGCGCCCGCGACTATCCCGACACCTGGCGGCAGCTCGGCCAGCGGATGAGGCTGACCTACCAGTTCGAGCCCGGCGCCGACGCCGACGGCGTCACCGTGCACGTGCCGCTGCACCTGCTCAACCAGGTCACCTCCGACGGCTTCGACTGGCAGATCCCCGGCCTGCGCGAGGACCTCGTCACCGCGCTGATCAGGTCGCTGCCCAAGCCGCTGCGCCGCAACTTCGTGCCCGCGCCCAACTTCGCCAAGCAGGTGCTGGCCAACGCCCGGCCGGGGGCCGAGCCGCTGCTGGAGGCCGTCGAGCGCGAGCTGCTGCGGCTCACCGGCGTCCGCGTGCCGCGCGACGCCTGGCAGCTCGACCAGGTGCCCGACCACCTGCGCATCACGTACCGGGTGATCGACGAGCGCAAGCGCACCCTCGCCGAGGACAAGGACCTCGCGGCGCTCAAGCGCCGCCTCGCCCCGCGCCTGCGCAAGTCCCTCTCCGAGGCCGGCGACGACCTGGAACGCACCGGCCTGCGCACGTGGAGCTTCGGCACGCTGCCCAAGGTGTTCGAGCAGGGCCGGATGAAGGGCTACCCGGCGCTCGTCGACGCCGGCGACTCGGTGTCCGTCAAGATCTTCGAGACGGAGGCGGAGCAGCGCCGCTCCCACTGGACCGGCACCCGCCGCCTGCTCCTGCTGAACGTCGCCAACCCCGCCAAGCCGCTGCTGTCCGGCCTGTCCAACCAGGCCAAGCTGGCGCTGTCGCGCAGCCCGCACGGCGGCGCCGTGGCGATCTTCGGCGACGTGGTCGACGCCGCGGCCGACAAGCTCATGCGCGACCTGGGCGGCCCCGCCTGGGACCCGGCCGGCTTCGACCGCCTCTACCAGCACGTCCGCGCCGAACTGTACGACACGGCCGCCGGCATCCTGGGCCGGGTGGAGCAGATCCTGACGGTGTGGCACGCCGCCGGCACCCGGCTCGACGCGCTGCGCCCCAGCGCCGCGACCGACGACGTGCGCGAGCAGCTCGGCAGGCTCGTCTACCCGGGCTTCGTCACCGCCACCGGCCACGCCCGCCTGCCCGACGTGCTGCGCTATCTGCGCGCCGTCGACCGCCGGCTCACCAAGCTGCCGGAGGACCCGTGGCGCGACGAGGAGTGGATGGCCCGCGTCCACAAGGTCGAGGACGACTATCAGGACCTCCTCGACCGCCTGCCGCCCGCCCGCCGCTCCGACCCGGACGTGACGGAGATCCGCTGGATGATCGAGGAACTGCGGGTCAGCTTCTTCGCCCAGACCCTCGGCACGCCCACCCCGGTGTCGGAGAAGCGCATCGCCAAGGCCATGCAGAGGCTCAGCCCTTGAAGATCGACGTGTCCAGCTCGAACCCGATCGGCGCGGGCAACCACAGGGGCGTGCCGAAGGGGACGGTTGCTTTCGCGAGATACGCGCCGTCGCCGATCTCGCTGTAGACGGTGGCGGAGGGCGTCGTGGCGACGGGGTCGATCAGGAGATAGAGCGGGATGCCGCCGACGGCGTAGAGGGGCGGCTTCTCCTCGCGGTCCCTGATCGCGCTACCGGTCGAGACGACCTCGGCGACCATGATCAGCCCGGACGACCGCAGCTCGCGCTCGCCCCAGAGCGGGCAGTCGAGCGGGGCCAGCACGAAGTCCGGCTCCACAGGCTCACATGGCCCTTCGACGCACACATCGACGTTCCCGACCCATGACTCCCATCCGCGCTCGTCCATGAGAGGGGCGAGAGCCCGGTTGAGGCGCATGGCGGAGCGGCCGTGTGCGGGGGTTCCGACGGGGCTCGCGATGAGGTTCCCTTCGACGACGTCGGCCCGGAAGCCGGGGAGTTCGGGGAGTGCGTCGAACAGCTCTCGCGCGGTCTGCGGCATCCGCTTCTTGCTGGTGGGGGCGAGCTTCGCGTACTCGTCGCGCCGGGTCGCCATGGCAACCATCAGATCTGTCCCTCCGTACTCGAATGGGCACGCTCAGTATTCCACGAATCCGAGCGTCGGGGCGGGCTCGTACAGTGGGACGTGCTGCGCTCGCTCCGGCCCGGACGTGACGGAGATCCGCTGGATGATCGAGGAACTGCGGGTCAGCTTCTTCGCCCAGCCCCTCGGCACGCCCACCCCGGTGTCGGAGAAGCGCATCGCCAAGGCCATGCAGAGGCTCAGCCCTTGAAGGTCGACGTGTCCAGCTCGAACCCGACAGGTGCGGGCAGCGTGATCGGGGAGCCCATGGTGACCCTGGTGGTCATGGCGTAGGCGCCGGCGGCGGGCTTGCTGAGCACGGTCACGCCCGGCTCGTCGCCGATGGGGTCGATGAGCAGGTAGACCGGCACTCGGCCGGCGGCGTAGACCCGGGGCTTCTCGTGACGGTCGGGCGCTGCCCGGCGAGACCACCTCGGCCACCATGAGGACACCAGAGGAGAGCAACTCCAACCGGCCCCAACGAGGACAGTCGGGAGCCGCGAGCGTGTAGTCAGGGGCGCAGGAGTCTCGCGGGCCTTCGATGCAGACGTTCACGCTGCCGACAGACCCTCGCCATCCGTGCTCCCTTCGGAGAGGGAGTAGCGCGTCGTGCAGGTCGGCCGCGATCCAGCCGTGCTCGGGGCCGCCCATGGGACTCACGATCATTTTCCCTTCGACCACCTCTGCCCGTAGACCGGGGAGGGGGCAGGGCATCGAAGAGCTCCCTGGCGGTATGGGGCGCGTCGTTTCCGGCGACGGGCTCCTGCTCGCGGATGGTCATGGCCGCCATGAACATGTCCCTTCGTGCTTGATTCGCCACGCTCAGTATTCCATGGATGGGGTCGCGTACCCGGCTCGTACAGTGGAGGGAAGATTCCAGATGACGGATGGGTTTTGATGATCAAGGCTGTGGTGCTGGACGTCGGCGAGACCGTGATCGACGAGACGCGGATCTGGTCGCGGTGGGCCGACCGGCTCGGGGTGCCGAGATTCCTGCTGATGGGCGTGCTCGGCGGGATGGCGGCGCTGGACCGCTCCTACAGCGAGGGGTTCGAGCTGGTGCGGCCCGGGTTCGACGTCGAGGCCGAGATCGCGGCCTGGGAACGGGACGAGCCCGACAGCCTGCGCAACCACTTCGACGCCGACGATCTCTATCCCGACGCGCGGGAGGCGCTCGGCGCGCTGCGGGAGGCGGGCTACCAGGTGATCCTCGCGGGCAACCAGCCGGAGCGGGCCTACGACGCGCTGATGGCGATGGACCTGCCCGTCGACTCGGTGCACACGTCCGACGGGTGGGGGGTTGCCAAGCCGCAGCCCGGGTTCTTCACCAAGGTGGCGGCGGTCGCCGGGCGCGAGCCTGGCGAGATCCTGTACGTGGGGGACCGGCTCGACAACGACGTGCGCCCGGCCGCCGCGGCCGGGATGCGGACCGCGCTGCTGCGCCGCGGCCCGTGGGGCTACCTGCACGCGGCCCGGCCGGAAGCGCGCGAGGTCGCCGACGTGATCGCCGACGACCTGCACGCGCTGCTGCCGGCCCTGCGCCGCCTGAGCTGACCGCCCGCCGGGGCGCCGCCCTTACGGCGTCTCGCGTACGGCCTCGCGCAGTTCTTCCTTGTCCATCTGGGAGCGGCCGGGGATGTCGGACTTCTGGGCCTGTTCGTACAGTTCCGCCTTGGTGGCGTCGCCGCCGGGGTCGTGCACGGACCTCAGGGCCTTCAGCTCCTCGTCGCGGCGCTGCTCGAAGGCCCTGCCCAGCTCCTGGAGCCGCTTGTGGCCGGCCTTGCGGGCGAGCTGCGGCAGCAGGTCGCTCTCCTCCTCCTCGACGTGGTGGGAGACCGCCTCGACGAGCTTGTCCAGCGTCTGCCGGAACGCAGAGGTGCCGGGGGTGGCCCGGACCAGCTCGTCGAGGATCACCTCGGCCTCCTTGTGCTCCTCCAGGCCGTGGTGCGCTTCCGCGTCGAGGTCGGGGTAGACCCGGTCCTCCTCGGCGCGGGCGTGCGCGGTGAGCAGGGCGTGCAGCTCGGCCACGGTGGCCTTCGCGTCGCCCTCCTCCTTCTTGAGCCGCTCGAAGAGCGCCTCGACCTTGCGGTGATCGTTCGTGATCAGGGTGATGACGTCGGTTGCCATGGCGACCGTGGCTACCCCGGTGGTCACCGCCCAATCGCGGCGCCGGTGAGAGAACGCGGGTCCGCGGCCCCGGCCAGCATCCCGTCCGGCAGCACCTCGATCAGGTGCGCGTGACCGAACGCCCCGCCGGGTACCGGCGACACCCGGTGACCGAGCGCGGACAGCCCGTCCTGCCAGCCGGTGCCGTCCTCCAGCTCCACCACCGTCCCTTCGGCGCTCTTGGCACGCTGCCAGGTGTCGAAGCCGGTGTCGCTGCCGAACCGCCAGCGCGGCGCCGCGATCACCGCTCCCGGGTCCTGCCCGTGCCGCAACAGCCTGGTGAGCACCTGGAGCAGGATCTGCGGCTGCGCGTCACCGCCCATCGTGCCGGCGACCGCGCGGAGCGAACCGTCCGGGCGGGTGACGAGCGCGGGCGTGAGCGTGTGCGGCGGACGCCTGCCGGGGCCGTACTCGGCGGGATGGCCGGGCTCCAGGGAGAAGCCGATGCCGCGGTTGTGCAGGTTGATTCCGGTACGGGGCTCGAACAGGAAGCTGCCGAAACCGGAGGCGTTCGACTGGATGAGGGAGACGCCGAGCCCGTCGCCGTCCACCGCGCAGAGGTACGTGGTGTCGCCGTCCGCGGCCGGCACCGGCAGGTCCCGCCGCCCGGCCGCCGCCCGCCGGCGCTCGATCTCCGCGGGGGAGAGCAGGCCGGTGGCGTGCTCGTGCAGCACGGCGACGCGGTCGTGCGCGGCGGCGCGGGCGGCCCCGGCCAGGACATGGGCCCAGGCGGCGGACGTGGTCGAGTGCGGCAGGTCCAGCCCGTCCAGGATGCCCAGTGAGAGCAGCAGCAGGTAGCCCTGGGAGTTGGGCGGGGCCGACCACACGTCGTGGCCGAACGCCCGCACCCGCAGCGGCTCCACCCAGTCGGCGTGCGCCCGTTCCAGGTCGGCGCGGGTGTACTCGCCCGCCCCGAGCTCCAGCAGGCCCTCGCCGAACTCGCCCAGGTAGAACCCGGCCCGCCCGCCCGCGGCGACGGCCTCCAGCGCGCGGGCCACGCCGGGCCTGCGGACGCGGTCGCCCGCCGTACGGACCCCGGCGAGATCGGCGGCGCCGGGCCGGTCCGCCACGTCCCGGACCCTCGGCGCCAGCAGCGGTGAGGCGGGGAAGCCGTCACGGGCCAGCCGGATCGCGGGGGCGAACAGCTCGGCCAGGGGGAGCCTGCCGTAGCGGGCGTGCAGGGCCAGCCAGCCGTCCACGCAGCCCGGCACCGGCACGGACCTGACGTCCAGCCGGTGCGGCATGAGCCGGTGGCCCTCGCCGCGCAACCGTCCGGCGTCCGCGCCGGACCCGGCCCGCCCGGAGGCGTTGAGCGCGCGCACCGTCCCGCCCGGCGCTCCTCCGGCCGGGGCGGAGCCGTCGTGGACGAGGGCGAACAGGTCGCCGCCGAGCCCGCACATGTGCGGCGAGGTGACGGCGAGCACGGCGTTGGCGGCGATCGCGGCGTCGGCCGCGGACCCGCCGCGGTCGAGCGCGGTCACGCCGGCCGCGGACGCGAGATGATCGATGCTGCACACCATCCCGGAAGGTGCATATCGCGTGTTTCGCACCTGTCGAGACTAGGCGTTCTCCAGCCCGGCGCGCGGCGGCCGTCAGCCGATCGGGTCCCGGGGCCGGTAGCGGCCGGACAGGCGGGCCAGTTTGAGGCTCAGGTGCAGCGCCAGCCGCTCCCCGCCGTCCTTCAGGTCGGTGCGGGCCAGCTCCTCCACCCGCTGTAACCGGTAGTACAGCGAGGTCCGGTGCAGGCGCAGCGCCCGCGAGGTGGCGACGGCGCTGCCCGCCAGGTCCAGATAGGTCTCCAGCGTCTCCAGCAGCGGCAGGTGCTGCGCGTCGCCCAGCAGCGGTTCGAGCCCCGGGTGCAGCTCCGAGTCGGACAGCCGGGTGAGCATCCGGTAGACGCCCAGCCGCTCCCACAGGGCCGAGCGGCCCAGTCCCGGCACCCGGGCGGCCACGTCGGCGGCGTGCCGCGCCTCGGCGTAGGACCCGGACGCCTCGGCCAGTGCCGGGCGCGGGCGGCCGATGCCGACCACGACCGGCACCGACATGGCGGCGTGCACCTCGTCGGCGGCGACCGGGGAGCCGGCCACGAGCAGCGCCGCGTGGTCGTAGCGGACCAGGTGGAGCGGGTGGTGCCCGCTCAGCCGCCGCCGCAGGGCCAGCAGCCCCTGTTCCAGCGCCAGGCGCAGCGCGTCGTCCGGTTCGCCCGCCGGCGGCCTGGCCACCAGCACGGTCACCGGCTGCGCCTGCGGGAACGCGCCCGCCTCGATGAGCTGGGCCGCCGACTCCCGTTCGCCCATGAGCAGCCCGGTGACCGCCTCCAGCTCCCGGTGCGAGGCCAGCCCGGTGGCCAGGCTCTCGTGGAACAGCGCCAGGGCCACCGCGGGAACGGCCCCGGCCGCCTCGGCGACCTGGGCCCCGGACATGGCCGGCCCGGCGTCGATGAACCACAGGAACCCCAGCAGCGCCGTCTCGTGCCGTACGGGGACGCACACCCGGGGCAGCAGCCCGAGAGGCGGCGCGCCCGGGGTGCGCAGCGGCTCCTGCGCGTCGTGCACCCCCGCGTCGCGCAGCCACTGCCGCACCTCGGGCGTGGTGTGCCGGCGCAGGATGGAGTCGCGGCGGACGTCGTCCATGGGACCGTTCTGCGCGCTGTAGGCGACCACCCGCTGCAGGCGGTCCTCCAGCAGCAGCGGGCGGCCGAGCCGCGCCGCGAGGTCGTCGACGATCCGCTGAAGATCCGCCACAAGCGCCCCTCGATCAGGACTTTTCATCATTTGTAGGAAATGAGGTCTAATGTCTTCCCTACAACTGAACGGTGATCTCGGTCAATATGCTCTATACCGTCGAGCCGTGATTGTCCCGAAAAAGCTGCTGGGAGCCTTTCTGTCGGCCATCGTGCTGATTCCGATGAGCCTGATGGCGACCCCCGCTTCCGCAGAACCCCCCGCAGACCCCGAGCACCCCTGGCGGCTCGGCCACTGGCCGCAGACCCAGCCCTGGCAGCGTGACGAGCCGGCGGAGAACCCCGCCGCCCAGCGCGCCCGGCCCACGACCGGCATCGCCCCGATCGATCCGCAGAACTGGCAGAACCCGGACCACATGACGTGGGCCGACTACCAGAAGGTGCCCGGCACCAACTGGAACGACCCGGACGTCAAGGGCTCGGTGCGCACCTTCAAGGGCGCCCTGGTGCTGCTCGACTACCCGAACCAGCCCTTCGTCGTCACCCAGCCGCAAGGCTCGACGATCTTCGGCAACCCCAGCGCCGAGGCCCACGACGTGCCCCGCGACCAGGTCGCCAAGTTCTACCAGGACTTCCTCAACACCCCCAACGACCTCAACCGCGGCCACACCATCCACGAGTACTGGATGGAGGACTCCGGCGGCCGCTACGGCGTCGAGCTGACCGGGTTCGGCCCGTACACGATGCCCGGCAAGGACCACGAGTACGCGCTGGAGTACCAGCGGGACGCCTGCCCCGCCGGCGACACCTGCACCCGCAACCTGCGCACCGACGGCAACGCCGCCTGGCTGGCCGACGTCGGCCAGGAGGTGGCCGACCAGTTCGACTTCGTCTTCTACGTGAGCGCCGGCCAGGACGAGTCGTCCACCTGGCAGGAGTTCGGCATGATGAAGTTCCCGGCCAAGGAGGACGTGCCCGACGAGTGGGGGCCGGAGAACGACCCCGCCCTGCCCAACTGGTCCAGGACCCGCTACGTCGAGTGGACCTCCTGGCAGGCCGGCTCCACGTTCTGGCCCAACGCCCGGTTCGGCGTCGACTCGGTGCAGGCCGAGAGCTCCGGCATGGCGGTCTACGCCCACGAGCTGAGCCACATCATGGGCATCGCCGACAACTACAACAACCCGTACGGGGTGCCGCCGCGCCGCGCGTACACCGGCATCTGGGAGATGCTCAGCCGCGGCAGCTTCAACGGGCCCGGCGGACCGCACTCGCGCTGGCTGATCCCGCCCACCGCGGGCGCGTCCATGGGCGCCCAGCACATGCTGCGCAACAAGATCAAACTGGAGATGGTGGACGAGAAGAACGTCCTGCGCCTGTCGCGCGAGGCGCTGGACGAGTCCGGCCTCGTGACGGCCAGGGTGACGGCCCGCGCCGCGCAGCCCGGCGACAAGGGCCTGTCCGGCGTCAACATCTCCTTCGACACCGGTGACAAGAGCCCCGCCTGCGACCCGAACACCGACCCGCTGTGCGACGGCGGCGGCTACGACAACTACACCGTCGAGGTCGTCGACCGGATGGGCAGCGACTCGTTCACCCCCGACTCCGGCGTCCTCCTGGCCAAGACCAAGAACGCCGACCGGGCCCCGTTCGAGTGGGTGATCGACGCCAACCCGCAGGACATCGGCATGACCGACTACGTGCTGCCCGACGGCACCGAGGTGCCGATCACGATCGGCGACTACCGGCAGCTCTCCGACGCGCTCTTCCACGCCGGCACCGACTCCGGCAGCGAGTACGAGTACGTCGACGAGGCCAACCGGCTGCACTTCTACATCACCGACGTGCACCGTGACCGCAAGGGCATCCTGTCCTACACCGTGGCGATCCGCTCCCTCGACGGCGCGGGCCCGCAGCGGCGCGGCGTGCGGCTGCTGCCCGCCGCCGGACTCCCGGCCGGCAAGAACCTGTCCACCTGCAAGTTCCCGCTGTTCAACACCGGCAGGTCCGCACCGGCCCAGGGGCAGCACCCCGAGGACGTCAGCGGACACCTGAAGTCCGACGTCTACCGCCTCACCGCGGAGGTGTCCGGCCGGGGCTGGACCGCGCAGGTGCCCAACGCGCTCGCCGCCGTCGAGTTCGGCGAAGGGCGGACCGTGACCGTCAACGCCGTCCGCGACTCCGGCGGCGCGAAGCTGGCCCGGGTCAAGCTCACCGCCACCTCGGAGAGCGACCCGGCCAAGTCGGCGACGGCCACCTGCACCGTGATCGGCCTCTGACGGGCCTCTGAAGGGCTTCTGACGGGCCTCTGAAGGGCTTCTGGCGAGAACGACGGGGCACGGCGCCGGCCGTGCCCCGTCGGCTTCCGTCTCAGGCGTGCGGCGGCCTGAGCAGCTCGCCCGCCGCCCGCCTGGCCTCGTGGATGCTCTCCTCGAACAGCTCGCGCGCCTGCCTGGCCTGCTCGGTCAGCTCCCTGAGATGCGCGCGGGCCAGGTCGTCGCGGACCGTGTCGGCGATCAGCGCCTGATAGTCGGGGGTGCGCGCGGCCAGCGCCTCCAGCCGCTGGTGCGCGTGGAACACCTTGTCGGCCTTCACGACCTGCTTGGCGTACTGCTCCAGGTTGCGCACCCGCTTCGACAGCGACGTCCAGGCCGCGTCCAGCGCGGTGCTGTACGGCTTGAACGCGTCCTGCAGCCCCGTGGGGAGCTCCTTGGGGACGATCTTGCTGTGCTCGGCGTGCATGGCCGAGAGCTTGCGCAGCCGCTGCGCGATCTGCCAGACCTCCTCGGGGAGCGTCACCCGGTTGTCGATGGTGTCGATCAACCCGGCCCGGTGCACCCGCGAGCCGAGGATCGTCTCGGCCGCCCGCTGCGCCCGCCGCAGCAGCACCTGGCAGGGGTAGTCGAGGTCCTCGGGCAGGATGTAGCGGTCGGCGTGCTCGTACGCCAGGCGGAGCTTGCGGCGGGTGTCCCTGTGGTACGCGCTGGTCAGCCAGCGCAGCAGGCCGATGACGGCGGCGCCGATGGCGGTGACGACGGCCGGCGCGGTGCCGGCCGTCATCCACAGCAGCATCAGCAGGCCGGGCACGACGAAGAGCCAGGTGAGGTTGCGGGAGCTTTCCATCCGCCAGCCGGACCTGGCCAGTCGGAGCACGTGCGGGCTCGACCGGAGTTCGACAGAGAGGTCCGGGGGCAGCGATGGATCGATCACCAGCCGTGGGGGCAGAGCGCGTGGATCCATAGGTTCATGCTGCGTTATGAACCGCGAATCCGCTCATCTTTGCCTGACATATAGGGTCGACGGAGTGAACGCGATGAGCAGATGGATCGATCTTGAAGGTGCCGTCAACGTCCGTGACCTGGGCGGGATTCCGACGCGTGACGGCGGTGTCACGCGGTTCGGCCGGATCCTGCGCGCCGACAACCTGCAGGGGCTGACCTCGGGCGACGTCTCACGACTGGTCGGCGAGCTCAAGCTCCGGCACGTCGTCGACCTGCGCTCGACGGCCGAGGTGACGCTGGAGGGCCCGGGGCCGCTGGCCGCGGTGCCGGAGGTGACCCACCACCACCTGACACTTTTCCCCGAGGGCGGACGGCGCACCGACGTGGAGGCCGACACCATCGACGCCGACCGGGTGCTGCCCTGGCACGAGCGCCAGATCGACGCGGAGCTGCGCGTCACCGGCTTCTACTACGGCTACCTGCGCGACCGGTCGGACGCGGTGGTGCGGGCGCTGCGCGCCATGGCCCGCGACGACGGCGCCGCCGTCGTCCACTGTGCCGCGGGCAAGGACCGCACCGGCGTGCTGTGCGCGCTGGCGCTGGAGGTGGCCGGCGCCACCCGTGAGGCGATCGTGGCCGACTACGTGGCCACGGGGGAGCGGCTGGAGCTCATCCTGCGCCGCCTGCGCGCCAGCTCCACCTACCGCGACGACCTGGACTCGCGCCCGGCCGACGACCACATGCCGCGCCCGCGCTACATCGAGCAGTTCCTGAGCGTGCTCGACGAGCGGTTCGACGGCCCGCTCGGCTGGCTGGCCCGGCACGGCTGGACCGACGACGACAGCCAGGCGATGCGCGCCCGCCTGCGCGACTAGCCGAGGCGCACCACGCCCTGCCCGGAGGCCGACCGGCGGGCCGCCTCGATCACCTCCAGCGCCGCCACGGCGCTGTCCGGGGTCACCGGAGGAGGCCCGCCGGCGCGCAGCGCCGACTCCACGCCCCGGTAGAAGTCGAGGTACGCGCCGGGCTCGGTGGGCACCTCGCGCAGGTCGTCGCCGGCCCCGAGCACCCCCCAGCGC
>NZ_JAPNNL010000126.1 GCF_027620315.1 Nonomuraea corallina | reverse complement strand
GTCGCGGCTGCCGTCGAGACCGCCCAGCCACCTGCGGGCGGCCCGGCTCAGCCCGGTCAGGACGACGGCCCGCCGCGGGTGGGCGCCCAGCTGGACGGTCTGCTCGTCACGGTCGACGAGGCGGAGGGCGGGATGCAGACGTGGCCTCATGGCCCGAAGATTGGCACGCGCATTCAAGATCCCGCACTCGAACGCCCCGCCTTGTGGATAACCCGCCGCTTTCCAGGACCGCCTGTGGATGGCGGGGAACGCCCGATGACATTAAATTCTCGGCAATCCCCAGCGAAGAGAACGATCACCCCCAAAGTCCTTGACCAGGAGTAACCCTGACCTTGAAGCTCCAGGCAGGACGGTGGTACGGGCCGGACCCCCTCATGACGATCAGGAAAGCCCGCGTGCCCAAATTCACCAGCTCTTAATCATCTGACCAGCACAAACATGTCCTCGCCCTCTGGGGAATTCTGTGAGTGTCGGCTACCGTGCATATGTGCCCCCCGAGACAGTCGAGGTCCGTCGCAGTTCTCGTCGCCGGCGTACGGTCTCCGCTTACCGCGACGGCGACAAAACGATCGTGCTCCTGCCCGCCTGGCTCAGCGGTGAGGACGCGGATGAATGGGTGAGCCGGATGCTCGATCGGCTCGCGGCCAAGGAGCGCAAACGGCGGCCCACCGACGAGGCGCTGCTGGAGCGGGCGAAGGAGCTCTCGGCGAAGTACCTCGACGGGAAGGCCCGCCCGGCCGGCGTGCGATGGGTGGACAACCAGCAGCACCGGTGGGGTTCCTGCACTCCCGAGACCGGCACGATCCGCATCTCGACCCGGCTCAAGGGCCTGCCCGAATGGGTGATCAACTACGTCATCGTGCACGAGCTGGTCCACCTCCTCGTGCCCAGCCACGGCCCGCGGTTCTGGGCCCTGGTGGAGCGCTACCCGAAGGCCGAGCGCGCCCGCGGCTTCCTTGAGGGCTTCTCCGCCGCAGCCCACAGCGCCCCGGAGGAGTGTTGACGCGCACCGTCGCGGTTCTCGTACGGCAGGGCATGGCGCGCTCCGCGCCCCGGGACGTCGATCCGGCCCGCTGGCTGGAGGCCATCGCCGAGGACACCTACGAGCTGGTCGCCGGCCTGGAGCTGGTCACCCCTGTCCTGGTGACGAGCGTCCCGGGCCTGGACGACCTCGTCTGGCCCGGCACGGAGATCATCGAGATCGGCGAGCACGACCCGGTCAAGGACGTGCTCAAGCTGCTGAAGGGCGAGCAGGCCGCGATCGTCGCCGGCGACGCGCCCGACCTGCCGCCGCTGCTGGTGGGCAAGCTCTTCCGTGAGCTGGGACGCGCGCACGTCACCGTCTGCCCCGCCGAAGGGGGCGGCGCCGTCGCGCTCGCCTGCCGGCTGCCGCCGCCCGACTGGGCGGACCCGGATCTGGACGACCCCGACCCGGTGGCGGCGCTGCGCGCGCAGGCCCCCGGCCGCCGCATGGTCGCGGCCGGCCCCGGCTGGCACCGGCTGCGCCACCCAGGCGACGCCGAGCGCCTCGACCCCGGCCTCGAAGGCTGGGAGAGCACCCGCGCCCTGCTCACGGCACGCTGAGCTCCGCGAACACCGCCCGGTGGTCGGTGCCCGGCACGTCGTGCACGCTGACCGCCTTCACCCCCACCCGCTCGTCGACCAGCACGTGGTCGATCGTGATGACGGGCGGGATCCGCCGGTTGGCCGGCCAGGTCGGGATCAGCCCCGCGCCCACCTGGTCGGCGGCGTCCTTGTAGCCGCGTGCCAGCAGGCGGCGCATCGGCGCGTGGTCGAGCGAGGCGTTGAAGTCGCCCGCCAGGATGCGCACCGCCCGGTCGGACGTGCCGGGCAACGCCTCCAGCGCCGCGTGCCAGGCGGTCGCGTGCGGCCCGATCGGCGGCACGGGATGCACGTCGTAGAGCTCCACCGGCGCCCCGCCGGGCAGTGCCAGCCTGGCCACCGGCATGTTGTGGCCCTCCAGCGGCGGCAGCGCGCCGGGCAGCGGCTCCAACGGATGGCGGGAGAAGATCCCGCTGCCCGCGGCGCTCCACTCGGCCATCAGCGCGCGGTGCGGCATGACCTCGCCCAGTCCGGCCGCGTCCAACTCGGCCACCGCCCCGGGGGTCAGTTCCTGCGTGCTGAGCGCGTCCGGCTCCAGCCGCCGTACCAGGTCCATGACCGCCTGCGCGTCGGCCCTGCCGAACAGCAGGTTGACGGTGAGCACCCGGAACGGCCGGCCCGCCGTCGCCTCCGCCACGCCGAGCGTCCGCGGCAGCACGCTGAACCCGAGCATGGTGCTGGTCACCAGCGCGACCGCGGTGGCGGCCCGCCGCCGCCCGAGCGCGGCGATCATCAGCGGAAGCAGCGAGCCCGCGGCCGCGTACGGCGTCGCGGTCAGGATCTGGGTGGGGATCGCCCCCCGTTCCAGGCCCGCCAGCCTCGTCACCGCCCACGCCGCGAAGGGGGTCACGGCGAGCCACGTCAGCACGGCCCCGGTGCGCCCGCTGCGTCTGCGGCGCGCGGGCGTGACGATCGTCCCCCCGACCGGACTCTCTGCGGACACGCCCACGGGGACCCCCTTCGGAACCGTACGGATCTTCAGCTGACGACGTCGACGGGAGGACCGCGCATCAGCCGGCGGCCCCGCGGTCGTGCGAGGCGAGGGCGCCGGCCAGCGCCGCCCGCCCCCGGGCCGCGAGACGTCTGGTCGCCTCGTCGGACAGGTCGGGGATCTCCTCCACCGGGAACCAGCGCAGGTCGAGCGACTCCGCGCTGATCACCGCCTCGGCGCCCGGAGGGGCGACGGCCGCGTACTCGACATCGAGATGCCAGCTGTGCGGCGGATGGCACCACACCTGGTGGCGGTCCAGCGCCAGCGGGCCGGGCAGCAGCGTCAGATCCGCGATGCCGGACTCCTCCACGGCCTCGCGCAGCGCCACGCCGGCCAGCGTGGTGTCGGAAGGCTCGCAGTGGCCGCCCATCGGCAGCCACATCCCCGCCTTGGGGTGCAGGGTGAGCAGCACCCGGGCGCCGTCGTGCGACAGCACCGCCGTGGTCGCCGTCAGGTGGCCGGGCGCGCACGCGCGCAGCATCGCGTCGTCGTGGGCCGCGAGATGGCCGAGGAACTCGGCGCGCAGCAGCTCCTCACCGTCCGTGGGCGCGGTCCACGAGGAGAGCACGGCCACCGCGTCGTCGTGCAGGCTCAACGCTGGTCGTCCTCGTCGCCGGGCTTGCGATCCAGCTGCGAGATGTCCCAGTCGCCGCCGCCCCGGACGAACGCCTCGGGATCGTCCAGGTCCTCGGCCGTCGGCATGAGGTCGGGATGCGACCAGAGCGCGTCGCGGCCGTCGAGGCCGCGCGCCTCCTTGACCACCTGCCACAGCCGGGCCGCCTCGCGCAGCCTGCGCGGCCGCAGCTCCAGGCCGACGAGCGTGCCGAAGGTCAGCTCGGCGGGCCCGCCCGTGGCGCGGCGCCGCCGCACGGTCTCCGCCAGCGCCACCGCCGACGGCAGCTTGCCCTCGGCCGCGGCGTCGACCACCGTGGCGACCCAGCCCTCGACCAGGGCCAGCATCGTCTCCAGGCGGGCCAGGGCGGCCTTCTGCCGCTCGGTCTCCTCGGGCTTGAGCAGCGCGCCGCCGCTCAGCGCCTCCTGGAGCGCCTGCGGGTTGTTGATGTCCAGCCCGCGGATCTGCTCCTCCAGGGCGGAGGTGTCGACCGTGATGCCCTTGGCGTACTCCTCGACGGCCCCGAGCAGGTGGCCGCGCAGCCACGGCACGTGCTGGAACAGCCGGTGGTGCGCGGCCTCGCGCAACGCCAGGTAGAGCCTGATCTCGTCGGCGGGATGCTCCAGGCCGGCGCTGAAGGAGGCGACGCCGCCGGGCAGCAGCGCGGCCGTGTCGGACAGCGGCAGGCCGATGTCGGTGGTGCCGATCACCTCACGCGCCAGCGAGCCGAGAGCCTGGCCGATCTGCTGGCCGACCATCATGCCGCCCATCTGCTTGAGCATGCCCATCAGCGGCCCGGCCATCTGCTGGGCCTCGGGCGGCAGCCCGGCGCCGCCGAGCGCGCCGCCCATGGTCTCGACCATGCGCTCGGCGATCGGCTCGGCCAGCTTGCGCCAGACGGGGATCGTGTTCTCGATCCACTCCGACCGGCTCCACGCCTGCGGGTTGGACACGCCGCTGGGCAGCGTGGTCGCCTCGTTCAGCCAGAGGTCGGCCAGGTGGAGCGCGTCGACGATCTGACGGCGCTCACCTTCCATGACGCTCGGATCACCCTGGGCGACGACGGCGTGCCGGGCGATGTTCTTGGCCATGTCCCAGTTGACCGGGCCGGAGCCCTGGGGCGCCGACAGCATGTCGGCGAACTGGCGCATCGCCTGAGCCATCTGCTCAGGGTCGCCGAACATGGCGAACGGGTTTTCGTTGGGGTCGTTTTCGCGACCTGGCAGGTCAGTCACCGCTCTACCTCGTGCAGGATGGAGGAGTCCACATCCGCCACGTTAGCCGTCCTGTGGCGGATCAGTGCAAAGTGAGGACCTGGTGCCTACCTCGAAACGCCCGCGCCGACCTGTCGTAGCCGTCACCGGTGCCGCATCCGGCCTGGGCCGCGAGCTGCTCGCCAGGCTCGTCACGTCCGCGGATTTCCGCAGAGTGGTGGCCATCGACGAGGAGCGCGGTGACATCCAGGAAGCCACCTGGCGGGTGCTCGACGTCCGGGATCCGCTCTTGGCGAACCGGATCTCCGACATCGACGTCGTGGTCCATCTGGCCGGTGACTACGCCGTGGACTCCGACCCCGGCGAGCGCCGCGCGTACAACTTGAGAGCCGCCCAGACCGTGCTCACCGCCAGCGCGGCCGCGCGCGTGCGGCGGGTGGTGCTGGTGACGAGCGCGATGGTGTACGGAGCCGAGGCCGACAACGACGTGCCGCTCGCGGAGGACGCGCCGGTGGCGGCCGAGCCCGACACCGGCGTGGTCGGCGACTACCTGGAGATCGAGGCCCTGGTCCGCAGGTCGCTGCGGAGCCACCCCGGCCTGGAGGTCACGGTGCTGCGCCCGGCCGCCGTCGTCGGGCCCGGCGTCGACACGGTGATCACCCGCCACTTCGAGTCGCCGCGGCTGCTGACGGTCAAGGGGTGCGCGCAGCGCTGGCAGTTCTGCCACATCGACGACCTGGTCTCCGCGCTGGAGCTGGCCGCCAAGGGCGTCGTCACCGGTGTGGCGGCCGTCGGCTGCGACGGCTGGCTGGAGCTGGAGCAGGTGGAGGAGCTTTCGGGGATCAGGCGGTTCGAGCTGCCGGCCGGGCTGACCTTCGGCACCGCCCAGCGCCTCCACCGGCTGGGCGTCACGCCGGCCCCGGCCACCGACCTCCACTACGTCGTCTACCCGTGGGTGGTCGACTGCACGAGCCTGCGCGAGGCCGGGTGGAAGCCGGCGTGGACCAACGAGGCGGCCTTCAAGCAGCTTCTGGAGCTGCGCGAGAACCGCACCACCGTGGTCGGCAGGCGGCTGCCGGTCAAGGAGGCCACGCTCACCGCGGCCGGAGCCACCGTGGCCGTCATCGGCACCGCCGCGATCGTCCGCCAGGTGCGCAAGAAGCGCCGCCAGTGAGAAATCTGTAGGCTCTCCACGTGGACGTCATCCGGTTGCTCGCCCTGCGTGACACTCCGCTCTCCGTCGACGAGGTGCTGGCCGCGGTGGGCGACCACGCCGCCGGCGGCACCACCGTGTTCGTGGGCACCGTCAGGGAGCAGGACCACGGCAAGCGGGTGACGAGACTCTCCTACTCCGCCCACCCGTCCGCCGAGCGCGAGCTGCGCTCCGTGGCCGAGAAGGTGGCCTCCGACTTCCCCGTGACCGCGCTCGCCGCCGTCCACCGCCTCGGCGACCTGGAGCTGGGCGAGACCGCGGTGATCGTGGCCGTGGCCTGCCCCCACCGCGACGAGGCGTTCAGGGCGGCGCGCAGGCTGATCGACGACCTCAAGGCGCAGGTGCCGATCTGGAAACATCAGGAGTTCGCCGACGGGTCGACCGAGTGGGTCGGCGCCTGCGAATAAGCTCGGATCCATGTCACGACGTGCCTTGACCCTGCTCGTTTCGGGCTTCCTCGTGCTCGCGCTGGGCATCGGCGGCGCGGTCGTGGACGTCCCGTACGTCGTGCTCAGCCCCGGCCCCACCGAGAACACCCTCGGCGACATCGACAAGCAGCCGGTGATCAAGATAACCGGGCGTGAGACCTACCCGACGACCGGCGCGCTCAGGCTCGTCACGGTGGCCTACCAGGGCGGGCCCACCTCCCAGATCGACCTGCTCACGGCGCTGCGCGGCTGGATCGACCCGACCGTGGCCGTGGTGCCGCAGGAGACCATCTTCGCCCCCGACCGCAGCCAGAAGGAGGTCGAGGAGGAGAACACGATCGAGATGACCAACTCCCAGGACGACGCCACGGCCGCGGCTCTGAACGAGCTGAAGATCCCGTACGAGGCCGTCATCTCGGTCGCCTCGACCGTGAAGGGCAAGCCCGCCGAGGGCAAGATCCAGAAAGGCGACCGGATCGTCGCCGTCGACGGCGAGCCGGTCACCAGGACCGACGAGGTCAGCAAGGCCGTGCGGGCGCGCGAGCCGGGCGACCCGGTGACGTTCACGATCACCAGGGGCGGGGAGAAGCTCGACGTCACGGTGCCGACCGTGGCCGCCGGGGGCGAGCCGATCGTCGGGGTCAACATGCAGCCGGGCTACGAGTTCCCGTTCGACGTCGACATCAACGTGGGCGACGTCGGCGGGCCGAGCGCGGGCCTGATGTTCTCGCTCGGCATCGTGGACAAGCTCACCGAGGGCCAGTTGACCGGCGGCAAGCAGATCGCCGGCACCGGCACCATCAGGCCCGACGGCAAGGTGGGCCCGATCGGCGGGATCCCGCAGAAGATGGTGGGCGCGCGCAACGCCGGCGCCACGATCTTCCTCACCCCCGCGGGAAACTGCGCCGAGGCGCTGAGGGCCGTGCCCGACGGGTTGCGGCTGGTCAAGGCCGAGACGTTGCACGACGCGAAGCTGGCGCTCGAGGCGCTGGCCTCAGGTAAAGGGGAGGTACCGTCTTGTTCTGGATGAAACTTCCCGCCATCACCGCGCGTTGGCCGTAGTGGCGACACTGCGGTGTAGGTTGCCAGACACGGACTGTTTCTTCATCACGACGAGGGGTTGGCCTTGAGCTTCCGGACCCCAGGAGCCGGCGGCAGGGCGATGCGCTTGCCCCGCCGACCGCGACTGCTTCTGCCTGTCGCGATCGCACTGGTGGCGATTGTGGCGCTATTTTTCCTTTTTTCCGGTATTTATACCGACTATCTATGGTTCACCGCGATCGACTACACGCGGGTCTTCTCCAGCGTGCTGATCACCCAGATCGTGCTGTTCATCGTCGGCGCGGTCCTCATGGCGGGCATCGTCGGCGGCAACATGCTGCTCGCCTTCCGGTCCAGGCCGCTGTTCGGGCCCGCGGTCTTCGGCGGCGGCGGCAGCGGCGCCGACCGCTACCGGCAGGCCCTCGACCCGCACCGCAAGCTCGTCTTCATCGTCGGCATGGCGCTGCTCGCCCTCTTCGCGGGCTCCTCGACCGCCAGCCAGTGGCCGACCTGGATGCAGTTCGCCAACGGCCAGCCGTTCGGGACGACCGACGCCGAGTTCAAGCTCGACCTCTCGTTCTTCATGTTCGAGCTCCCGTTCATCAGGCTGGTGCTCAACTTCCTGTTCACCGCCGTGATCCTCTCCGCCATCCTCGCGGCGATCACCCACTACCTGTACGGCGGGTTCCGGTTGCAGTCGCCCGGCGTGCACGCCTCCAAGGCCGCGCGCGTCCACCTGTCGGTGCTGCTCGGCGTGTTCGTGCTGCTCAAGGCCATCGCCTACTGGTACGACCGGTTCGACCTCGTCTTCTCCGAGCGCGGCTTCGTGCACGGCGCCTCCTACACCGACATCAACGCGGTGCTGCCCGCCAAGAACATCTTGGCGATCATCGCCCTGATCTGCGCCCTGCTGTTCTTCGCCGGCGTCATCCGGCCCGGCGGCATGCTGCCCGGGGTCTCGTTCGGCCTGCTCGCGCTCTCGGCGGTGCTGATCGGCGGCGTCTACCCGATGCTCGTCGAGCAGTTCCAGGTCAGGCCCAACCAGCAGGGCAAGGAAGCCGCCTACATCGCCCGCAACATCGACGCGACCCGGCTGGCCTACAACATCAACGACGCGAAGGTCGAGCCCTACAGCGCCGAGGCCGACCCCAGCAAGGTGCGGGAGAACGCCGCCGGCGACGCCTCCGTGACCGGCGTCCGCCTGCTCGACCCGGGCCTCGTGTCCGCCACCTACGAGCAGACCCAGCGCATCAGGGGCTTCTACGAGTTCGCCGACCAGCTCGACGTCGACCGCTACCCCGACGAGAACGGCAAGCTCACCGACCACATCGTGGCCGTGCGCGAGCTGAGCGGCCCGCCCGAGGGTCAGAACAACTGGATCAACCGTCACCTGGTCTACACCCACGGCTACGGCTTCGTCGCCGCGCCGGGCAACAAGGTCGACTCCAGTGGTCTGCCGGCCTACGACGCCAAGGACATGCCGGTCACCGGCGCCCTGGCCGAGCGCACCGGGCTCAAGGAGTCGCGCATCTACTTCGGCGAGACCACCGGCGCCGAGTACGTCATCGCCGGCGGCAACCCCGAGCGCCCGCAGGAGCTCGACTACCCGGAGACGGGCGGCACCGGCCAGAAGAACACCACCTACACCGGCAAGGGCGGAGTCCCGGTCGGCTCGTTCCTCAACCGGCTGTTCTACGCCGCCAAGTACAGCGAGGTGAACATCCTCCTGTCCGGCGACGTCAACGACAACTCCAAGATCCTGTACGAGCGCAGCCCGCGTGACCGGATCGCCAAGGTGGCCCCGTTCCTGACGCTCGACTCCGACCCGTACCCCGCGGTCATCGACGGCCGGGTGACCTGGATCGTCGACGCCTACACCACGTCCAACGCCTACCCCTACTCGCAGAGCGAGAGCCTGCAGGAGATGACCCGCGACACGGCCACCGACCGGTCCCGGGTGATCGCCCAGCAGCCGCTGGACGAGATCAACTACATCCGCAACTCGGTCAAGGCCACGGTCGACGCCTACGACGGCACCGTCACCCTCTACGCCTGGGACCCCAACGACCCGGTGCTCAAGACGTGGAGCAGCGCGTTCCCCGGGATCATCCAGCCGAAGAGCGAGATGAGCCAGAGCCTGCTCGCGCACATCCGCTACCCCGAAGACCTGTTCAAGGTGCAGCGCTACACCCTGTCGCGCTACCACATCACCGACGCCGCCGCCTTCTACAGCGGCCAGGACTTCTGGAACGTCCCGAACGACCCGTCGCAGGGCGAGCGGAACGTCAAGCAGCCGCCCTACTACCTGACCACCACGATGCCGGGCGGCGAGCCGACGTTCTCGCTGACCACCACGTTCGTGCCACGGCAGGGGCCCAACCTGGCGGCGTTCATGGCGGTCGACTCCACCGCCGGCGACAACTACGGCAAGCTACGCATCCTGCGGATGCCGTCCAACACCCCGATCCCCGGCCCCGGGCAGGCGCAGAACGCCTTCCAGAGCCGGTTCGCGGGTGAGCTCAACCTGCTGGGCGTCGGCGCCTCCTCCGTCCGGTACGGAAACCTGCTGACGCTGCCGTACGCGGGCGGGCTCGTCTACGTCGAACCCGTCTACATCCAGGTGGCGGCGGGCGGCGGCCAGGAGCCGTACCCGATCCTGCAGCGGGTCCTGGTCTCGTTCGGCAGCCAGATCGGCGTCGGCCGCACTCTCGACGCGGCGCTGGGCCAGGTGTTCGGCGAGGAGCGGACCACCGATCAGCAACAGCAGCCGCAACAGAACCAGCAGGACCAGCAGAGCCAGGACACCCAGCAGAACCAGGAGACGTCGGCCCTGCAGACGGCGATCAGCGACGCGCAGCGGGCCTACGACGACGCCACCAAGGCCCTGCAGAGCGACCCGCCCAACTGGGAGGAGTTCGGCAAGGCCCAGCAGCGCCTGGACGACGCTCTGGAGAAGCTGGAGAGCGCCGGCGTCCAGGCGCCGGTCACCACCCCGACGCCCGCCCCGACAGGCTCGCCCGCACCGTCACCGGCCGCGACCGGGTCGACGGCCCCGTCGCCGACGGCGTCACCGGCGGGAGCGTCCTAGTCCGTCGATTTGCGTAAGCCCCGTGTCAGGGATAGTCTTTAGACACACACCGACGCGGGGTGGAGCAGTTCGGTAGCTCGCTGGGCTCATAACCCAGAGGCCGCAGGTTCAAATCCTGCCCCCGCTACCAAGAGGAAACGCCCTCCGGGATCATCCCGGAGGGCGTTTCGCATGTCCGGGGTCATCGCGAGCCGACCGGGCGGCCACGGGACCGACCAGCCCCACGCCGAACAGGTCCACCGGAACGCGAAGGCGACGTGTCCCTCCCGGCTCCCCGGGGGACACGTCGCCTGGCCCGCTCACGGCTCAGCTCCGCGGGGCGACCTCGGGTGCGGGTTCCTCGACCGGCCGGTAGCCGAGCCGGCCGCGGGTGGCCACGAGCACCACGAGCGCGGCCGTGGCGCCCGCGAGCAGCGTGACGTGCGACGCCTGCTCGACGGAGGCGATCGACGGGAACATGTCGCCGTAAAGCACGGACATGAAGTTGTTGACGCTGACGTGCAGCAGCATGATCAGCGGCAGGCTCTGACGGGTCCGGTTGAACATCCAGGTGACGACCACGCTGAAGGTGCAGCAGAAGGCGACGAACTCGACGACCCGCAGCCACGTGACGTCCGGCCAGTGACCCCACTCGCTCATGAACAGCGGCAGGTGCCACAGGGCCCACAGCGGGCCGAGGACGAGGGTGCCGCCCAGCGGGCCCCACGTGCGCTGCATGCGGGGCAGGGCGAAGTCGCGCCAGCCGGGCTCCTCCGCCAGGCCCGTGGTGACCATCTGGATCACCAGGCTCGGCAGGTAGGCCAGGAGCAGGACCGCGGACGGCATGCGGACGTCTCCGTCGGAGAGCGCGAGACCGGCGGCGATGAGGACCGCCGGGACGCCGAGCCCGGCCAGGGCGTACCAGCGCCAGTTGACCCGCCAGTTCGTCATCCGGCGGAGCCAGCGGCGGATGCCTTCCCTGCCGTCCGCGACCGCCGTCACGATGAACGCGGAGAGGATCGGGCCGAGATAGGCGCCGGGCAGCACACCGAGCATCTGCGTGCCGCCGAGCATGGAGGGGAAGGAGAAGTCCAGCACCCCCAGGCCGGTCGCCGAGAGGATGTAGGGCGTCCAGGCGGCCCAGCTCAGCAGGTTGGCCAGAACGAAGAAGCTGAGCAGCGGGCGGCGGCGGATGAGACCACGCAGCCCGGTGTGGCCCGGGTCCTGCCGGGGGGCGTCCAACCGGCTGTTGACTGCCATGGGGATGTCTCCTTGGGGGAGGGCTTGACCGACAGCCATCAGCACACCAGCCGCACGCCCTTCAGTCGCTCCCGCGTACGCCCCGGCACGAGTACAGCCAGCGGTACCAGAGGGCAGCCGAGGGGGTCATGACGTCAAGGTAGAGTGCTTGGCGCGACAAGGACGGCGAAGGCAGGGCGATGATCGACATCACGGGGGAAGGCGGCCGGCGCAGGACGTTCGCCGTCATCAGCCACCCCGACGCGGGCAAGTCCACCATGACCGAGGCGCTCGCCCTGCACGCCTCGGCGATCACCCAGGCCGGCGCGGTGCACGGCAAGGCCGGGCGGCGCGGCGTCACCTCCGACTGGATGGAGATCGAACGTTCCCGCGGCATCTCCATCACCTCCGCCGCGCTCCGCTTCGACTACCGGGGCCACGTGTTCAACCTGGTCGACACGCCCGGCCACGCCGACTTCTCCGAGGACACCTACCGGGTGCTGGCCGCCGTCGACTGCGCGGTCATGCTGATCGACGCGGCCAAGGGCATGGAACCGCAGACCATGAAGCTGTTCCAGGTCTGCCGCCACCGCCGCATCCCGGTGATCACGTTCGTCAACAAGTGGGACCGACCCGGCCGCGACGCGCTAGGGCTGCTCGACGAGATCGAGGACCGTACGGGACTGCGCCCGACCCCCGTCACCTGGCCGATCGGCGCGGCCGGTCACTTCCTGGGCGTGATCGACCGTCCTGCCGGGCGCGCGGTCGCTTACGAGCGCACCCCCGGCGGCGCGACCAAGGCGCTGACCCGCGAGCTGACCGACGAGCAGGCCAGGGCCGAGCTGGGCGACGACTGGTCGCGGGCCGGCGAGGAGGTCGCGCTGCTGTCGGCCATCGGCGCCGACCACGACCAGAAGACCTTCGAGGCCCACGAGTCCACGCCGGTGCTGTTCGGCGCCGCGCTGTCCAACTTCGGGGTCGCGCGCCTGCTGGACGCGATGGTCGAGCTGGCGCCGCCGCCCGCGCCCCGCGCCGACGTCAACGGCGTGGGCCGCCCGCTGGACGCGCCGTTCTCCGGGCTGGTGTTCAAGGTGCAGGCCAACATGGACCGCGCCCACCGTGACCGGATCGCGTTCGTCCGGGTCTGCTCGGGACGGTTCGAGCGCGGCATGGTGCTCACCCACGCCGCCACCGGGCGGCCGTTCGCCACCAAGTACGCGCAGAGCGTCTTCGGCCAGGACCGCACCACGCTGGACGAGGCCTACCCCGGCGACGTGGTCGGGCTGGTCAACGCCGGGGCGCTGCGGCCGGGCGACACGCTGTTCGAGGGGCCCGCGGTGACCTTCCCGCCGATCCCCAGCTTCGCCCCCGAGCACTTCGCGGTCGCCCGGGTCCGCGACTCCGGCAAGTCCAAGCAGTTCCGCCGCGGCATCGACCAGCTCGACGCCGAGGGCGTCATCCAGGTGCTCCGCTCCGACCTGCGCGGCGACCAGGCGCCGGTGCTGGCGGCGGTCGGGCCGATGCAGTTCGAGGTGGTGCAGCACCGCATGGCCGCCGAGTTCGGCGCCGAGATCGGCCTGGACCGGCTGGACTACACGCTGGCCCGCCGCACCGACGCCGCCTCCGCGCCGGCCCTGGACAGGGAGCGCGGCTGCGAGGTGCTGACCCGCGCCGGCGACCAGGCGCTGCTAGCGCTGTTCACCGACCAGTGGCGGATGCGCACCATCGCCCGCGACCAGCCCGGCCTGACCCTGGAGCCGCTGATCGCCGACACCAGCCAGGAGCCGCGCTGACGGCCGTCACCGGGTCTCCTCGATCCACCGGGCGTACTCCGCGCGGTCCCGGCTCAGCGCGGGCATCCAGAAGCCGGCCTCGCGAGGGTCGTGCGCCAGCAGCTCGGGGACGTCCGCGTTCCAGTCGCCGGACATCTCGGCGACCATCTCGCGGAACTTGACCTCCATCCTGCGCCGCATGAGCAGCAGGACGACCGCCGCGAACGGCCGGACCCAGCCGCCTCCCCGCCGCCACTCTCCGTCAGGCTCCACCACTGCCGGCAGTCGAACTCCGCTGCCCATGACAACCGGGAGCGGCGTCTGGCGCTATGGATTCCGCCTTCGGTCACGACCGACCGCAGCGCGCCGGGTTCGGACAACTTCACCGTCCACGTGGTCTTCCCCTCTTCGGAGTGCCAGGTGGTGAGGTCCGCGCTCACCTCTCCCGTACGGTTCCACGAGGTGATCCGCAGCTCGGTGGTCGTGCCCTTCCCGTCCTGGTCGTCCGCGGAGTAGACGTGGCGCTGGAAGCGCGCGCCGGGGGTCAGGTGCTCGCCTTCGACGAGGGTGACGCCCGCGAGTTCCTCGTCGCCCTGGATCCGGCCCTTCTCGTCCAGTTCCAAGCTCTCGGCACGATCGAGCAGGGCGCGTACGTACTCTTCGAACCAGTCGCGAGGGATCGCCTCCACGACGGCTTCCGCCTGTAAACGGGCCATATGAGCATGGTCGCGGGGAGAACGGAACGCTGTCCAGCCAGGGATCTCCCCTCCGGGAGGCCGCCCGGGTGTCGCGGCCGGGCGGCCTGCCGCGGTCAGACCACCGTCGCCGCCGGGCCTGTCAGCATGGTGACGCCGCCGCCCGCGAAGTTCGCCAGGTCGGCCACAGCCTGCTGGCCGACGTCGCTGCCCATGGCGGCGTTGAAGGCGGCCTCGTCGTCGAACGTCAGCACCGCCACCAGGTGGTAGGCCGGATCGTTGCCCGCGGGCCGGGTGGCGGTGTAGGCCCGCAGGCCGGGAAGCCGCGCGGCCAGCGGGGCGTGCACCTCGTCGTAGTGCTTGTCGAACGCGGAGGCGCTCTCCGGGTGGTGGTAGAGCGCGAGGAGCTGGTACGCCATGACGCCTCCAGATGTCGAGTTGTCTCGATCAAACCCCGGCGGGCACCCGAGCGGTAGCCCCCGGGCACGGCGTGTCGTCCGGGGCGGGCACGGGCCCGAGCATCATGACAAGGACTTGTAAAGCCCAGTATGTGGCGAATTAGATATCAAAATCTCAACTTTCGCGGCGCTGGCTTGTCGCCTATGAGGCGCAGCGGCATAGTGGGGCAAATCACAGCGCGCATCGGTCGCGGGAGTGCTCTTCAGGCACTCACCGCCCTTCCGGCATCGGCCATGCGCAGGCAACGCGCGGATTGGATGAAGCGTATGAGAGCCGCCCCGCCGGTCCGTGCGAAGATTCTGCGCATCCTCGTCGTACCCCTGGTCTCCCTGCTCGCCTTATGGGGCTACCTCGCGTACAGCATGGTGAGCGAGACCTCCGGATTCGCGAACAGCCGCAGCGAGTGGGACGCCATCGGCGCCCCCGCCCGCGACCTGATCGCGGAGCTGCAGAAGGAGCGGCAGCTGACCGCCGAGGCGGCGGAGGACACCGCCGGCAACGCCCAGCTCGGAACCCAGCGCCACCACACCGACCAGGCCGTGGCCCGCATCAGGGACGTGGCCGCCACGGTGAGCGGGAGCGTCAGCACCCCGCCCGAGGCCGTGGGCGCGCTGCTCGACCAGCTCGACGGACTGCCCAGCGTGCGGGCCAGTGCCGACCTGGACCAGGTGCCCCCGCTCGCCACGACGGAGAAGTTCAACACCCTCATCAGCGTCGCCAACCGTCAGTTCACCGGCGCCGAGAGCGTCACCGCCGTGTCGTCGTACCGGGTGCTGCGCGGCCTCGGCTACTACGGCGCCGTCGACGAGTACCTGGCCAGGCAGAACGCCATCCTCACGCCGGCGCTGCAGCGCGGGGAGATGACCAGGGCCGAGCACGGCGCGTTCGTCGCGGCGACGGCCGCCCGGCGCGTCCAGCTCGCGAACGCCGAGCGCGACATGGGCCCCGAACTGCGGGTCGGGCACGAGCGGCTGCTGGCCTCGCCCGAGTACCAGCGGTTCGTGACCGCCGAGGACGCCGTCTTCCACTGGAACAAGAGCGGCAAGCCGCCCATCCTGGCCGAGGCGTGGAAGCGCGACACGGGCGCGGTGCACGCCATGCTGAGCGACAGCTACACCGAGGAGCTCGCCCGCGCGACCGCCAAGGGAGAGGACCTGGTCCTGGCCGGGCTGCTGCGCATCGCGCTGGTCGTCGGCCTGGGCCTGCTGGCCGTGGTGCTGTCGATCGCGCTGTCGTACCGGTTCGGCCGCTCGCTGGTGAACGAGCTGAAAAAGCTGCAGGGCTCGGCCGTCGAACTGGCCGAGGTACGGCTGCCCCGGCTGGTCGAGCGGCTGCGCAAGGGCGAGGACGTGGACCCGGCCGAGACGCCCGAGCTGGAGAGCGCCCGCATCGCCGAGGTGGAGGGGGTGGTGCGGGCCTTCTCGGCCGTGCAGCGCACCGCCGTCGAGGCCGCCGTCGGCCAGGCCACCCTGCGCAAGGGCGTCGGCCAGGTCTTCCTGAACCTGGCCCGCCGCAACCAGGCGCTGCTGCACCGTCAGCTCGCGCTGCTGGACACGATGGAGCGCAAGGCCGAGGACCCCGACACCCTCGAAGGGCTGTTCAAGCTCGACCACTTCACCACCCGCATGCGCCGCCACGCGGAGAACCTCATCATCCTGTCCGAGGCCGCCCCCGCCCGCCGCTGGCGCGACCCGGTGCCGGTCTTCGACGTGGTGCGCAGCGCCGCGCTGGAGGTGGAGGACTACACGCGGATCACCGTCCAGCCGATGCCGAACGGCCCGCTGCTCACGGGCGCCGCGGTGACCGACGTCATCCACCTGGTCGCCGAGCTGCTGGAGAACGCCACCGCCTTCTCGCCGCCCAACACCGGAGTGCAGGTGCGGGGGCTCAGCGCGGCCAACGGGTTCGCCCTGGAGATCGAGGACCGCGGCCTGGGCGTGAACCCCGCGACCATGCGGGAGCTGAACGCCCAGCTCGCCACCCCGCCCGAGTTCGACCTGGCGCGCAGCGACCGGATGGGCGTCTTCGTGGTGTCCCGGCTGGCCGCGCGGCACGGCATCAAGGTCACGCTGCGCCCCTCCCCGTACGACGGCACGACCGCGATCATCATGCTGCCGTCCTGCGTGCTCGCCGAACGCGCCCCGGTCCCGCCGCGGACCGGGCACTCGCTCTTCGAGCCCGGCCGCGCGATCCCGCCTTCGCCGCCGCGCGAGGTGCGCCCGCCCGTCCCGGCGCGGAGTCCCGGCCCGCCCACCGGCCCGATCCCGCGGCAGGCGGCCGACCCGGACGACGACCTCGACGGCCTGCCGGTCCGGGTACGCCAGGCCCATCTCGCACCACAACTACGGAAATCACGCCCGGAGCAGGAGTCCGACGTCTCCACCCGCGCCCCCGAGGAACTGTTCAGCCTGATGACCTCCATGCAGGAGGGCTGGCGGCAGGCGCGCAGGGAGACCGACGGCGCTCGCGACAACGGGCGGAACGAAAGGGACTCCCATGGCTGACGCGAGATCTGAGCTGAGCTGGCTGCTCGACGACCTGGCCAACAGGGTCTCGGGGGTGCGGCACGCGGTCCTGCTGTCCGCCGACGGCCTCACCATGGGCGGCTCCCACGAGCTGACCAGGGAGGACACCGAGCACCTCGCGGCGATAGCGGCGGGCAGCCACAGCCTGGCCCAGGGCGCGGGCCGGCACTTCGGGATGGGCGGCGTCCGCCAGACGATCATCGAGCTGGAGGGCGGCTTCCTGTTCGTCACGGCCGCCGGCCAGGGCGCCCGGCTGGCGGTCCTGGCCGCGGGCGACGCCGAGCTGGGCCTGATCACGTACGAGATGGCCCTGCTCGTCCGGCGCGTGGGCGAGCACCTGACCGCGCTGCCGAGAGGCGCGGCTCCCGCACCGGTCTGGAACGGGATGACACCGTGACCGAAGACGACCCAGGGCCTCTGATAAGGCTGTACGGGCTCACGGGCGGGCGGACGCGGCCCCAGGGGGAGGCGTTCGACCTGGTGGCCATCGTCGCCACGGTCCGCCTGCCCCAGGAAACGGCCGTGCTGAACCCCGAGCACCACACCATCCTGCATGTCTGCCGCAAGCCCACCCCCGTGGCCGACGTCGCGGCCGGGCTCGGGCTGCCGCTCAACATCATCCGCATCCTCATCGGCGACCTGCGCCGCGAGGGGCTCGTGAGCATCACCCCGCCGAAGCCCGCCAACCAGTCGATCGACGAACGTACCTACAGGGATGTACTGCATGGAATTCGCAGGCTTTGATCGCCCCCGGCCTTCCGGAGGGACGCTCACCGCGACCGCCCTGAAGATCCTGGTGGCCGGCGGTTTCGGCGTGGGCAAGACCACGATGGTCGGCACGATCAGTGAGATCCGTCCCCTGCACACCGAGGAGCTGCTGAGCGACCGCGGGGTGGGCGTGGACGACGTGTCCGGGGTGGAGCGGAAGGTCGCCACCACGGTGGCGCTGGACTTCGGCCGCATCACGATCCGCCAGGACCTGTGGCTGTACCTGTTCGGCACGCCCGGCCAGGACCGGTTCTGGTTCATGTGGGACGAGCTGGCTCTCGGCGCTCTCGGCGCCGTGGTGCTCGCCGACACCCGCAGGCTGGCCGACTGCTTCCCCGCCGTCGACTACTTCGAGCAGCTCAAGCTGCCCTTCGTGGTCGCGGTGAACTGCTTCGACGGGGCCCGCCGGCACGATCCTGGGAAGGTGCGGCGGGCCGTCGGACTGGACGAGAAGACCCCGGTCATCATGTGCGACGCGCGCAACCGCTCCTCGGTCAAGGAGGTGCTGACCACGCTCGTCACCCATGCCATGGAGGTCCGCTAGCCGGAGGTCCGCTAGCGAGCGGTGCAGGTGATCGGGGCGGGAGTGTCGGCCTGGCCGTTGGCCAGGAAGCCGAAGGTGGTGCTGCCTCCGCCGGCCACGGTGCCGTTCCAGCCGAGGTTGCCGACGGTCACGGACGAGCCGGAGGTCCTCAGGTCGCCGTTCCAGAGCTGGGAGATCGACTGACCGCCGGTGAAGCCCCAGCCGACCTGCCAGCCGCTCATGGCCGACGTGCCGTTGTTGCGCACGGTGACCTGGGCCTGGAAGCCGCCCTGCCAGCGGTTGACGATCGTGAACTCGGCGGTGCAGCCCTGGCCCGGCGTGACCGTCGGAGTGATGGTGGGGGTGATGGTCGGGGTCACCGTGGGCGTCTGGGTCGGCTCGCCGGCCGCGATGGCCAGGTCGTAGGCGCGCTGCGGCACGAACTGCCCCGCGCTCGCGATGCAGCCGTCCGCCTCGCCGGGCGGCTTGACCCACAGGAACGCGTCGATCATCGGATCGCCCGTCTCGGTGGTGCTCCACGTGCCCGTGGCGCGGCCGGCCGGGTCGCACCACTCGCTGCCCGAGGGACCGTTGCCGTTGCGGCTCGTGTCGATCACCGCGCGCAGACGGGAGTCACCGACCGCCGCGAGGACGCTCTTCGCGTACGAGACCAGGCCCGGGGTGGAGCGGTAGTTGGAGGTGTTGACCGCGATGCCGTCGGCGCTGGTGGACACGTTGGCGCCGCGCAGCCGGTTGGCCGCCTCCGAGGCCGACAGCCACGCGTCGTGCCCGATGTCGTAGTACACCTTGACCTGGGACGACGTCGCCTTGAACCGCTGTCCCGCGTACGCCATCGATGCCTGGACCTGGGCCTGCTCGCTGGAGTTCATGCAGTTCGTCATGATGGCCAGGGCGTCCGGCTCCAGCACGATCGTGGCCGGCCGCCCGCCCAGCCCGGCCGCGATCTGGTCGATCCAGGCCCGGTAGGCCGTGTGGTCCGGCGCGCCGCCCGCGCTCGGGCCGCCGCAGTCGCGGTTCGGCATCGCGTACACGGCCATGATCGGGATCTTGCCCGCCGTCGCGGCGGCGCGCACGTACGCGTCGACCTGGGAGCGGACGGTCGACGGGTTGTACGTGGCGAACCAGCGTCCCTGCGGAACGGCGGCGATCCGGTCCCTGATCACCGCGGCGCGGCTGTCGGAGGGGTTGGCCGCCACCCATTTGGCGGCGTTCGTCTCCGGGTCCACGTAGAACGCCGAGTCGGCGGCCTGGACGGCGGAGGAAGAGAAGATCGCCGCCCCCGCCACGGCGGTGGCGACCGCGGTGAGGAGGGCGGCCAGCACGGGCCTGCTGCGAGACATGAAAACTCCGTCCTGATATGGGAGCGCTCCCACGCATGGTAGGGAGCGTCCGCCCCCAGCCAGAAGCGCGCTCCGGCCGCCGGGAGGCAAAGGCACAGGCGGGAGGCCCGTCACGGGCTGAAACTTTCACCCCGGGTTACGACTGCTCGCGATCCGGCCGGTCAGCCGACCTGCTTTTGTTAGGGTCCCGTGTGTGCGTGTCCCCGAGGCGGGTTCGACCGGCAGGGTGCGGTGGCTCTGGCTCGTGGCGCCGGCCACGCTCGCGGCCCTTCTCACCCTGATCGGGATGGTCTTCCCCGGGGGCAGCCTTTATGTCCTGTCTTACGCGGTCCTGTTCTGGATCCTCGCGGCGGCTGTGTGGAGCTTGCTGCTCTGCGTGCCGCGCTACCGCAGGAGCGCCGGCATCGCGGTCGCGCCGCTCGTGGCCGTGCTCACGTACGCGACCGTCGCGGCCGACCTGCCGATGCGCGCGGCGTTCGCGGTGTCGGAGCCCGCGCTGACCGCCTACGTGCGCTCGCTGCCGCTCCATCCCGAGCACGTCACGGTGGGCGACGCCGAGAGCATGCTCGACGTCGAGTGGGTCGGCCTCTTCCCTGTCGGCCGGGCCGTGCGCCACGTGGACCGGGCCGACCTGGGCGTCATCGGCTCGGGGGGCTGGCTGGAGTTCTGCGGGCTGACGTACGCGAGCGGCGAGCGGCTGAAGACCTACCGCTTCTCCTCCGTCGACCGGCTCTCCGCGAGCTGGTACGCGACGTGCGAGGACTTCTAGGACGTACGTGGCGTTGCCTGGCGGGCCGACCAATGATTACATCATTACATGACTGAGGAGAACGTGCCGACACTGTACGAGTGGGCCGGCGGAGCCGAGGCGCTGGAACGGCTGACCACGGCCTTCTACCGGCAGGTCGTGACGGACGAACTGATCGGCCCCCTGTTCGCGGGCATGGATGCCGACCATCCCCGATACGTGGCCATGTGGCTGGGCGAGGTCTTCGGCGGGCCCGCCCGCTACACCGGCGAGCGCGGCGGCTACCCGCACATGCTCGCCCACCATCTCGGCAAGGCCATCACCGAGCCGCAGCGACGCCGCTGGGTGAGCCTGCTCATGGACGCGGCCGACGAGGTGGGGCTGCCGGACGACCCGGAGTTCAGGGCCGCCTTCTTCGGCTACGTCGAATGGGGCACGCGCATCGCCCGCGTCAACTCGCAGCCGGGGGCGACGCCGCCCCGGCAGGCGCCGGTGCCCCGGTGGGGCTGGGGCGTGGCCCCTCCGTACCAGCCCTAACCCTCGAAGTCGACGTTCGGCGGGTCGTCCAGCGGGTCGATGAAGGTGTCGGACTCGCGAGGGTCCTCCTCACGCACCCATCGGGAGATGCCGCGCGGGATCTCGTCGTCGATCTCCGCGATCAGGTGCCGCTGCGGGAACACGTCCTCGTACATCGCAGCCCACGACAGCTGCGGGTCGTCCCCCAGATCCTTGCCGATCTCGTACGGTTGCTCGCTCATCGAAACTCACGCCTTGCCGATCATCTGGGCCGTCCTCCTGGCGGCCCAGCCGAGCAGGAGCAGCGCGACCGCGGCCTGGGTGAGGCGCGACCAGAGAGTGGAGGTCACGTCCGCGTAGATGACCACGCCCAGCCACATCAGGTTGAATACGGCTACCAGCACGATGGCCGCCCAATTCATCCCTTTCTGCCACATATGCGCAGTCTTACAGTCGCCGCCCCAAGCGCGGGTATGCGCCCGGTCACCCGCGGGTTGTTTGCGGCTCGGCCGGCCCGCGAGGGCCGGTCATCCCGGGCTTTTCATGATCGAGCGAGTGGCGCGGACGTCGGCCTGGGGCATCGCGCGTGTGGGGCGACGTTCGGCAGCGTCAGGGGAACAGCCCGGACGGGCCTGAGCATGTGACACCGGGGCAGCGTTGCGAGGCGGCAGCGGGGCGGTGGAGTGCTGCGGGGGAAGCGTTGCGGGGGGAGCGTTGCGGGGGAGTCAGCGGGGGAGGCTGCGGCCGGGGCCGACGCAGCGGCGCAGGCGGACGCTGCCGCGGGGGCGCGGCTTCGTCTCCCGCTCCGCCAGGCAGGCGAGCAGAGCGGCTGCCGTGCGCGCGTCCGACAGGATGCGCTGTACGGCCTCGCCCCGCTCCGGGAGCTGGCCGCGCCCGCCCAGCTCGTGCTTGACGAACGTCATGGGGTCGTGCGAGCCGGCGTACTCGGCCGCCACGCTCGCCCGGGCGGCGGTCAGCAGCCTCAGGTAGTGGGTCCGCAGCACCGCCTCGCGCATGCGGGCCTGCTCCAGGTCGTCCACCAGCGCTCTGGCCACGGCCAGCAGGTCGCCCGTCTGGCTCCCCGGGTCGGCGAGGAAAGCACGGATGTCGTCGAATTCCGAGCGGGTCATGCCGGACACCTCCGAGAGCGCAGTGTGCTCGTGAGTCATGGGTACAGGAAGCGTGTTGCGGATCGCTTGCCGTTCGCTTGCCTACACTCCCGCGAGCCCTGAGGTTTGGGTGTTCTCTGGGGAGGGGAGGACCTCCTGATTACCTGTGTGGGCTCGGGATGGTCTTGGAGGCTGCTAGAGTTGCTCAGGCCAGGGCAACGAGGGGCTCGCGAGAGCCACGGAGAGCCCGGCAAACCCACTTCATCACTAGATGTCCGGTTGATTCGCATCTGTCCGGATCGTCTGGTAG
>NZ_JAPNNL010000125.1 GCF_027620315.1 Nonomuraea corallina | reverse complement strand
GATGTTCGTCGGCGGGGCGAGCCTGCTCCAGGCCCGCCCGCCCGGCGCCGGGGGGGGGGGGGGGGCGCCGACGGGCAGCACGCGCCGGGTGTCGACGCCGATCCCGTCGGCGTACCGGGCCACCTCGCGCAGGCCCGCCGGGGTGACCAGGTCGTCGTAGGTGCGGCCGTCGCCCGCGGCGACCAGGTCGTACGGGGCGCCGCTCGCGCTGATGAGCTGGATGAGCGGCAGCCTGGTCCTGCCGGCCAGCTCGCGCAGGTTGGCGGTCTCGAAGGACTGGATGTACGCCTCGCGCACGCGGTTGCGCTCCAGCGTCTCCAGCAGCGGCTCCTCCAGCGACAGGCCGATGGAGTCGAAGTACGTCGGATGCTTGGTCTCCGGGTAGACGCCCACCCCGTGCCGCAGCGCCAGCTCGACGACCTCCTGGAAGGTGGGGATCTCGGCCAGCCCGTCGAAGGCCGTGTTGTCCGGGCGCAGCTCGGGCACCCGCTCCCTGGCCCGCAGCGTCTTGAGCTCGGCCAGGGTGAAGTCCTCGGTGAACCAGCCGGTCACCTCGCGGCCGTCGATCGTCTTGGTGGCGCGCCTGCCGGCGAACTCCGCCCGCTCGGCCACGTCGGTGGTCTGCGAGATCTCGTTCTCGTGCCGCGCGACGAGCACGCCGTCGCGGGTGGGGACGAGGTCGGGCTCGATGTAGTCGGCGCCCATCGCGATCGCGGCCTCGTACGAGAGCAGCGTGTGCTCGGGGCGGTGGGCACTGGCGCCGCGATGGCCGATGACCAGGGGCGGCCGGGCGCGGCCGCGGTCGGCGGCGGTCGCGGAGGAAGTCGATGGCGTCACCACGAAGGCGACGGTACCGGCCGACAGCACGGCCAGCACACTCACGATCAGGCTGCGGATCGTCATGCGCGCACGGTAGACCGGCCGGGCGGCTCGCGTCCCCGGCCTCGCCCACTTCGTTCATTACTTGGTTGAGTTACTCTTTACTCATGCAAGTAAAAAGGCGGACGTTCACCGGGGAGGCCAGGCGCGCGCAGATCATCGCCGCGACCGTCGAGACCCTCGGCCGGTTCGGCTACGGGGGCGCCTCGTTCGCCAAGATCACCGAGCGGGCCGGGCTGAGCAGCACCCGGCTGATCTCGTACCACTTCGCCGGCAAGGACGAGCTCATGGCCGCCGTGGTCGCGCACGTGCTCGACCAGCTCGGGCGCTTCATGCACCAGCGGGTGAGCGCGCAGCCGGACGCCAGGAGCCGGTTGCGCGCCTACATCGGCGGGCTGGTCGCGTTCAACGCCGGCCACCGCGACGAGATGCGGGCCCTGATGACGATCTTCCTCGCCCATCCGGGCGAGACCGGCTCCTACGGTCCCGGCGAGGAGATCCGCACGCTCGGCCACCTGGAGGCCATCCTGCGCGATGGCCAGGAGCGGGGGGAGTTCCGCCCGTTCGACCCGTTCGTCATGGCCGCCACGATCCAGCGCTCGCTCGACGGCCTGCCGTTCCTGCTGCGCGCCAAGCCGGACCTCGACCTGGAGCTGACGGCACGCGAGCTGGAGACGATGTTCGACCTGGCCACGCGGGCGGGCCCATGACGGGGCGGTGGCCGACCGTCGCCGTCAACCTCGGCGTCCCCCTGGTGATCTACTACGGGCTGCGCGCCGCCGGCGTCAGCGTCTACCTGGCGCTGCTGGCCGACACGCTGGTGTCGGCCGCGTTCACCGGCTACAAGCTGCTGCGCGAACGCACGCTCGACGGGCTGAGCGCGTTCTTCACCGCCATGCTCGCCGTCGCCGTGGTGGTCGCGCTCGTCACCGGCGACGAACGGCTGCTGCTGGCCAAGGAGGGCTGGGTCACCGCCGCCGCCGGCCTGTGGTTCCTGGCCTCCGTCAAGATGTCCCGGCCGCTCGCCTACCTGTTCACCCGCCCCCTGCTGGAGCGGCGCTTCCCCCTCGGCCCGGCGCGCGAGCCGTGGGAGGTCTACTGGGAGCGGCTGCCCCGCTTCCGCCGCCTCTGGCGGGTCTCGTCCGCCATCTGGGGCGTCGCGCTGCTGCTCGACGCGGCCGCGCGGGTGGCTCTCGCGTACGCGCTCCCCGTCGACGCGGTGCGCGCGGCCGGAACCCTGCTGTACGCGGTCGCCACCGTCGCCACGATGCTCGTCACCAACGTCCACTACGCGCTGAGCGGCCTGTTCAACGGCTGGAGCAGCCTGTACGAGCCGCTCAGGCGGGAGAGGGACCGCAGCTGAGCGACCGCCTCGCGACCGGGGCGCGCGGCACGGAACCCGCCCCCGCCGCCAGGGCGAACGACGCGCGGGGTCCGTGCAGTTCTGCGCGGTCACGGGGCCGCGAGCCGGGCTAGGTTTCGCTGGTGCGCATCCCCGGCAGGCAGACCGCCTCGGCCGCCGGAGGTCGCCGAACCCCGCGGCGGACCGTCCGCGGGGCCATCCCTTTCCAGAAGGAGACCTGTCATGTCCATGCCTTCGATCGCGTCGCGCCGCCTGCGCATCGCCTCCACCCTGGTGGTGGCCGCGGCGGCCGGCGCGCTGCTGGCAGGGAACGCCGTGACCGCCGAGGCGGCGGCGCCCGAAGTGATCAGCCGCTGGAACAACGAGCTGATCCACGTCAACTCGATCAGCCCGTCGTTCAACCAGGCCATCTTCAGCGGGCCTTACACCGTCACCGTCAAGCTGACGGCCGAGAACACGGGCAGCACGGCGATCCTCTACACCTGCCTCGTCAGCGCCGAAGGGGGAGCCGACACCGACCACGCCTTCGTCACGCTGCCGCCGAACTCGCAGCAGACCGTGGCGCTCAACGTGGTGCACAACTTCACCGGCAACGGGGTGTTCACCTTCGCCTGCACCAAGCCGGCGGGCACCTCGACGGTGCGGATGAAGCAGATCAAGATCACCGGTCTGAAGGTCAACTCGGTGCACAACGCGCCGTTCTGACCAGTGACATGACCAGGGCCGGGGGCGGCGACGCCCCCGGCTCTGCCTGTCCGGCCCGCGAGCGCGTCCTGCCGCTCGTCGGCGTAGCGGTGGACCAGGTGTCCTTCCGGCCTGCCCGGTGCGGCCGCCGGCGATCCCTAGCCCTCGCGGGCCCCGGGCTCGCGCAGGTCCTTCACCAGCACCCGGCACACGTCAGGCACCTGCTCGACCCTGCCGCCCGGCAGGTAGATCCGGCGCGTCGTCGGTACGGGAGGATACGGCCACTCCTCGTACCCGAGCCGCCGGTACAGGGACCACACCCGGTGGTTCGCCGGATCCACGCCCAGCGCCACCCGGTCATGGCCGAGCTCGCGTAAACGCCGCTCGGCGGCGTCCATCAGCCGGGTGCCGATCCGCCGGTCGCGGTGCTCGCGCGCCACCTCCAGGTGGGTCAGCAGCGGCACCCCCGGCAGCCGTTCGCGTATCTCCGGCTCCTCGGCCTGGTCGAGCCAGAGATAGACGTCCCCGATCGGGACGACGCCCTGCCAGGCCACCAGCAGCTCCCCGCGCTTCTCCCGCTGACGGGCCAGCTGTGCCCGGAAGTACGGCTCCTGCCCCAGGGAGTTCACCAGGGCCGCGAGATCCCCGTCCACGGCCGCTCGAATCCGGACATGAAGCATGACGTCTACAATCAAGCGGCGAAAGGGCTGACGGCAAGCATAGTCCGATGTTCTCTCAGGTAAGGGTGAGACCGGGACGCCGGACGCCGCCCCGCCCCGCGGCGGCGGGGACGCCCGGGGTGGCCAGGTAGCGTAGCGCGTCGCCGAGGGAAACGCCGCTGGGCAGCAGTTCCACGAAGT
The DNA here is from genome assembly GCF_027620315.1 of Nonomuraea corallina. Taxonomy (GTDB): domain Bacteria; phylum Actinomycetota; class Actinomycetes; order Streptosporangiales; family Streptosporangiaceae; genus Nonomuraea; species Nonomuraea corallina. The sequence goes on along the minus strand of NZ_JAPNNL010000125.1, from coordinate 18,562 downwards.
CCCGCCACACCTTGCCATCGGCCCGCCACGCGTCGAGGTAGGCGAGACACAGCTCCGGCCGGATCAGTGCGAGGCGGCCGCGGGCGGCCTTGAGCGACTCCTCCATGCGGCGCCGCTCGTCCGGGCGCACCGGCGCGCGCGGCAGGCGGTCGAGGATGGCCTCGATGAACCGCCGCCGCCTGGCCAGGAACGCCGTCCAGTGCCGCAGGTCGGCGTCCCGCACCGATCTGCCCTCGTCCAGCAGCCAGAACACCCCTTCGGCCAGCACGTCCCCCATCTCCTCGGACCGGGCCCGCTCCGTCGTGCGGAACGGGTCGTAGGGCGCCTGCCTGACCTGGCCGGTGACGGCGAGCGGGCGCAGCCCGTCCTCCTTCAGCAGGTAGAACCAGTCCTCGTTGTAGATGTTCGGAAAGAACGCGACGTTCCGTACGGTCTCCACGACCAGGGCGCCGCCGCCCACGAAGGAGTCCTGGTCGCCGCCGACGGCGCGGTAGGCGTGGCACACCACCGAGTTGTCCGGGAACCCGCCGATCGACAGCCCGGCGGCGTCGAAGCGGTCGAGCAGCCCGGCCGCCCTGCGCAGGTCGTCCGGAGCCCGCACCTCGATGTCGTCGTCGAGGAACGCGATCCGGCGCCAGCCGACCATCCGGGCCAGGGCCAGCGCGAAGTTGCGCTTGGCCGCCGTGTCGGCGTTCCGCCGCAGCCTCGGCGGCAGCACGGTGGACGTCTCCAGCGCGGGCAGCCGGGGGGCCGACGCCCCGGTGAAGTCGATGGCGAGGACGTCGGCGCCGGGAGCCGTCCCGGCGCGCACCCGCGCGGCGCTGGTCCACCTGCCGCTGCACAGCACCACCAGCGGGCACCGCAGCGTCTCGGCCAGGTGGGAGGCGTGCCGCAGGTACTGGCTCGGGCGGGCGGTCGGCACCACGATCGCGTCGATCCCGGCCAGGTCGCCCGGGGCGCCGGGATCGTGCAGCAGCCGCCGGTGGGACGCGTGGTGGTGCGCCGCCGGTGACGGCGGTGGAGCCGGCGTGCTCTTCGGCTCCCGTGCAGCGTTCATGTGCGGGTCCTGGCTCGGGTCTTCCTGCGGGATGTCGGTCCCGTGATCGGGCGGTGTCGAGTGCGTGGTCAGTCAGGCCATTCGACCAGCCTCAGTCCGTCCAGTGTCCAGTCCGGGGTGATGACCTGGCCTCTGACCACGCGGACCTTGCTGAGCAGGGCGTAGGCCTCTTCCGCGCCGAAGCGCTCATGGAGCCAGGCGGTGTTGCGGTCGCGGAAGTTGCTGTCGGTCAGGGCCCGGACCACGCCGAGCGTGCCGCGGCCGTACATGCCGTTGCAGATCGTCAGGGTGCGCCGGGCGTTGTAGGGGTTCGGCCCGCGGTAGAACAGCGCCACGTCCTCGCGGAGCCGGCCGTCGGCCAGCTGGGGGGAGAACCGCCGGTCGCCGTGGGAGAAGTAGGGCCCCTCGTCGCCGCCCCAGTCGTTGACCTGCCGCACCGGCAGGTCGAGGACCTGGAAGACGTCGGAGGTGAGGTCGTTCCAGTCGACGCCGCCGAGGAGGACCAGGTGGGAGGTCAGGTCGTCCGGCTCCAGTTCCTTGGCGGTGCGGCGGCGGACCTCGCCGCCGGGGTTGAAGGCGCGGATGTGCCCGTGCAGCTCGAACAGCGAGTCGAGGTCGGCGTAGGTGTAGAGCTCGATGTAGTCGGGGTCCTCGGGGCGGACGTAGGGCATCCGCGTCAGGAGCTCGTCAGGGAGCCGGGCGCAGACGATGACGATCCTGTTGCCGTCGTCGAACTGCCACGGGTTGGCCGGCGCGCTCCCCGGCGCGGGCGTCCGGCTCAGGGCGACGGTGCGCAGGTCGAGCAGCTCGTGCAGGAGCTTGTCGCGCAGCCGCGACTCCTCGGTCGTCAGCTCGGTCTCGTCGAGGGGGACGAGCTGGTCGCCGTCGATCGAGCGGCGGGTGCAGAAGATCAGCGCGTACGTCTGCAGCCGGGAGACCGGGGGCACCTTGGGGGTGCTCTCGTTCTCCCAGGACGAGATGAGGGGCACGCTGACGTTGAGCGCGCGGGCCAGCTGCGGCTGCCTGACCGTCGTGTCGGGCCACTGCTGCTGACGAAGTTGCCGGAGCCGGCGCGCTAGGGCCTGGCCGGAATCCGCCATGAGGACACCCCCATCCGAGGTCTACTCCTTAAGTAAACCTCTACCGACTGCCCCAGACGAGCCTATCCGCGCAGGCCAGCACCGAAACACCGCAGAGGTGGCCATTCTAGTGGAGCTGGACTTGCCTAACAGAGGGATTAATGCTTCTGAAAAAGGGCAAGTCTTCAGCTAGATAAATGAAGATTAACTGAAGTTCACTCACGGGGATGCGCATGCGCAGCAGAGATCCGCCCAGGACCCCGAGGCCAAGCGGGCGAGCACCCCGGCGAACCGGCGGCACTCCCGCGACGACCGGGAACGCCGCACCTACCCCAGCCCCTGGACGCCGAACCATCAGGATCCCGACATGTACGTCACCGTTGCCCTTCTCGCCAGCCCCGAAGGCGTCGCGATGGCGCGTGGCTTTCTCTACCTCGTGGCCGTCCTCGCCGTCTGGACCGTCGTCGCCGCGGTCCGCCACTTCAGCAAGGCCGTCACCGCGCTGTTCCGCGCGAGCCTGCTGGTCGTCACCCTCACGGGCGTCGGCGCGGTCGCCGCCGCGGTCATCGCGCAACTGGCGCTCATCCTGCAGCTCAGCTGACCGCCCGACGGGACGGGCCGAGCGCCTTGCGGATGCCGCCGGTGAACCCCACCGACCGGCCCAGGCCCATGTCCACCCGGCCCGGATACAGCGACTCCAGGACGCCGAACTGCTCGGCCACCACCATCGGCCGGTGGTTGGGCAGCATCACCCCGCCGGTGCCCACCCGGATCCGGGAGGTGGCGGCGGCGACGGCCGCCGCCAGCACGGTCGGCGCCGACCCGGCGACGCCGGGGACGCTGTGATGCTCCGACACCCAGAAGCGGTGGTAGCCGAGCTCCTCGGCCCGGCGGGCGAAGCGCACGGTGTCGCGCAGCGCCGCCGCCGGGGACTGCCCTTGCCGGACCAGCGAACGGTCGAGGATCGAGAGCGGTCTCATACCCCTGTGCAACAAGGGCGGGAGGGAAATGTTCCTACTCGCCGTAGAGCCCGACCGACCAGCGGACGGGACGGTTGGGGTGGCCGCCGTCCACGGTGATCTTCGCGGTCACCACGACCCGCTCGCCCGGCATGACTCGGGCGGGGCTCAGGCAGGGCTCAGGCGCGGGTCACGGTGAAGGGGACCAGCTCGCCGAGGCCGCGCACCGACAGCCGGTCCACCGCCCGCAGCCGGAACGCCCGGTCGTTCTCCAGGTCCTCGGCCGCGCGCGGATCGGCCAGGATCGTCCCCGGCAGGGCCAGCGCGGTCAGCCGGCTGGCCAGGTTCACGGTGGTGCCGAAGACGTCGCCCATGCGCCATATCACCGGCCCTGCCGCCAGGCCCACCCGCAGCTCCGGCATGCCGCGGGTCTTGGCGTGCGTCTCCACCAGCCGCAGCCCGATGTCGGCGGCCACGTGCGACTTGTCGGCCACGAACAGCACCGAGTCGCCCAGCGTCTTGACCACGCGGCCGCCGTGGGAGGTGACGATGTCGGCCGAGCGGCCCTCGAACCTGTCGATCAGCGCCGCCAGCTCCGTCTCGGTGATCTGCCTGCTCAGCCGGGTGAACGCGACCAGGTCGGCGAACCCGACCGTGACCCGTACCGCGTGCAGGTCCTGCACGGCCAGCCGGCCCGCGGCGGCGGCGAGCTGGCGCTGCCAGGCGTAGACCAGCAGCTTGGCGAGGTCGGGCACCACCCGCTCGGCCCGCCGGCGCCACGCCCTGGGCCGCTCGGCCAGCGGCACCCCCGCCTGGTCGAGCGCCTCGGCGCCCAGCTCGGCCTGCGACTCGGCCAGCCGGGCGGTCGCGCGGCCGAGCGAGCGGGCGATGAGCAGGACGTGGTCCTCGTCGTAGACGCCGTCGCTCACCATGCCGAGCAGCGTCTTGAGCGCTTCGACGTCGGAGTCGGTGAACTCCACCGCGTCGTCGGCCACGTTGGCGAAGCCGAGCGCCCGCCAGAACCGCCGGGCGCGGTAGACCGGCACCCCGGCCATCTCGGCCACCTGGTGGCTGGTGTAGCGGCGGGGCTCGCGCAGGAATGCCTCGGCCACCGACTCCTCCCCAGCCACGGGTGCAACATAACACTCTTTACCCGGATTGCACCGTAGACCTCACCGCCTGGGGAACGTCAGTCCTCCAGCAGCGCGCGGAGCGCCGGGCGCTCGTCGGCGGGCACGTAGTCGAGGTAGTAGTCGTACATCGTCTCCCGCGACAGCCTGGCCGCGAGCGCGCCGTCGCCGGCCCGCACCGCGTCCAGCACCTCCTCGTGGTGGCGGATGCTGCGCCGCATGAGCGCCACCCGGTCGTCCGACGAGGCGAGCTTGCCGGCGATCAGGTTGACCACGATCGACCGGACCACCTCGGTGCTGATCTGGATGAGCTTGTTGCGCGAGGCCCGCGCCACCGCGTCGTGGAAGGCCACGTCGGCCGCGCTGAACTCGTCGTAGCTGACCTCGGCCGCCTTGCGCATCCGGTCGATGGCCGCGTCCATCTCGGCGAGCTGCTCCTCGGTGCGCAGCCGCGCCGCGAGCAGGTTGGCCGAGGCGTCCAGCACCATCCTGAACTGCACCAGCTCGCCCAGCGACAGCTCGTCCACCCGGGCCAGCGTGGTCATCGACCTGTGCAGCGCGGCGGGGGAGAACGGCAGCACCTCGGCCCCGTTCGGATCCCCCGGGCGGGACTGGACGAACCCGCGCGCCTGCAGGACGCGCAGCGCCTCGCGCACCGTGGAGCGGCTCACCGAGAACTGCGCCATGAGATCGCGCTCGCTCGGCAGCCGCTGCCCCGGCGTGAGCGTCCCCGACTCGATGGCCCCCTCGACCTGCTCCACGATCCGCTCGTACGCGCGTATGGTCCGCACCGGCTCGAACCGTGGACCACCCATTTAAGCCCCCTTGACCTGAGCCGTAGCGGACTGGCAATGTGCAGCCTACTGGTCAGACCAGTGCACTAGCCAGGAGGCTGAAGGACAATGAGGCGAATCGGGACCTGGATCGCCGCGGGCGGTCTCCTGCTGAGCATCGCCGCCTGCGGCGGGGGCAGCGGCTCCTCCGGGAGCGCGGGCAACGAGCAGCAGGCCCCTCAGGAGCAGAAACTGTCAGTCGGGTTCGTGGCCGAGCCGGCCAACCTCGACTTCACCTCGACCGAGGGCGCCGCCATCCCGCAGGCGCTGCTCGTGAACGTCTACGAGGGGCTGGTCAAGCTCGACCAGGACGGCAAGCTCGTGCCGCTGCTCGCCGAGAAGTGGGAGGTCTCCGACGACCGGAAGACCTACACCTTCACCCTGCGCCAGGGCGTCAAGTTCACCAACGGCGCCCCCTTCACCGCCGACGACGTGGTGTTCTCCTTCGACCGGGTGAAGACCGACTGGAAGCTGAAGATCACTTCGCAGCTCGACGTGGTCGAGAAGGTGGAGAAGAAGGACGACACCACCGCCGTCGTCACGCTCTCCAAGCCCAGCAACAGCTTCATGTACACGATCGCCACCCGGCTCGGCGCCATGTTCAGCCGCACCGGCGTCTCCGACCTGGCCAACGCCCCCGTCGGCACCGGCCCCTACAAGCTGGGCGAGTGGCGGCGCGGCGACCACATCCGGCTGGACGCCAACGACGGCTACTGGGGCACCAAGCCGCAGGTCTCCTCCGTGACGCTGAAGTACTTCAAGGACGCCACGGCGATGAACAACGCGCTGCTGACCGGCGGCATCGACGTCATCTCCGCGGTGCAGGCGCCCGAGTCGCTGCAGCAGTTCGCCGACCCCAACCGGTTCGAGACCGTCGAGGGCAGCACGAACGGCGAGGTGGTCCTGTCGATGAACAACGGCCGGCCGCCGTTCGACGACAAGAAGGTCCGCCAGGCCGTCCGCCACGCCATCGACCACCGCGCGCTGCTCGACACCGCCTGGGCCGGCCGCGGTGAGCTGATCGGCTCGATGGTGCCGCCCACCGACCCGTGGTACGAGGACCGCACCGGCGACTACCCCTACGACGTCGCCAAGGCCAAGGAACTGCTGGGCGGCAAGACGTACGACGTGAAGATGCGCATCCCCAACCTGCCGTACGCGGTCGCCGCCGGGCAGGTCGTCAAGTCCCAGCTGGCCCAGGTCGGCATCAACGCCGAGATCGAGCCGCTGGAGTTCCCGGCCCGCTGGCTGGACCTGGTGTTCACCAAGGCCGACTACGACCTGTCGATCATCAACCACGTCGAGCCCCGCGACATCAGCATCTTCGCCAACAAGGACTACTACTTCCGCTACGACAACCCCGAGTTCGGCAAGCTGCTCGCGGCCGCCGACGAGGGCACCGAGCAGGAGCAGATCGACAACTACAAGGCGGCCGCCAAGCTGCTGTCCGAGGACGCCGCCGCCGACTTCCTCTTCGGCTTCCCGAACCTGATCGTGGCCAAGAAGGGCGTGACCGGCCTGCCGAAGAACGCCATCGCGGAGTCCTTCGACTTCACCGGGCTCGCCAAGCAGTGATTCTTTACCTGCTCAAAAGGGCCGCGGTGTTCCTCGTGAGCACCGCGGCCGCGGGCGTGCTGGTGTTCGGGTTCATGGCCCTGCTGCCGGGCGACCCCGCCGAGGTGGCGCTGGGCGTGAACGCGACCCCCGAGGCGGTGGCCCGGCTGCGCGCGGAGTTCGGCACCGACCGGCCGCCGCTCACCCAGTTCGCCGACTGGTTCGGCGGGCTGGTCACCGGCGACTTCGGCACCTCCTACGTGACGAGCTCGCCGATCGGGCCGCAGATCGGCGAACGGCTGGCCGTCACCGCCGTGCTGGTCGGCGGCGGCATGCTGGTGGCCCTGCTGATCGCGGTCCCGGCCGGCACGTTCGCCGCCGTCCACCACCGCAACCCGCTCGGCGTCGCCATCAGCGCGCTGAGCCAGCTGGGCATCGCCATCCCGGCGTTCCTCGCGGGCATCCTGCTGGTGTTCGTGTTCGCGGTGCAGGCGCAGGTCCTGCCGTCCGGCGGCTACGTGCCGGCGGCCGAGGACCCGGTGGAGTGGTTCCGCGGGCTGCTGCTGCCGTGGCTGTCGCTCGGCCTGGTCCAGGGCGCGGTCCTCACCCGCTACGTCCGCTCGGCCGTGCTCGACGTGATGCGCGAGGACTTCCTGCGCACCGCCCGCGCCAAGGGCCGCGGCCGGATGGGCGCGCTGTGGCGCCACGGGCTGCGCAACGCCTCCGTCCCGGTGGTGACCGTGCTCGGCCTGCAACTGGCCACGCTGCTCATCGGCGCGGTCGTGGTGGAGCGGGTGTTCGTCATCCCCGGCCTGGGCGACCTGCTGCTGAACGGCGTCGCGGGCCGCGACCTGCTGCTCGTCCAGGGCGTCGTCATGGTGCTGGTGGTGGCCGTCCTGCTGATCAACTTCCTGGTCGACGTGGCGTACGCGGCGCTCGACCCGCGACTGCGGGGGGCGCGATGAGGGGCCACCTGAACGCGAGCCTGGTCACCGGCGGCGCCCTGGTCGCGCTGGTCGTCGCCCTCGCGCTGCTGTCGTTCGTGTGGACGCCGCACGACCCGGTGCTCGTCGACGCGGCCCACAAGCTGCGCGACCCCGGCGGCGGCTACCTCCTGGGCGCCGACAAGTTCGGCCGCGACACCTTCAGCCAGCTCATGGTCGGCGCGCGCACCACCCTGTACGTCGGCATCGTGGCCGTCGGCATCGCCGCGCTGATCGGCACCCCGCTCGGCATGATCGCCGGCATGACCCGCTGGCGCTGGCTGTCGGAGCTGATCATGCGGGTCAACGACCTGGTGTTCGCGTTCCCCGCGCTGCTGCTGGCCGTCATGCTCGGCGCGGTGTACGGGGCCGGCACGCTGACCGCCATGATCGCCATCGGCGTGGCGACGGTGCCCGCCTTCGCCCGCGTCGCCAGGGCGGCGACCATGCAGGTCATGGTGACCGACTACATCCTCGCCGCCCGCGCGGCCGGCCGCCGCCGCCTGCAGGTGGCGTTCCGGCACGTGCTGCCGAACATCGGCTCGATGCTGATCGTGCAGGCGTCCGTGTCGTTCGCCATCGCCATCCTGGCCGAGGCCGCGCTGTCGTTCCTCGGCTTCGGCACCCGCCCGCCGACCCCGTCGTGGGGGCGCATGCTGCAGGAGTCGCAGGAACTGCTGTTCTCCACGCCGCGCCTGGCCCTGTGGCCGGGCCTGGCGATCGCGCTGGCCGTGCTCGGCTTCAACCTGCTCGGCGACGGCCTGCGCGACTACCTCGACCCCAAGCTCAGGAGGATCCGTGCTGAGCGTTGAGGGGCTGACCGTGCGGGCGCACACGGTCGAGCTCGTGCACGACGTGTCGTTCCGGATCGGGCCGGGCGAGCGGGTCGGACTCATCGGCGAGTCCGGCTCCGGCAAGTCGCTGACCGCGCTGTCGCTCATGGGCCTGCTGCCCGAGGGCGTCACCGCGGCGGGGCGGGCCCGCCTGCACGACCGCGACCTGGTCGGCGTGCCCGAGTCGCGGCTGAAGGACCTGCGCGGCCGTGCCGTGTCCATGGTGTTCCAGGAGCCGATGACCGCGCTCAACCCGCTCATGCGGGTCGGCGCCCAGGTCACCGAGGTCATGACCCTGCACGGCAAACCGCGCGAGCAGGCCCGCGCCCGCGCCGTCGACCTGCTCGGCCGGGTCCGCCTGCCCGACCCCCGGCAGGTCGCCCGCGCGTACCCGCACCAGCTCTCCGGCGGCCAGCGCCAGCGCGTCATGCTCGCCATCGCCCTGGCCAACGAGCCCGAGCTGCTCATCTGCGACGAGCCCACCACGGCGCTCGACGTCACCGTGCAGAAGCAGATGCTCGACCTCATCGCCGAGGTGGCGCCCGCGCTGCTGTTCATCACCCACGACCTGGCCGTGGTCGCCTCCGTCTGCGAGCGCGTCCTGGTCATGTACGGGGGACGCGTCGTGGAGAGCGGCCCCATCCGCGAGGTGTTCACCAGGCCACGCCACCGCTACACCGAAGGCCTGCTGGCCGCCTCCAGGCTGACGCCGCGCGGCACCCGCCTGCCCACGATCAAGGGCAGCGTCCCGCCGGCCGGCCGGTTCCCCGGCGGGTGCGTCTTCCGCAACCGCTGCCCGCACGCCGACCCCACGTGCGAGAAGATCCCTGCGCTGACAGGAGAGGGCCATGCCCACGCATGCTGGCACCCCGCTGATCGAGGCTAGCCGCCTCACCCGCGTCTACCACCGGCCCCGCACCTCGCTCACCAAGCCCGCCGGGGTGGTGCACGCGCTGCGCGGGGTGTCCCTGACCGTGCACAAGGGCGAGCGGTTCGGCATCGTCGGCGAGTCCGGCTCCGGCAAGTCGACGCTGCTGCGGCTGCTGTGCGCGCTCGACAAGCCCACCGCCGGCTCCATCCGGTTCGACGGGCAGGAGATCACCGGCCTGCCGGAGCGGCGGCTGCGCTTCCTGCGCCACAGCCTGCAGATCGTCTTCCAGGACCCGATGAGCTCGCTCAACCCGCGCATGCGGGTCCGCGACCTCGTCGCCGAGCCGCTCGTCGCCCTCGGCGAGTCCGTCGGCGGCCGGGTGGCCGAGCTGCTGGACGCGGTCGGGCTGCCGGCCGCCGCCGCCGACCGCTACCCGCACCAGTTCTCCGGCGGGCAGCGCCAGCGCATCGCCATCGCCCGCGCGCTCGCCCCCCGGCCCAAGGTGCTCGTCGCCGACGAGCCGGTCAGCGCGCTGGACGTGTCCGTACGCGGGCAGATACTCAACCTGATGGCCGACCTCGTCGACGAGCTCGGCCTCACCCTCGTCTTCGTCTCCCATGACCTGTCCGTCGTCCGCCACGTGTGCGAGACGGTCGCGGTCATGAACGACGGCGAGATCGTGGAGACCGGCGCCATCGACGACATCTGGATCGAGCCGAGCCACCCCTACACACGGGCGCTGCTGCAGGCCGTACCGACTCTGGAAGGATTGCTGTGATCGAAGTGGACGCGCGGGGCGTCGTCGAGTTCACCCAGGCGCTGGTCCGCATCCCCAGCACCAACGACCCGGCGCGCGGCCGCGACGAGCGGCCCGCCGCCGACCTGGTCGCCGCCAAGATGCGCGAGTGGGGCTGGGAGCCGGTCATGTCCGAGGCCGCGCCCGGCAGGCCCAACGTGGTCGCCGTGGTCGAGGGCGGCGGCGGTGACGGGCCCACCCTGATGTTCGAGGGCCACACCGACGTCGTCACCGAGGGCGACCTGTCGGAGTGGACGGTGGACCCGTTCGGCGGCGAGATCCGCGACGGCAGACTGTGGGGGCGCGGCAGCGCCGACATGAAGTCCGGCCTGGCCGCCACCCTCTACGCCACCCGCGCGCTGCAGCTCGCTGGACCGTTCCCGGGACGGATCAAGGTGTGCGCGCTGGCCGACGAGGAAGGGCTCATGCTCGGCGCCCACCACTTCGTCGACCAGGGGCTGGCCGCCGACGTGGACGGCGCGATCGTGGCCGAGCCGGAGGCCGGCGAGATCTGCGCGGTCGCCAAGGGCGCGCTGCGGCTGCGCGTCGACCTCACCGGCAAGATGGCGCACGGCGCGATGCCGCAGCACGGCCGCAACCCCGTCGAGGCCGTCGGCGCGCTGCTCACCGGCCTGCGCCGCCTCCAGGCCGAGCTGCAGCAGCGCTTCCCCGCGCACGAGCACCTCGGCGAGGTGTACGTGACCCCGACCGTGGTCCGCGCGGGCAGCGAGGAGCAGGTGAACGTCATCCCGGCCACCGCCTCCGTCTTCGTCGACGTGCGCACCGTCCCCGGCGTCGACCACAAGGAGGTCGCCGACCGGGTGGCCGCCCTGGCCGCCTGGGACGGGATCGCCGCCGAGGTGTCCGTCCTGGTCGACCGGCCGCCGGTGGACGTGCCCGTCGACGACCCGGTGGTGGCCGCGCTGGCCGCGGCGCACCGCGACGTCACCGGCGAGGAGCCCGTCTACGGCGGCGTGCCCGGCTCCACCGACGGCACCGTGCTCACCCACTGGGGCGGCGTCCCGTCCGTCGTGTACGGGCCTGGCGGCAAGTGGATCGCCCACCAGGCCGACGAGTACGTCGAGGTGGCCGAGATCGTCACGTGCACCCGCGTGTTCGCCGAGGCGGCCCGGCGCTTCCTCACCCGGAACCTGCCGTGAAGCCTGGTGCCACCAACTCCCTGCTGGACGTGGCCGGCCTGCGCGTCGGCCACCACCACAGGGTCGGTGACGGTCACCGCACCGGCACCACCGTCGTGCTCGCCCCGGCAGGGGGCATGGTGGCCGGCGTGGACGTGCGCGGCGCCGCACCCGGGACCCGCGAGACCGAGCTGCTCGACCCGCGCAACCTCGTGGAACGCGTGCACGCCGTCGTCCTGACGGGCGGCAGCGCGTTCGGGCTCAGCGCGGCCTGCGGCGTCATGTCCCGCCTCGCCGACGCCGGCGTCGGCTTCCCCGTCGAGGGCGGCGTCGTCCCCATCGTCCCCGCGGCGGTGATCTACGACCTCGGCCGCGGCGGAGCCTTCCGCGCCACCCCGGACGCCTCCTTCGGCGAGGCCGCCTACGACGCGGCCATGGCGGACGCCGCGGACCCGCCCGGCCAGCCGGCCCTTGACCAGACGACCCTCGATCAGACGGCCTCCGACCGGACGGACCTTGGGCGGACCGCTCCCGGGCATGTCAGCGGGTCCGTCGGCGCCGGGGCGGGCGCCGTGGCCGGAGGACTGGCCGGCGGGGTGGGGACCGCGAGCGTGATGCTGCCCTGCGGGGCCACCGTCGCGGCCCTGGCCGTGGTGAACGCCGCCGGCTCCGTGCTCGACCCGCGCGGCGGCCGGCCGGCCGGGGCGAGGTACGGGCTGCCGGGAGAGTTCGACCACCTGCGCAAGCCGCGCGCGCAGGAGGTCGAAGCCTGGCGGCCGGCCGGGGTCACCTCGCTGAACACCACGATCGGCGTCGTCGCCACCGACCTGACCCTCACCAAGGCCCAGTGCGGCAAGCTCGCCGCCGTCGCGCACGACGGCCTGGCCCGCGCCATCCGCCCGGCGCACACCATGGTCGACGGCGACACCGTCTTCGCCGTCGCCACCTGCGCCCGGCCCACGCCGCGGGGCGAGGACCGGGTGTACGGGCAACGGACCGCCGGGGACGAACCGTCAGGGGCCGAACCGTCAGGGGCCGAACTGCACGACCTGCTCGCCGCCGGGGCCGACGTGTTCAGCCGGGCCGTGGCGCACGCCGTGCTGGCCGCCACCGGCAGGGAAGGCGCGCCCGCCTATCTCGACGTGTTCCCGAGCGCGTCGCGTACGTCATGAACCGAGGGGGACCGCAAGCGTGAACTATCAGGACGCCTGGCCGTCAGGGCTGCCGATCGGCGACGGCTGGGTCCGGCCGGCCGCAGAGGCCGACGTGATCTTCCCGTACGACGGCTCGGCGGTGATGCCGGCCCCTGTCGGGGACGCGGCCCTGGCCGCGCGGGCGATCGAGGAGGCGCTGGCGGTCGCGCCCGCGATGGCGGCGCTGCCGTCGCACGCCCGCCGCCGCGCGCTCATGGCCGCCCATGACGCGCTGGCCGCGCGGCGCGAGGAGGTCGAGAGCCTGCTCGTGCTGGAGACCGGCAAGCCGCTCGTCGACTGCCGGGTCGAGGTGGCGCGCACGCTCGTCACGCTGGTCACGGCCGCCGAGGAGGTGGCGCGGCTGCACGGCGAGACCGTGCCGCTGGACCTACTGCCGGCGGGGGAGGGCCTGGTCGGGTTCTGGACGCGGCGGCCGATCGGGGTGGTGGTCGGCATCACCGGGTTCAACTACCCGCTGCTGCTGGCCGCTCACAAGATCGCTCCCGCGGTGGCCGCCGGCTGCCCGGTGATCGTCAAGCCCGCTCCCGCGACGCCGCTGGCCACGCTCTGGCTGGTACACCTGCTGCGCGAGTCCGGCGCGCTGCCGCCGGCGGCGGTGCAGCTCGTCACCGGCGACGTCGAGGTGGGCCGGACGCTGGTGGAGGACCGGCGGATCGGGGCCGTCTCGTTCACCGGGTCGGCCGCCGCGGGGCACGCCATCGCCCGCAACGCCGCCCCCACGAAGGTGCTGCTGGAACTCGGCTCCAACGCCGCCCTGGTGGTGGCCGCCGACGCCGACCTGGAGGCGGCCGCGGACGCGGTGGTGCGCGGCGGCTACTACGCCTCCGGCCAGGCGTGCATCTCGGTGCAGCGGGTGCTCGTCGAGGAGCCGGTCGCGGCGGAGTTCCAGGCCCTGCTGGCCGCCCGGATGAAGGACGTGGTGGTGGGCGACCCGCGGCTGCCCGATACCCGGGTGGCGCCGCTCATCGACCCGGCCGCCTCCGACCGGGTGCTCGACTGGATCGCCTCCTCCGGGGCCGAGGTGCTGACGGGCGGGGTGCGTGACGGCCGTGCCATCGCGCCGACGCTGCTGGCCGGCGTGCCCGACGGGGCCGCCGCCTGGGACGAGGAGATCTTCGGGCCCGTCGTGTGCGTGCGCCAGGTGCCCGACCTGGAGGCCGCGTTCGCCGCGGTCAACGCCTCCCGGTACGGGTTGCACGCCTCGGTGTTCACCCGCTCCCTGGCCACCGCGTTCGCCGCGATCGAGCGGATCGAGGCCGGGGGAGTGGTGGTCAACGAGGTGCCGGGGTTCCGCGCCGACAACATGCCGTACGGGGGCGTCAAGGACTCCGGCATCGGCCGGGAGGGCCCGCGGTTCGCGATCGAGGAGCTCACGGTGACCCGGATGGCCATCATCCGTCCTTGACCGGCAATCCGTCCTTGACCGGGAATCCGTTCTTGACCGGGAATCCGTCCTGATCGGGCGTCGTCCCTGGTCGGGCAGCCGTCTCCGGTCCCGGTTTCTGGCGGCGCGCGGGTTTCGCGCGCCGCCGTGGCGGATCGGATGCGGGTCAGGTGGGCCGGTCAGCCCGGTGGATCAGGTGGGTGGATCAGGTGGGCGGGTCAGTTGGGCGGGTCGAAGCGGCCGTCGACCGCCGTCCAGCCGCCGTCGACGTGCAGCACGGCACCCGTGACGAAGCTGGCGGCGTCGCCGGCCAGGTAGACGACCGCGCCCGCCATCTCCTCGGCCGTGGACCAGCGGCCCAGGGCGCTCTTGGCCGCGTACGCGTCGTACCAGCCCGGATTTTCCTTGATCTGCTGGGTGAGCGGGGTTTCCACCACCCCCGGAGCGATCGCGTTCACCCGCACCCCGTGCGGCCCGAACTCGGCCGCCGCGGTGCGCAGCAACTGCACCAGTCCGGCCTTGGTGGCCGAGTAGACGCCCTGGCCGGGTTCGGTGACCGAGGCCCGGATGGAGGCGAAGCCGATGATGGACCCGCGTCCGCGCGCCACCATGCCCGCGCCGAACGCCCGCACCACCTCGAACGACGCCTTCAAGTTCAGGTCCACCACGCGCTGGAACTCCTCGGACGTGTAGTCCAGCAACCGCTTGCGCACGTTGGTCGCCGCGGTGAACACCAGGACGTCCGCCTCCAGCTCGGCCGCCGCGGCGTGCACGGCGGCGCCGTCCAGCACGTCGAGCGGCCGGGCGGTGCCGCCGCAGCGGGACGCCGTCTCCTCGGCCGCGGGCAGGTCGCGGTCGGCGCACACCACCGACGCCCCGTGCGCGGCCAGCGCCAGCGCCGCCTCCCTGCCGATGCCACTGCCGGACCCGATGACCACCGCACGCCGCCCGTCCAGGCGAAACAACCGCTCGTATGCCGTCATGGCAGCACCTTAGTCACTGGTCAGACCAGTACACCAGGTGGGCCTGCGTAGCGGGACGCCTCCCACTCCTCCCGGAGCAGCTCGTACTCGACCTCGCCCTGCTCGGAGCCGTCGATCGGGTCGTCCCAGTCCTCCCAGAAGGTGCGTACGAACCGCAGCCCGCACTTCTCCATGACCCGGCGCGAACCCCGGTTCACCGTCATCGTCTGCGCGTACACGCGGCGCGCGCCCAGCTCGGCGAAGGCCCGCTCGATCAGCAGCAGCGATCCCTCGGTCGCGTACCCGTGCCCCCAGAACTCCCGGTGCAGCCGGTAGCCCAGCTCCAGTTCGTCCCCGTCCCCGTCCTCGGCCGAGGGGCGCAGGTGGAACCAGCCGACGAAGGCGCCGGTGCTCCGCTCCAGGGCGGCGAAGAAGCCCGTCGTCGTCATCCGGGGCAGCGTCTCGCGCACGATCGTCTCGCGCGGCGTCGGCTTGCCGCCGTTGAGGAAGCGCATGACGTCCGGGTCGTTGTGCAGGCGGACGATCTCGTCGGCGTCGTCCGGGGTGAGGGGGCGCAAAGCCAGGCGTTCCGTATTCACCCGGCATACGCTAGCCGCGGGCGTCCGCCCTCTTCGACGGCTTTTCGCCGTGGCCAGGCCGCCTACCGGTGGCTGCGCCTGACGTGCACCGGCTCACCGATGCCCACCATCCGGAACAGGCGCTCGGAGACCGCCATGGGCAGGCGCACGCAGCCGTGGGAACCGGGCCACGACGGCACCCCGCGGGAGCCGTGCATCGCCACCCCGCCCACGAAGTAGAGCGAGTTGTACATGGAGCCCAGCGGGCCCTTCGTCCAGCCGGGATCGCGTCTGAAGACCCGGAAGTCGCCGATGGGGGTGGTGGCGATGCGGCACCGGCCGCCCTGGCAGAACCGAACGCCGGCGCCCGTCGAGGCGTGCGAGATCAGCACCGGCCTGCGGGCCCGGTAGACGACCAGGAGCTGGCGGCGCAGGTCGATCTCGACCCGGTTGGGCGCGCCGTTCCTCACCAGCGGGCGCACCGGCCGGTACCGGTCCAGCCGCCTCCACACGGCCGTGTCGACGACGTTCCCGACCCGCAGGCCCCTGCTCTTCCTGAACGCCCACACCGCGTAGCGAGTCTCCTGGTCGAAGACGCCGTTCGCCTTGCGCGGCAGGTAGCCCCGCTGCCGCAGCTGCCGCTGGAGGTACCGGACCTCCTCGCCCCGGTCGCCCGGCCGCAGGACGAACTCGTCGTCGTACGGCGCCGCCGTCGCGGCGAGGGGCAGGGCCGGCGGGATCGCGAGGCACAGGACGAGCAGGACGATGCGGCAGGCGTTGATCATAGCGGGAAGGTATCCGTTATGAGGAAATGACCACCCCGAGTAACGGTCTCCTTCCGTAAAGAGCATATCGCAGCGAAAAGGGACAATATGGGTGACCCGCTCTTTGGTTCCCCATAATGGAGATTCTTTAACCGACATTGCTGAGTGGCGACATAGTCCCGCTTGGCGGCGAGGGTAAGTTCGCGGCTGTCGCGCGGCTTTCTGAAGAGCCCGCTTCCAGATCGAAGAACCATGAACGGAAACCATCGCCCATGAACATTGAAAGCCGAATCCGCTCTGCCAAGAAGGTCGCCGGACTGGCTTTGGCGGCCGCCGCCGCGGGAGCTCTGCTCCTCCCCGCGACGGCGGCGAGCGCGAGCACCGGCCAGGTCGCCGGCACCGCCGTCCTCGCGCACGAGAAGCCGGTCCTCTGCAAACACCGCCACAAGTGCGGGCACCACCGCCCCTGCCACAGGTGCGGGCACCGCCACCACGGCTGCCGCGGGTGCGGTCACGGCCACCACCACGGCTCCTGGCACAAGCACAAGGACCACGACTGGGACAAGCACAAGGACCACGACTGGGACGACGGCGACGACTGGGACCGCGACAAGGACCGGGACTGGGACTGGGACCGCGACAAGGACCGGGACTGGGACTGGGACCGCGACAAGGGCTGCGACGGGGATCGCGGCAGGGACTGCGACCACGACTGGGGCGGCTTCAAGGACTACTGGGACAAGTACAAGGGCAGGCACGGCGGATACGAAAAGAAGTGGGGTCACCACGACCACAAGCGCTGCCCCGAGAAATGGTGGCTCTGGCCGGACAGCGGCGAGGGAAACAAGTTCTGGGGCTTTGACGAGAACGAGGACGACGGCAGCTAGATCTTGCCACCCGCCATTCTCGCGCGTGAAATGCTGCACCCGTGAAAGGGGTGCGGCATTTCACGCTACGGCCGTCCGGCGGCGGCCGGGCCGCGTCGACGCGGAAAGGGCCGACCGGCCGCGGGTCAGGCCGTGCCGTCCGTGACGACGGTCATTCCAGCGGGTCTCCGAGACGGAGAATGCGCCGGTCGCCGCGTACGGTCACTTCGCTGATCATCCACGTGCACTCGTCGACGACGGTGCCGTCCATGGTCATGTAGCCGCCCACGACGAGCAGGGGGCGCTCGCCGGCGTGGACCAGTTCGGCCCGCGCCTCGGTCTCGTCGCCGAACTGCAGGAGGAAGTCGTCGTACTCCAGCGGCGCGTCGAGGATCATGCCGGACGCCAGGTGGGCGCTGGAGGTCTGGAACAGGTGCACGGTCACGGCGGGCTCACTACCCGGATTTCCGGCGATCGTGCGTCCTGTGGCGCTGATGTGCGGAGATGCGATGAAATTATCTCCACCCCGAAAGGTTGGAGTATCTGTGCCCCTGTTCGACCTGCCGCTTGAGCGACTCCGCGACTACCGCCCCGACCGGGACGAGCCCGCCGACTTCGACGCGTTCTGGTCCCGCACGCTCGCGGAGACCCGGGAGTTCGCGCTGGACGCCGAGTTCACCCCGCACGCGCCCCCCTTCGCGCACGTGGAGGTGTACGACGTCTCGTTCGCGGGCTGGGGAGGCCACCGGATCAACGGCTGGTTCCTGCTCCCGCGCGGCGCGCAGGCCCCGCTGCCGTGCGTCGTGCACTACATCGGCTACGGCGGCGGGCGCGGCTTCCCGCACCAGCACCTGTTGTGGCCGGCCGCCGGGTACGCGGTGTTCGTGATGGAGACGCGCGGTCACGGCGGCGCCAGCGTGCAGTCCCCCGGCGTCACCGGCGACCCGCACGGCGCGGGCGGCCCGCAGGCTCCCGGGATGATGACGCGCGGCATCATGGACCCGGACGACTACTACTACCGCCGGGTGTTCGCCGACGCCGTCAGGGCCGTCGACGCGGCCGCCGCCCACCCGGCCGTGGACGCGGGCCGGATCGTCGTCTCCGGCGGCAGCCAGGGCGGCGCCATCGCGCAGGCCACCGCCGCGCTGCACCCGTCGGTGGCGGGGGCCTGTGTGGACGTGCCGTTCCTGACGCATTTCCGCCGGGCCGTCGAGATCACCGACCGCGATCCGTACCAGGAGCTGGTCCGGTTCCTCGCCAGCCGGCGCGACAGCGCGGAGCAGGTGTTCCGCACGCTGGCGTACTTCGACGGGGTGAACTTCGCGGCCCGGGGGAGGGTGCCGGCGCTGTACTCGGTGGCGCTGATGGACTTCGTCTGCCCGCCGTCGACGGTCTTCGCCGCCTACAACCACTGGCAGGGGCCGAAGGAGATCACGGTCTGGCCGTGGAACGGTCATGAGGGCGGAAGCGGTTACCAGCAGGAGGAACAGCGCCGTTTCCTGGCCGAGCTGCTGGTCTGAGCGCGCCTGACCGAGCCGCTGGTCTGAGGCGCGCGTGATC
>NZ_JAPNNL010000124.1 GCF_027620315.1 Nonomuraea corallina | reverse complement strand
TCGAAGCCGTCACCACGGTCGACGATCATCGTGCGGGTGTCGCCCATCCCCGGGTCCCCGCAGGTGCCGAGCACCCGCTCGCGCAGCGAGAACGGCGCGTACGCCACCGGGAGCATCTCCAGCAGCCGCGCCGCCGACACCTGCCTGCGCCGCCGCTCGGTGCAGACCTCGCAGCCGCCGATGTGCGCGACCAGTCGCCGCCGCAGCACCGGCGTCAGCGGGCCCTCCCAGGAGTCCAGCAGCGCCGAGAGCTCCGGGCAGTGCGCCCGCCCGGTCCTGGCCAGCACCACCGCGGCGGCGGCGTTCTCCAGCAGGTCACGGGAGCGGCGCAGCCCGTTCGCCGCCTGCCGCGAAGTCAGCCCCAGCACCGCGGCGGTCTCGGCGGGCGTGAGCCCGTGCCGCAGCGACAGTTCCAGGATCTCCCGCTCGCTCCTGCGCAGCTCACCCAGCGTGACCGCGACGACCTCGGCCAGCTCGGCGTCGTCGGGATCGTCCGGTGGCGCCGCGGCCACGCGACGGGAGCCCAGCCTGGCCATGGCCTGGAAGCGCACCAGCGCGTACAGCCACGCGCGTAACCTGGCCGGCTCCCGCAGCCGGTCCGCGCACCCCTGCGCGGTGACCACGGCGTCGTGCACCGCGTCGGCCGCCCGCCGGTCCCCCAGGAGCGAGGCGGCGTAGTCGTGCAGCCGGTCGCCGTACGCGTCGTACAGGCGCTCCGGCGCCCCCCGGTCGCCGCGGCGCAGCGCCGCCACCAGTTCCAGATCGTGGGCGCGGTCGACCGCCGGCCATCCGGGCACGTGTACCTCCCCGCGGGTGACAAGGACATCCCCGGCGTAGAGGACGCCCCTGCCCTGCGGCGGGTTGCCAGATTCCGGCTAAGTGCCCTTAACCAGGTAAAACAGGGTCAGATGTGACTGGTGTGTCAGCCGTCGCAGTCCGGCGTGCACAGCCGGCGCTCCATCCCCTGAAGGAAGAAGTCGCGCACCTGGAGCGGGTCCTTGGCGATGTACGCCTCGCCGCCGGTGGCCCTGGCCACCGCGTCCATCTGCTTCTTGCCCGCCTGCGCCTCGGGGCCGAACGCGATCAGCAGGATGCTGACCGGCCGCTGCGGATCGTAGGTCTCCTCCAGGAACCGCAGGATCTCCGCGTTGCCGACGCCGCCGTCGGGATCGTCGTTGCCGGCGCCGTCGGTCAGGATCAGCAGCGTGTTGATCCGGTCTCGCGCGTACGTCCTGGTCATCTCGGTGTAGGCGGCCTTGAGCGTGTCGTTCAGCCCGGTGTCGCCGGTGGCCTTGGCCTGCACCGTCGACAGCTCTCTGGCCAGCACGTCCTTGCGCAGCGCGCCGTCGATGCTCTCGGTGAGCGGGCCGACCGGGACGACCTCCTTCCAGTCCTTGCCCCGGCCGTCGAGGTGGGTGGAGAACATCCACACGCCCATCTCCGAGTCCGGCGGGAATAGCGCCAGGCCTTCGGTGGCGATCTTGCTGATGGCCTGCATGCGGGTCAGGTTCGTGCCGGGCACCGGCAGCGCCATCGTGCCGGAGACGTCGAGCAGGGTGAGCAGGCGGGTGCCGAGGTTGAGCCTGCTCCAGGTCTGGCTGACGGTGGCCACCGTCTTGGCGTCCGGCGCGGGCAGCGCCTTGGGGGCCGCGGGGGCGAAGCCCTTGTCCTCCGACAGCGCGCCGCCGGCCTTGCCGTCGGGATCGCGGAAGCCCTGCGCCCGCAGCACCTTGAGCGCGGAGTCCTTGGACAGCTCCTGGCGGAAGTCCGCCGCGGCTTTCTGCGTGGCGAGGTCCTTGGTCAGGACGGTGAACGGGTAGTCGAGGCTGAGCGTGCCCTCGGCCGGGTAGAGCGCCACGGCCGGGGTCTCCGGCTTCTTGGCGTTGTGCGTGTGGATGGCCTGCTCGGAGCTGACGCCGATCGGCACCTTGCCGCCGGTCTTGACCGTGAGGCTGGCCAGCAGCGCGGCGGAGTCGGCCGCGACCTGGCCGGACAGCCGCTTGAGCGCGCCCACCAGCGCCTTGGTCTGGCCCGTCTCGCCGGCCACGCCGGAGGCGGCCATGAGCGCCGCCAGCCCGGCCGAGCTCTTCTGCGGGTCGAGCGCGACCACGCGCACCTTCTTGCCGGGGCCGTCGGGGTCGGCCGCGTTCGCCGCCGACACCAGGGTCGACCAGCTCGGCGTGAGCGCGCCCTCCAGCTTGGCCACCGAGGACCTGGCCGTCGCCAGCACCACCGGCGAGCTCGCGATCGAGCCGGCCGGCTGGGGGACCGCCGCCTCCGCCGGTCCGCCGGCCGACTCCAGCCGGCTCAGGACCAGGCTGGAGTCGGGCACCCAGACGTCACCGGCGAACTTCCCGGCCGCGACCGCGCTCGCCGCCTTCACGGAGGTCTCCTTGACCACCGTGACCTCGACGCACTTGCTGTCGATCGAGTGCAGGGCCTTGGTGTACGTGCCCGCGATCTTGCTCAGCGCCGGCTGGACGTCGGGGCTCGCCACCACCCGCAGCGGCAGCGTGCCGTCGGAGCAGTCGTGCTCGCGGTTGAAGATGACGAAGGCCGCGACGCCCAGCAGCACCGACAGCGCCACGGCCCCGGCGAGCGGTACGAGCACGCGTCCCCGCCCGCCACGCGCCCGTCTGCGCGAGCTGCGGGGGGCTGGATCCTGGGCTCGGTAGCCGCCGTCGAAGTCGTCTGTGCGGTGTCGCCCCACGGCTGTCCTCTTGGTGTTCTTGATCGCCTGGCTGGTCCGGAGACCCTGGCGGGTGGTACTCCGCGATACCCGGGGAACGATACTCGGTACGCTTGCTGGGGCAAAACACCTCTTTTAGTGCACTTATCACTCAAGGTCATCATCAGTGGTGACAAACGTGACCCCGCCAGGCCCGGATCCCCTCCCGGACGGCGACCACGGCCAGGGCCAGCGCCACGAGGGGATCGACCCACCACAGTCCGAAGGTGTTGAGCCACAGCCCGGCCAGCACGCCCGCGGCGGTGGCGCCGCAGATGATGTTCTGGGTGCCCTCGCCCTCGGTCGCGCCGGACCCCAGCCGCACCCCGAGCCGCCGCTTGACCACGCCCAGCACCGGCATGCTGACCAGGCTCACCGCCGTCACCACGATGCCGAGCACGCTCACCTGCGGCCGGTGCCCCGCGTCCAGGTCGTGGCCCACGTGCAGGACCAGGTAGGGGGCGAGCAGCCAGAAGCTCACCGCCACGGCCCGCCGCGCCCGGTGCTCGGCCGTCCTCGACAGCGTGCGCGCCCCGGTGAAGCGCCACACCACGATCAGGCTCGCCAGCGCCTCCACCAGCGCCGCCAGCCCCCACCCGATCAGCGCCACCGAGTGCGCGCCGAACCCGGCCGCCAGACCCAGCGTGCTCTCCACGCCGAGCCAGACGAGCGTGACCACCGACAGCCACCGAGCGTGACGCGCCGCCCGCAGCCACTCGGCCGACGCGGCCGGATGCTCATGAACCCGCTGATCAGGCATCGCCGACCCTCCGCGCTCTCCAGGCCACCGACCCAACGGCGACGTTGCGTATCTCATTCACTACAGAGCGTGACCATAGACGCTCGGGGCTGGAAAAGCCAAACGCGTGGGTATGTCATGATCAAGCAGTCACGCTGAGGGGGGCCGGTGCCGTTCACACCCAGCCACATGGCGGCGGTGCTGCCGTTCATCTCCTCGTCCCGCCTGCGCCGCTTCGCCGACCCGTGGGCGCTGGCGCTCGGGGCGATGGTGCCCGACCTGCCGATCTTCCTGCCGATGCTGCCCGACTACAGCGACTGGCACTCCTGGCGGGGCGTGGTGACCGTGGACCTGGCGGCGGTGCTGATCCTGCTGGTGCTCTTCCACGGGCTGCTCCGCGATCCGCTCCTCGCCCTGCTGCCGCCCGGGCTGGCCGGTCGCGCCGCCACGCTGCGGCCCAGCTGGCCGGAGCTCGTCCGCGGCGTGCCCGCCATCGTGGCCGGCGGCCTGATCGGCTCGGCCACCCACGTCGCGTGGGACTCCTTCACTCACTCCACCGGCCCGGGGGAGTGGGGCGCGTGGCTGTCGGTCACCGTGCTCGGCGTGCTGCCGCTGTTCCGGGTGCTGCAGTACGTCTCGTCCGCGGTGGGGCTGGCGATCGTCGTGTGGTGGACCTGGCGGGGCCTGTCCAGGATGGCGCCCGTGCCGCCGCCCGCCGACCTGCGCCTCCCGGCCCGGGCCCGCTGGACGGTCCTGACCTGGAGCGTGGTGGGGATCGTGGCCGGCGCGCTGGCCTGGCCCCGGCTGCACGAGCCCAACCCCGCCTTCGGGCTGCCGGGCGTCATCACCAAGGTCGGCGCGGGCACCGTCGTCGGGCTCTGCCTGGTCCTGGCGTGCTACGCGGTGGTCTGGCAGGTCAGGCGGCTCATGGCAGTATCGGAACGTGCTTGAGAACGTCACGGACGCCGCCGACCCCCGCCTGACCGACTACACCCGGCTGCGCGACGTCGAACTGCGCAAGAGCCTGGAGGCCGAGCGCGGCCTGTTCCTGGCCGAGGGCGAGAAGGTGATCAGGCGCGCAGTCGGCGCGGGCTACCCGATCCGGTCCGTCCTGACCACCCGCCGCTGGCTCCCGCAGCTCGCCGACGTCCTCGGTGACGCCACCGTGTACGTGGTCAGCGACGAGGTCATGTCGGCCGTCGCCGGCTTCCGGATCCACCGCGGCGCCCTCGCCTCCATGGCCCGCCTCCCGCTGCCGTCCGCCGCCTCGCTCCTGGGGTCCGCCACCCGGCTCGTCGTCCTGGAGGACATCGTCGACCACGCCAACGTCGGCGCGATCTTCCGCTGCGCGGCGGCGCTGGGCGTGGAGGGGGTCGTGCTCTCGCCCCGCTGCGCCGACCCCCTCTACCGGCGCGCGGTGAAGGTGTCCATGGGGGCGGTCTTCTCGATCCCGTACGCCCGCATGGACAACTGGTACACCGGCCTGGACGAGCTGCGCGCGGCCGGCTTCCGCACCCTCGCGCTCACCCCCGACCAGGCGGCCACCCCGCTCGACGAGGCCGAGCTGGGTGACCGGGTGGCGTTGCTGCTCGGCGCCGAGGGCGACGGCCTGTCGTCCAGGTGGCTGCACGAGGCCGACGAGCCGGTCTGCATCCCGATGAGCCCGGAGGCGATGGACGCCGGGGTGGACTCGCTCAACGTGGTGGCCGCCGCCGCCATCGCCTGCCACAACCTGATGCGCAGGCGGTGAGTCCCCTTCTCGGGCCGCCCCTCTCGGGCCGCCCGCCTGAAGCCGCCCGCCTGAAGCCGCCCGTCTCAGGCCACCCGGGAGGATGACGCCGCCCAGGTGTTGCACGACCTGGGGTCGCCGGAGGCGAAGCCGCGCTTGATCCAGGCGCGCATGTTGGCCGTCTTGCCGTACCAGCGCTCCTCGCCGCGCGCGTCGCCCTCGATCAGGCTCAGCAGCTCGCGGAAGTCACGCGACGAGCGGCCCTTCAGCGGCCAGACGCTCTTGAGGAAGGCGCCGCTGAGGCAGTCGGCCTGCAGGCTGGAGCGGCGCGCCTGCTCCAGCAGCTCGGATCTGCGGTCGTAGGGCTCGTCTTCGTGGGCGTCCGCGATGCCCACGACATTCTGCACGTGGTAGCCGTACATGGCCGCGGTGTGGTGGAAGAGCCACAGGTCGTCCGGGCCCTCCAGCCAGTCCTTGCCGAGCTGGACCATAATCGTCTGGGTGCTGTCGCAATACAGCATCTGCGAGGGGTTTTTGGAGTAGTCGAAGTCGCAGTACTTCTTCGGAACCCGGTTGACGTGCTTGACCCGTACCTTGTCGAAGGCCAGGCCGGCCCTGCTCAGGTGCGCGCCCCACGTCCTGTCGAGACAGGCGATGATGCCGTTGATGTAGGCCCTGGCCTGCTTCTTGTCACCGGACCTGACGCGCTTCTCCGCGCACTTGGTCCGGGGGAGCGGACCCGTTTTGTAGAGGTCGTTCGCGGTGAGCTCGGGACTCTCGATCGGGTCCACGGCGGCGCCGGCCGCGGTGGCGGAGAAAGGAAGGGTCAGAGCGGCCAATGCTGTGATCATGTGAATTTTCACAAGCCGCAATACTAGGGATAGCGCTTCCTCCGGGCAACCGAAAAGGAAAAAGGATGAAATTTCAGAGTTTTTGTGACAAATGATGTGATTCCTGTCTGTCTCCGTTCCATCGCGGAATGTCCCCGGCGGAATCGACCCCCAAGATTCCGCCTACCACCGCACCGGGGTGTGGGCGTTGTCCAGCGGCTCGCCGACACCCGCCGGCGGGGCCGCCCACAGCACGGCGTTGGCCAGCACCCGCCGCACGTCAGGATGGTGGTAGACGGGATACTTCTGGTCGCCGGGGCTGAAGTAGAAGATCCGGCCCAGCCCTCGCCGGTAGCAGCAGCCGCTGCGGAACGCCTCGCCGCCTTCGAACGAGCTGATGAACACCAGTTCGTCCGGCTCGGGAACGCCGAACGGCTCGCCGTAGGTCTCGTGCTCCGGGACGACGATCGGGCGCGGCACCCCCTCGGCGATCGGATGGCCCGGCGCCACGGTCCACACCAGCTCGCGCTCGCCCGCGTCGCGCCAGTTCAGGGTGCACGTGGTGCCCATCAGGGAGCGGAACACCTTGGAGTAGTGGCCGGAGTGCAGCACCAGCAGCCCCATGCCGCCGAGCACCCGCCGCCGCACCCGCTCGACCACCTCGTCGGCGACCTCCTCGTGGGCTGAGTGACCCCACCAGGTGAGCACGTCGGTCTCGGCCAGCTCCTTGTCCGACAGCCCGTGCTCGGGGTCGTCCAGGACGGCGGTGCGGACGCGGACCCGCGCGCCGAGGTGCTCGGCCAGCCCTGCCGCGATCGCGCCGTGCATCCCCTCGGGATAGCGCCGGCGCACGTCCTCCTCGTGCCGCTCGTGGCGGTTCTCGCCCCACACCGTGACTTTGATCGCCATCTCACGCCCCCTCGTGACCCTTACCGTGGGTGCCGTACCCTCATTCGGCCCAGCTCATCGGCGCCGGCGGCTCGAAGGAGCTGGTCAGCTCGACCGTCCCGCCCTTCTCGTACGAGGTGCGCGCGGCGCAGAGGATCTCCACCACGTGCGCGGCCTGCTGGCCGGTGGCGCGGTGCGGCCGCCGCTCACGGATCGCGGCGGCGAGGTCGCGCACCGCCCGGCCCCACTCGACCCCCTGGTACGGCTCGCGCAGCGGCGTCACCGGCCGGGGCCGCTCCCGGAAGGCGCTGATCTCCAGCGGCGCGTCGAAGTCGTGCCAGCCGCGCAGCAGCAGCGACCCGTCGTCACCGTGGAACTCCATGCCGTGCTGGCTGGTGTTGTGCCCGTCGACGTAGAAGTCGCAGGTGAGCCGGAGCTGGACGCCGCCGTCGAACTCGAGGTTCGCCACCACGTAGTCGGGCGTGGTCAGGGTGAAGGGCGTCCCGTCGAGGCGGGTCCGCTGGGGGTGCAGGGTGGAGGCGAACGCGGTCACCCGGCGGGCCGGGCCGAGCGCGGCCGTGGCGATCGTGAGCGGGTAGACGCCCACGTCGAACAGCGCGCCCACCTCGTAGAAGCCGACCGGCTCGGGGTGCCAGACCTCGATCCGGCCCCAGTTCACCTCCGCGTACACCAGCCGCACGCGGCCGATCGCCTCCTCGCGCAGCAGTTTGAGCGCGGTCTGCTGGGACTCGCCGAGGAAGGTGGCGGGGGCGGCGCCGAGCCGCAGCCCGCGCTCGCCGGCCAGCGCCACCAACTCGGCCGCCTCCTCGTACCGCAGCGCGAGCGGTTTCTCGCTGTGCACGTGCCGGCCGGACTCCAGGCAGCGGCGGATGACCTCGTAGTGCGCCTTGTGCGCGGTCAGGTTGACCACGATCTCGACGCCCGGGTCGGCCAGCAGCTCGTCCAGGGTCTCGTACGCCCGCGCGCCGTGCGCGGCGGCCAGCGTCCGGGCCCGCTCGGGGTCGGCGTCCTGCGCGCCGAGCAGGTCGATCTCCGGGTAGGCGGCCAGGTGGGTCGCGTACCGCTGGGCGATGTTGCCGCACCCGACGATCGCCACGCCCGTCGTCCCCATCACGTCCCCCTCGGAAAATCGGCACTGCGATCTTCGAAACTACGCGTACCGCGCAACAAGGGTCAATGACGGGCAATGATGTGAAAACCTGCCCTTTGCGCCACTTGACTGGCCGGCTACGGGCGCGGCGGTGCGGTCGAGGCGCGGACGATCAGCTCGTGGGGGAAGAGCAGCCGCTCGGGCTCGTCCGGGGGCTCCAGCAGCAGCCGTCCCGCCGCCGCCCCGATCTCCTGCTTGGCCTGCCGGATCGTGGTCAGCCCCGCCTCCTCGGCGGCGCTGTCGGAGAACCCCACCACCGACAGGTCGCCGGGCACGTCCAGCCCGAGGTCGGCGGCGGCGTCGAGGATGCCGAGCGCCAGCACGTCGGTGTTGGCCAGGATGGCGGTCGGCCGCGGCGTGCGCCCGAGCAGCGCGTGGCCGGCCTCCCTGCCGGCCGCACGCGAGTTCCTGGCCAGCTCGTAGAACGGCACGGACGCCCAGTCGACGCCCGCCGAGACACAGGCCGCCTCGTAGCCGGAGCGCCGCCCCCGCATCGCCTCGAACACCGCCCCGCGCTGACGGGCCGGGTCGGCCCAGCCCGTCCGGCCGTCGCCGTGCAGGCCCACCATGGCCACGCCGATGCGCCGGTGGCCCAGTTCGATGAGGTGGCGCGCGGCCCGCGCCCCGGCGGCCGGCTCGTCGATGCCCAGGAACGGGTGGCCCGGCACGTACGGCTCGTCGACCACCACCACGGGCAGCCTGCGCGACAGCACCTCGGCCAGCGCCGGGTGGCCGTCGGGCAGCGAGACCACGCAGAAGGCGTCGACCACCGCGTCGAGCACCGGCGGCGTGCGCGTGCCGCCGCGCGGCAACGGCAGGATGAGCAGCCCGACCCCGGCCTCCTCGGCGGCGGTGGCCAGCCCCTGGAAGAACCCGAGCGCGTACGGGTCGGCGAAGGCGTAGGCGAGGGTCTCGCTGAACAGCAGCCCCACGGCGCCGGCCCGGCCCAGGCGCAGCGAGCGCGCGGCCGCGTTGGGGCCGGCGTAGCCCAGCTCGTCGGCGACCTGGAGGATGCGCCGCCGCAGGTCGTCGCTGAGCTGGTCGGGCCGGGAGAAGGCGTAGGACACCGTCGCCCTGGACACGCCCAGCCGATCGGCGATCGTCTGCAGTGTGACCCTGGCCATCTTCCCACCGTAGCGGATCTCTTGCACGTGACCTCTTAATCGATTAAGGTCTTAATGGATTAAGAAGGAGGGTTTCATGGATGCCATGCAGGTCCTCGCCTACCGGACCGCGATGGGACACCAGGAGTCGGCGCACGCCGCGCTGCCGGACGCGCCGGTGCTGCCGCATCGGGAGCGGGCCCGGGTCAGGGTCCGCCTGGCGCACACGCTGCGCTGGACCGCCGACCGCCTCGACCCGGTCGTGGAGTGCTGAGCCCCGGCTGAACCTCAGCCGAGGACCACCCGCCCGGTGGCGTGCTCCAGCAGCCGTTCGGCGGTCGCGAACCGGCGCTCGTCGCGATCGCCGAGCAGCACCCCGATCACCTCACGCCCGTCACGCTGAGCGGCGAACAGCAGGCAGTACCCCGCCTTGCGGGTGTAGCCCGTCTTGACCCCGACGACGCCGGGGGCCCGGCCGAGGAGCTTGTTGGTGTTGCGCCAGGTGTGCGCCGGGTGCAGCGCCGTCTTGGCCACCCGGTGCGTCTCGCGGCCCACGACCGTCCGAAAGGCCGGGATCTCCAGCGCGTACCGCGCCAGCAGCGCCTGGTCGGCGGCCGTGGAGTAGCCGCCGTCGCGCGGGGTGGGCATCCCGTCGGCGTTGGTGTAGAAGGTGTCGCGCAGGCCCATCCGCCTGGCGGTGCCGTTCATCTTGGCGATGAAGGCGGGCTTGCCCGGCCCGTAGGCGCGGGCCAGCGCGTTCGCCGCGTCGGCGCCGGAGGGCAGCATCAGCGCGTACAGCAGGTCCCTGACCGTGAGCCGCTCGCCGGCGCGCAGGCCCGCCGTCGCCGCGCCGCCCCTGGCGGCGTAGCGGACGTCCTGCGCGGTGACCGTGACGACCTCCGTCAGCCTCGCCTCGCGCAGCACCACGTACGCGGTCATCACCTTGACCAGGCTGGCCACCGGCACCCGGGCGGTCTCGCGCTTGCCGAAGTGGACCGTGCCGGTGGAGTCGATCACGAAGGCCTGCTTCGCGCCCACGGCCGGGGCCTCGGCGGCGACGGCCGGCGGCGTGGCGGAGACCCCTACGGCCAGGGCGACCAGGGCGGACCCTGCGAGAACGGCGATGCGCATGCGCACCATGGTGACATCACAAGGCCGCCGATCCGGTGAAACATGCCGACAAGGAGGTCAGGCGGCCAGCGTCTCCCGCTTCGCCCGCTTCCTGCGCCGCCAGGCGATGTAGGCCGCCACCGCGGCGACCACGGCCACCGCGACCAGCGCCGCCAGGACCGGTGACTGGGCGGCGAGCCGCAGCCACGCCCCGAGCGCGACCATGCCCCCGAACCACCACAACGGCGCCCAGGTCAGGCAGCCGAGCGCGCTCGCCACCACGTACCAGGGATAGGACACCCGCAGCGCCCCGGCCACCCAGGGCAGCGTGTGGCGCAGCATGGGCACCCAGAAGCAGCCGTAGACGGCCAGAGCCCCCCACTTCTCCACGATCCGCTCGACTCTGGCGATCCGCTCCCGGCCCATCCGCTCGCCGACGCGCGACTCGTACAGCTTCTCGCCCAGCCGGCGGCCGCCCCAGTAGTAGACCTGGAACACCGCGAACAGGGCGATCATGAGGATGACGCCCACCAGCCAGTACGGCAGACCGAGCCAGAACGGTTCGGCCGGCGCAGGCAGGACGAGCGGGAGGTGCTTCATGGCGGACTCCACCCCCAATCGTTAGGTCAGGCTTACCTTACTTCAGCTTGCAAGCGGCTGCCATACCGGCCTGCAAGCCGCGGTCAACCACCTCCCAGTACACCTGAAGTGAGCGAAAGAGGTGGATGACGATGGCGACGAGAAGCGGAGCGGTCCTGGCGGGCGGTGCGGTGAGCGCGGTCAAGTTCACGGTGGCTGCCCTGGCCTTCACCGCAGCCTACGCCGGGCTGTCGGCCTACGGCACCGCGAACTCCGCCCCCGCCCCGGCAACCGGCGCGACCCTGTCGGCGCGGGAGACGCCGGTCACCGCCGAGCCGGCCGCGCAGGCGCTCGCCGCCGGCACGGTCACCGTCGGCGCGCTGCCCACCGAGCCGGGCTGCGTGAAGACGTTCGTGGCCCGCACCATCCTGGTCAACCCGGACGCCGGCCGGACCGTCTCCTACAGCTGGAAGCTGGCCCGCTGGAGCCCGTCGGCCAGGACCTGGCGCACCTACCTCGTCGACCACTCCGGCTTCGCCGGGGCGCGCGAGACGGCAGAGTGGGAGGCCACGATCTCCGGCAACCCCGGCTGGTACCGCGTCGAGCTGGCCGCCGAGGGCGCCAAGACGATCAAGAGCGACCGTTTCCGGGTGAGTTGCTGACCGAGCGCTCCGCCGCCTCCACCCACCGCGGCACCCCGACCCGCCGGGCCACCTCCAGCGCCTTGAGGTAGTGGTCGCGGGCCGCCTCGGGCTGGCCGACCCGGATCGCCAGGTCGCCGAGCGTCAGCGCCACCGGCCACAGCGCCACCACGCCGGTGCCGGCGCCCGCGACCCGGTCGGCGAACGGCTTGAGCTTGTCGTAGCAGTCGACCATCCGCTCCCGGTCGTCGAGCAGCATCCCGGCCAGCGCCCGCCACGTCATGGCCAGCTCGTACAGGAAGTCGGGACGGACCGGCGGGCGCACCGCGGCGACGGCCTTGGCGTCGGCCTGGTGGCCCGCCGAGGCCAGCGCCAGCGCGTAGGCGTCGAGGGTCCACTTGGCGCCGCGCTGGTGGGCCTCGCCCAACAGCTCGACCATCTCCGAGGCCCGGCCGTCGACCAGGTGGAGGCAGAACGTGGTGATCAGCGGCAGGTCCTGGCGGCCCTCCAGCATGCCCGCCCTGGCGGTCAGCCGGGCCGCGTCGCGGTAGGCCCGCTCGGCCGCGGGGTAGTCGCCGGCGATCATGCGCCGCAGCCCGACGTACCAGGCGTGCACCGCGGCCGGCGCCGGCAGGTCGTACTGGCGGGCCAGCTGGTCGGCCGCCGCGGCGTGCTCGTCGGCCACCGCGAACTCGCCGCGCGCCGCCGAGCACTCCAGCAGCACCAGATGGGCCAGCGCCTGGGTGGCGATCTGACCGGAGCGCCGCGCCACCTCCAGCAGCTCGCGGCCGATGCTCTCGCGGGTGTCGACCGCGGGGATGTCGTAGGACTGGCGCAGCCGGGCGCTCAGCGCGACCGCGATCAGCGCCGGGTCGCCGCTCTGCCGGGCCACCTCCAGCGCCTCCAGCGACGCCTGGCGGCCCCGCTCCGGCGAGGAGGAGCCCTCCAGCTCCAGCGCCAGCGTGGTGAGCAGGCTGGCGCGCAGCGACTGCTCGCCCTCCGGCAGCTCCGACAGCGCCCGCTCGGTGATGTCGACGATCTCCCACGCGGTGCGGGTGAAGTCGCGGGCCATGCCCTTGTGCGGCACCGCCAGCGACGCGGCCACCCGGGCCGTCAGCTCCAGGTCGCCGAGCGGGAGCGCGGAGTCCATCGCCTCGCGTCGCAGCAGCCGGGCCGCCGACATGTCGCCGCAGAGCGCCAGCGCCTTGATGCGGCGCAGCATGAGCTGCAGGCGCTGCTTGGTGTCGCCGCCGGTGCGGTCGAACGCGGCGATGGCCTGCTCCCACAGCGTGGCCGCCTCGCGGTGGGCGAAGCGCCGCTCGGCCTGCTCGGCCGCCAGCCCGGCGTAGTGGACCGCCTTCTCGGCGGCGTCGGCCAGGAAGTAGTGGTGGGCCAGCGCCGCCACGTCGGACGGGGCGCGCCGCTCGATCACCGCGGCCACGGCGGCGTGCAACCGGGTGCGGCGCAGCCGCGAGGCGTCGGAGTAGATCGTGTCGCGCACCAGGTCGTGGTCGAACCGCAGCAGGCCGGGCCCCGGCTCGGTCACCAGGCCGGCCAGCAGCGCCGCCTCCACGGCCTCCACCACCGCGTCCTCGTCGCCGGCCACGTCGACCAGCACGTCCACGTCCACGTCCCGGCCGATCACCGCGGCCTGCAGCAGGATCTGCTGCGCCCCCGCGGGCAGCCGGGAGATGCGCCGCCGCAGCACGTCGCGCACCCCGGACGGCACCTGCGACAGCACCTCGGCCGCGCTCGCCCGATCGGCCGCGCCCTCGGCGTCGAGCAGGCGTACGGTCTCGCGCACGAAGAACGGGTTGCCCGCGGTGCGCTCCACGATCGACTCGACCGCGTCGTCCTCGATCTCGCGCACGCAGGTGGCGCGGACGAGCTGCGCCACGGCCTTCGGGTCGAGCCCGGACAGCGACACCCGCGCCGGCCCGAGGCGGGCCAGCGCGGCGAGCACGTCGGCCTGGCTGTCGTCGAGCTCGCTCTCGCGGCAGGTGACCACGAGCAGCACGCGGCTGGTGGCCAGCAGGCTGGGCAGCGCGCGCAGCAGCGCGAGCGTCTGGTCGTCGGCCCAGTGGAGGTCTTCGAGCGTGAGCAGGACGGGCGAGCGCCTCGCCACGCCCGCGAGGTAGCCGCCGACGGCGCGGTGCAGCCGGAAGCCGCCGGACACCTCGTCGTCGTCGGGGTCGGGGGCGGCGTCGTCCAGCAGCGGGGCGAGTAACGCGGCGTACTCGCCGGCGCCGGTCACGCCGACGAGCGTGCGCAGGATCTCCACCCACGCCCAGCCCGGCGGGGTGGCGCTGGAGTCGGGGCAGGCGCCGGAGGCGGCCGTCCAGCCGTCGGCGGACAGCCTGCTCTGGAGCTGGCGGAGCAGCGTGGTCTTGCCCGCGCCGGCGACGCCGGTGACGACCGCCACCTGGAAGCGGCCGGTGCGGGCGGCGGCCGTGGTCAGCCTGGACAGCTCGGCGTCGCGGCCGACGAACGGCTCCGGCTCCAGCGGCGGCGGCTCGACGGGCGTGGCCGGGCGGGGCGGCCAGGTGTCGGCCACCGGGACCGGCCTGGACGGGCGCGGCGGCGGGGCCAGGTCGAGCTCGGGCGACTGGGCCAGGATGTCGGACTCCAGCTTGCGCAGCGCCGGGCCGGGGTCGATGCCCAGCTCGTCGGCGAGGATGCCGCGCGCCCTGCGCAGCGCGGCCAGCGAGTCGCCCTGCCGGCCGCAGCGGTAGAGGCCGAGCGCCAGCAGCCGCCAGCCCTCCTCGCGCAGCGGGTGCTCGGTGGTCAGCGCCTCCAGGTCGGGCACGGTCTCGGCCGGCTGGCCGAGGCGCAGGCCGGTGTCGGCGTGCCGCTCGCGCGCCACCAGGCGCAGCTCGGCGAGCCGGTTGACCTCGGCCTCGGCCCACTGCTGGTCGGCGAAGTCGGAGTAGGGGGTGCCGCGCCACAGGCCGAGCGCCTTCTCCAGGCGGCCGCGCGCCGACTGCGGGTCACCCTCCTCCAGGTGCTCGCCGGCCGCGCGGACCAGTTGCTCGAACCGGAGCGCGTCGACCTGGTCGGGCGCCACCCGCAGCGCGTAGCCGGAGGCGACCGTCACCAGCAGCCGGTTGGGCCCGCCGCGCGGACGGCCCGGCTCCAGCACGCGGCGCAGCCGCGAGATGTAGACCTGCAGACCCGACTGGGCGCCCTTGGCCGTGTCGTCGGCCCACAGGTCGTAGAGCAGGGTGTCGACGGGCACGACCTGGCCTCTGGCCACGAGGAGCCGGGCGAGGACGGCCCGCTGCCGCAACCCGCCGAGGTCGAGCTCGTCGTCGTGTTCGTACGCCTCGACTGGCCCCAGAACTCGGAACGCCACCATGTCAGCCGCCACGCTATGCGGGCTTCCGAATCACGCACAAGGCCCGTGGTTGATAATCGAGCGTTATGTTTCTGATCGTCACCTGGGGGCCTTCGAGATCGTGGACGGGGGCTCCGCGGCGGCATCACGGCGGTCGCGCCTGCGCAGGAGCGCCCACGCGCCGAGCGCGAGGCCACCGAACGGGATCTCGACAGTGTAAGTCCAGAAGCCGAAGAGCAGCGCGGCGGCCGTGGCCGGGGCGAGCGGCACCCCGAACGCGGTGGTGAGCAGGACCACCACCCCCGCCTCCATGATGCCGGCCCCACTGGGCGTGACCAGGGCGGTCGTCAGCACCCGCGACAGCGCGAACACCGCGATCGACTCGGCCAGGCCCGGGTAGGCGCCCGTGGCGACCAGGCAGGCCACCATGATCGCCCACTGCAGGCCGAGGAACGCGACCATGCCTCCCGACAGCGGCAGCCACCGGGTCCTGATGATCCCCGCGGTGTCGGCCCGCAGCCGGTGGAACGCCTCCGACGGCCGCACCCGCAGCCGGACGACCCGTACCAGGAAGTCGAGCCCGCGGCCCAGCACGGCGGCGGCGCGGTCCCAGTAGAGCGCCACGGCCACCACCGCGACCAGGACCAGGATCGAGACCGCGCCCGCCCAGCCGGCGTTGGCCACCCGCGCGTCGGGCACCCGGCCCGCGATGAGCAGCGCGATGATGCCCACGGCGGGCAGGACGAACCTGAACAAGGTGTTCCACACGCCGCTGACCAGCGTCATGACCACGATCGCGCGGTTGCCGAAGCCCCAGCCCCTGGCCATCGCGAACGTCAGCGCCACCCCGGCGGCGCCGCCGAACGGCAGCAGGTTGCTCACCGCGCTGCCCGCCGCGTTGAGCGTGAGCGCCTGAAGGCGCCCCAGCCCCGGCAGGGAGCCGGTCAGCACGAACGTGTAGGCCAGCAGGCTGAGCAGCCACAGCGCGGTCATCAGCGCGATCGTGCCGGCGCCGAGCGTGCCGAACACGGCCCAGATCTCCCGCCAGGAGACGTCCTTGCCGGTCAGCGCCCGGACGATCTGGGGCAGGTACACGACGAGGACCACCGCCAGGCCCAGTGACAGGGCGGACAGTGAGATCTGGAGCCACTTGTTCTTCATCGGGTCCCAGTCTGTCGGCTGCGCGGAGCGCCCGGATCCCTCCGGCGTACTATTTCGGCCCCGGGTCGAAAGGGTGACGCACGCGGGTGCCGGCCGGCAGGTCGCGCCGGACGTACCACTCGGTGCCGAACACCAGACGGTAGAGCGGGCCCGGCACCTTGAGCATCACGGCCAGCGTGCGGTCGCTGTCGCCGCCGGTCGCCTGGGAGGCGTGCGCGGCCATCGCGGCCCGTTTCTGCCGGGCGTAGCGGCGCACGTTGACCCGGTGGGTGATGGTCTCGCCCGCCGCGTAGGCGCTCTCGAAGGTGCGCACGTCGAACTCCGGCGGGAACCGGTAGACCTTGCCCGCCATGCGCAGCAACCGCAGCAGCGGGTCGCGGTTGACCGTCGCCTCCAGCACGATCGGCGTGCCGGCGATCTCCGCCGCCCGCTTGCCCACCCGGTGGACCTGCACGTGGTCGGGGTGGCCGTAGCCGCCGGCCGGGTCGTAGATGGTGAGCAGGCCGGCCTCCTCCTCGCGCAGGATCTCCGCGAGCGCGGTGGCGGCCTTCTCGGTGTCGGCGTCGATGAACGCGTTGTCGGGGCGTTCGTCGGCGACGCCGCCCTTCGGGCTCAGCCCCGAGTCGCCGTAGCCCAGGCACTCCACCCGGGCGCAGCCGAGCACCGCGGCCGACTGGTAGAGCTCTTTCATCCGGGTCTCGCCGAGGGCCTCGCCCGGTCCGAGGTCGGCCAGGCCGCGCTCGCCGGCCGTGGCCACCACGAGCACCACGCGGTGGCCCTCGGCCGCCAGCATCGCCATCGTGCCCGCCGTCAGCAGGGCTTCGTCGTCGGGATGCGCGTGGAAGAAGACTGCGGTACGTGGAGGCACAGCCCCAGATTAGTCTGGGCGAGGTGCGGATCTTTCACGTGAGCGACTGTTACCTGCCGCGGCTCGGAGGGATCGAGGTGCAGGTCGCCGATCTTGTGCGGACGCAGCGCGAGGCCGGCCACGCCGTCGAGGTGGCCACCGCCACCCGGGGCGAGCCGCTGGAGGGGGTGCACCGCATCGTCGCCAGGATGCCGTTCGACCTGCCGGTCCACCCGCGCGGGGTGCGCGGGCTCACCAGGCGGCTGGCGCTGTCCCGGCCCGACGTGGTGCACGTGCACATGGGCGCGGTCTCGCCGTTCGCGTGGATGGGGGTGCGCGCCGCGGTGCGTCTCGGGCTGCCGTGCGTGGTGACGGTCCACAGCATGTGGGACCCGGTCACGCGGGCGCTCTACCGGCTGCTCAAGCTCCTGTACGGGTGGCAGCGCTGGGGTTTGGTGGCCACCACGGTGAGCAGCGCGGCGGCGGCGCCGATCCGCGGGGTCGCCGGGGCCGGGGTGCCGGTGCGGGTGGTGTCCAACGGCCTCGACCTGTCCGGCTGGCGGCTGCTGCCCGAGGGCGGCCGGGAGACCCGGGACGAGGTGCACGTGGTGGCCGTCGGCCGGTTGGCGCCGCGCAAGCATCCGGTGGGCCTGCTGCGGATCCTGGAGAAGGCGCGGGCGCGGGTGCCCGCGGGGATCCCGCTGCGGGCCACGGTGGTCGGCGACGGCCCGGCCAGGTCCGCGATGGAGCGCTATCTGGACAGGCGCGGCATGGGCGGGTGGGTGTCGCTGCCCGGCCGCTACAGCAGGGAGCGGATCGCGAAGGTGCTGGAGTCGGCCGACGTCTTCGTGGCGCCGGCGCCCCGCGAGTCGTTCGGCATCGCCGCGCTGGAGGCCAGGACCGCCGGGCTGCCGGTGGTGGCGCGGACGCAGAGCGGGGTGGCCGACTTCGTCGAGCACGGCACGGAAGGGCTGCTCGGGCGGGACTCCGACGCCCTCGCCGAGGCCGTGGCGCGGCTCTGTGCGGATCGGGAGCTGCGGGAGCGGATCAGCCGCCACAACCGGGACAACCCGCCCGCGGCCGGTTCGTGGCCCGCCGTGCTCGCGGGCTTCGACCGGGCCTACGCGGAAGCGGCCGGCCGGGCGTGACCGTGTTATCTTGTTACCGTGGTACCAAGTGAGCGAACCCAGACCGGTCTCCGGGTGGAGAAGAACCTGCTCAAGGTCCTCAAAGGGCTGGCCGAGTATCTCGACATGTCGCTCGGTGACCTCGTCGAGGGCATCACGCTCCACGCCCTGGAGGGGCGGGCGCCGTTCTCCGAGGAGACCCTCGACAAGATCGCCCAGCTCAAGTCCGTCTACGGTCTGACGCTCACCGCCGAGGACGCTCACCGGCTGGTCGACCGGTGAGCCCGGCGCACTACGCGCTGACCGGGCAGGTGCCGGTCGCGCTGCCCCCGCCGGAGGCGCTGCGCCTGTTCACCCCGCGCGGCGAGGAGGAGTGGATCAAGGGCTGGCGTCCGCGCTTCCCCGTGCCCGCCGCCGACGACTCCCGCCCCGGCACGGTGTTCGAGACCGACTCCCATGGCGAACGCACGATCTGGGTGGTGGTCGACCGGCAGGAGAGCCGGATCAGCTATGCCCGGGTGACCCCCGGCTCGCGGGCCGGCACGGTGACGGTCACCGCCGTGGACGACGGCCGGGGCGGGACGACGGTGGAGGTCGCGTACGAGCTGACGGCCCTGTCGCCGCAGGGGGCGCGCGAGCTGCGTGGGTTCGCCGACGGCTACGGGGACTTCCTCAAGTCCTGGGAGCGGTCGATCGCCGCCCGGATCGCCTCCCGCCCGCCGAACGCGGCCACCGCCACCTGACGGGCGACCGGGGGCAGTCGGGCGCTGCCCCCGGGAGGCGGGGTGTCAGGCGCAGGCCTGCTGGATCTTGGTGACGAAGCCCTGCAGCTTGTTGACCGACTCCAGCGAGCCGGCCGGGTCAGAGCCGTCGATCTTGATGCCGTCCAGGCCGGTGGCGAGGTCGTTGAGCGCGGCGCCCACCTCGCCGTCGTAGTTGCCGGCCAGGGTCTTCACCTTGGCGGCGGCCTCCTGGCCGGCGGCCTCGGCGGCCTTCGGGTCGGCGGCGGCGGAGGTCATCGCGGTGGAGAACTCGTTCAGGATCGGGGTCACTTCGGCGGCGGCGGTGTTGCAGTCCACCGCCTGACCGATGGCGCCGCACCCGGTGATCGTCAGGCCGGCAAGCGCGAACGTCGCGAACGCGAGAGCGAGGCGACGGCGTGGGGGTGTCATGGTTGTGCCTTTCGTAGTTTCAGGGACAAAGGCACATTATGGGCGGGATCTTGATCACCGCTTGCACGCTGCTAAACCCCGCCGCCGTCAAGCCGACGGAAAGCGGCGGCGCGCCGGCGCGGCCGAGACGGTCCGATCCCTCTTGACACACCCGGAGGCCGACCCGACTATGTCGCATATAGAGCAACTCGGTGCGTAATACGCAACAGGGAGTGTCGGTTGACCAGCACCTCGAGTTTGATCTCCACGCTGCCCGGACGCTCCTACACCGATCCCGCGCAGTTCGAGGCGGAGCAGGCCAAGATCTTCGAGGCGCTGTGGTTCTGCGCCCTCCGGTCGGACGAGCTGCCCAGGCCCGGAGCTTTCAGGACGGTCCAGGTCGGCAGGGAGAGCGTGATCGTCGTACGAGGCCGCGACGGAGCCCTGCGCGCCTTCCTGAACGTCTGCAGGCACCGCGGCGCCCGCGTCCGCATGGAGGAGACGGGCGAGGTCAAGCGCACGCTCAAATGCCCCTACCACGCCTGGGCCTACGACCTCGACGGCCGGCTGGCCGCCGCGCCCAACCTGGTCAAGATGCCCGACGTGGACCGCGTCGCGTACGGGCTGATCGCGGTGGCGCTGCGCGAATGGCTCGGCTACGCGTGGGTCTGCCTCGCCGACCGGCCGCCCTCGTTCGAGGACACGGTCGTGCACGCCGCGACCGAACGGCTCGGCGACCCGGCCGCCATCGGCCACTACCGGACCGACGAACTGGCCCTGGGCCGCCGCATCCGCTACGACGTGCGGGCCAACTGGAAGCTGATCGTCGAGAACTTCATGGAGTGCTACCACTGCGCGACCATCCACCCCGAGCTCACGGCCGTGCTGCCCGAGTTCGCCGGGGGGTACGCCGCGCAGTACTACGTCGGCCACGGCGCCGAGTTCGCCGAACGCGTGCAGGGCTTCACCGTCGACGGCGGCCCCGGGTTCGGCAGGCTGCCCGACGTCTCCGCCGAACAGGACCGGCGCTACTACGCGATCACCGTCAAGCCGCAGGTGTTCGTCAACCTCGTGCCCGACCACGTCATCGTGCACCGGATGTTCCCGCTCGCCGCCGACCGCACGGTCGTGGAGTGCGACTGGCTCTACCACCCGGACGTGGTGGCCTCCGGCGCCGACCTGTCACGCTCGGTCGAGCTCTTCCACCGGGTCAACGAGCAGGACTTCGACGCCTGCGAGCGGACCCAGCCCGGGATGTCCTCGCGGGCCTACCGGTCGGGCGGCGTGCTGGTGCCCAGCGAGCACCACCTCGCCGCCTTTCACGACTGGGTGAACCAGCGCTTGCGGGGATAGCGGACGGTCAGCGCGCCGAACTTGCTCCGCCCGGTGATCACCACGTGCAGGACGCCGGGCTGCCGTCTGCCCGGCACGTCGGCGACCGTCGTGGTGCCCCAGTCGCTCCGGTAGCCGTCGACGTCGGCCGAGGCCCCCTGCGGCAGGATGATCTTCGCGGACCCGTACTTGAGGTCCAGCTCGACCTCCACCACCTGGTGCGGGACGACCGCCTCGGAGAAGTCGAGGTGGACCCCGCCGTGCTTGGAGACGACCCGGAGCCGGCGGGGGACGGCCCAGTCGCCCGCGCGCTTGATGTGGTCGTGGGTGCTCTCCAGCGTCACCACGTCCCGCACGGACGGGGCCTGACCGGGCAGGTCCGCCACCAGCCCGGTCAGATCCCCGTGGACCTTGGCGCTCAGCGCCTTCTCCAGCCGCTCCTCCAGCTCGAACTGGTCGAGACGGCCCTCGGTGAACGCCTGCTGCAACTGCTGGGCGATGCGTTCCCGGTCCTCGTCCGAGGCGCGCATCTGCAAATCCGACATGGAATGAGCATAGGGACAGCAAAGCTAGAAGGGGAGGAGCCGGCCGGTCGGGGTGCGCAGATCCAGGGAGTGCGTGGGGCGCGGCCTACGGGGTCGCCGAACGATCTGATCTCTCTTCACGACCAAGGGATACCCATCGGCGGGCCGATATCCCCTCGCCCGGAAAGAGGTGCTATCGGCGGGACTTGAAGTCGTCGACGCCGGGTAGCTTGTAGGACGATGTTCGCTGAGCCGTTCACCCATCCCGCCCTCTTCTACCGAGGCGACCGGGAATACACGGCCGCCGTCGCGGGGTTCGTCCGTGACGGCCTGGCCGCCGGCGAGCCCGTCGCCGTCGCCGTTCCCGCCGCCAAACTGGAGCTGCTGCGGCGGGAGCTGGGTCCCGCCGCCGACCGTGTCCTGATGCTCGACATGACCGCGGAGGGCCGCAACCCCGGCCGCATCATCCCGGCGGTCCTGCTCGACTTCGCCGACCGCCACCGTGACGACCGCGTGCGCATCGTCGGAGAGCCGATCTGGCCGGGCCGCAGCGACGTGGAGTACCCCGCGTGCGCCCAGCACGAGGCTCTGATCAACGTCGCGTTCGCGGGCCGCGCCCTCACGATCCTGTGCCCGTACGACGCCGAGGGCCTCGACGCCGAGGTGCTCCGCGAGGCGGAGCTGACCCACCCCGTGCTGCGCGACGCCGACGGCGAGCGGCCGAGCCCCCGCTACGCCCCGCACGCCGTCGTCGAGGGCCACAACCGGCCGCTCGGCGAACCGGCCGAGCACGTCGCGCTCCGCTTCGACCGCGGCGACCTCGCCGGCGCCCGCGCCCTGGCGGCCGACGCGGCGGCCGCGATGGGGTTCACCGGCGACCGGCTCGACGACATCCGCCTGGTCGTCGCCGAGCTGGGCGCCAACAGCCTCGACCACGGCGGCGGCGCCGGTCTCCTGCGCGTGTGGCGCGAAGGCGACCGGCTGGTGTGCGAGGTCGGCGACACCGGCCACATCACCGACCCGCTCGCCGGCCGCAGGCCGGTCGCCCCGCACATCGCGGGCTCACGCGGGCTGCTCATCGTCAACCTGCTCAGCGACCTGGTCCGGATCCACACCCGCGCCGGGACCACCGTGGTGCGCGCCTACTTCGACGCGCCCCCGGCGAAGGGCTGAGGCCCGCCCCCGCCCCCCTGATCCGGCAGGCCCTACCCGGGGTCGCGAACGCGCAGGTCGTGGGCTGGTCTCAGGGGTCGGCGCCACCAAAGTACTAGGGGACGGTTCAGGGGACGCTGGGGCTCTTCTCCGATACTCCGCGAGGCCGCGCGCCACGACCGTGGAGTCATGAGGGGATTGCTCTTAGGCGGATTCGCGGCCATCGGCGCCG
>NZ_JAPNNL010000123.1 GCF_027620315.1 Nonomuraea corallina | reverse complement strand
AGCGCGCAGGCCCCGGTGCCCGTCGCGCCGGAGACGACGCGGCCTCCCCGGCCCGCCTCCGGCACTCCCCGGCAGAAGCCGCCGCCGGCCCGGGTCAAGACCAATCGGCCTCCGGTGATTACGGTCAAGTCGGCAAGGCCGGTTCTCTCGCCGTCGGCTACGGTAAGCAAGTCGGCAACACCGACGAGACCGACGAGGCGGCCGACGCCCGGCCCGAAACCGACCAGGACCCGTACCCCGACCCCGACGCCGACCCCCACCCCCACCACGACGCCGACGACCCCGACACCTTCCGCCTCGCCGGACCCGGGTGACTCGAACCCGCCGAAGGAGGAGACGTGATGCGCCATCGGGTCGATGATGGACACCGGCGGCCGCCCCCCGAGCAGGCCGGCACCAAGATGAACGGTAAGGGACAGTGCAGGAAATGACTCAGCCTCGGCTTCTCGGAGGTCGCTACGAGCTCGACGGTGTCGTCGGGCGTGGCGGCATGGCCGAGGTGTATCGCGCCAGAGACATCCGGCTGGACCGGGTGGTCGCGATCAAGACCCTCCGGTCGGATCTGGCCCGCGATCACACCTTTCAGGCCCGTTTCCGCCGTGAGGCGCAGTCCGCGGCGTCGCTGAACCACCCGGCCGTGGTCGCGGTCTACGACACCGGCGAGGACGTCACCGACGGCACGCCCGTGCCCTACATCGTGATGGAGTACGTCGACGGCCGGACGCTGCGCGATCTGCTCCGCGCCGACCGGCGACTGATCCCGGAACGCGCGACCGAGCTGGTCGACGGCATCCTGCGCGCCCTCGACTACAGCCACCGCGGCGGCATCGTGCACCGCGACATCAAGCCGGCCAACGTGATGATCACCACTGCCGGCGACGTCAAGGTGATGGACTTCGGCATCGCCCGCGCGATGGCCGACTCGGCCGCGACGATGACGCAGACGGCGCAGGTCATCGGCACCGCCCAGTACCTCTCGCCGGAGCAGGCGCGCGGCGAGCGGGTCGACGCCCGCAGCGACATCTACTCGACCGGTTGCGTGCTCTACGAGCTGCTCACCGGCCAGCCGCCGTTCACCGGCGACTCCCCCGTCGCGATCGCCTACCAGCACGTCCGCGAGGAGCCGATCCCGCCGTCGCAGATCGACCCGGAGATCCCCCAGTGGGCCGACGCGATCGTGCTCAAGGCCATGGCCAAGGACCCGGCGCACCGCTACCAGAGCGCGACCGAGATGCGCGCCGACATCCAGCGGGCCATGTCCGGCATGCCGGTCGACGCCCAGACGATGGCGATGACCGGCCAGTACGGTCAGGGCACCCGCATGATGACGGCCACGCAGTCCGCCACCGGCCCGGCCACCCAGCGCACCAACGCCATCCCGGCCTACGAGTACGAGCAGGGCGGCGGCCGCGGCGGGCGCCGCCGGGCCGACAACGGAGGCGGCAACGCGCTCAAGACCGCCCTGTGGGTCATCATCCCGCTGCTGGTCATCGGCGCCTTCGTCGGCCTGGGCTACGTCATGTTCGGCGGCGGTGGCGGCCCCACCACGCCGACCATGGTCAAGGTGCCGGGGCTGGAGTCGAAGACGCGCGAGTACGCCGAGAACCAGCTCAAGCAGCTCGGCCTGCAGGCGGAGGTCACCGAGGAGTTCAGCGCCGAGTTCGACAAGGACACGGTGATCGAGACCGACCCGCCCGAGGGCACCGAGGTGGAGAAGGGCGCCACGGTCAACGTGGTCGTCTCCAAGGGCCAGGAGAAGGTGAAGGTCCCCGCCGGCCTGATCGGGCTGACCGTGGAAGAGGCCAACGCCAAGCTGTCGGAGCTGGGGCTCACCGGCTCCGTCAAGACCCGGGCGTCCAGCCGGGCGCAGGGCAAGGTCTTCCAGACCGATCCCAAGGCGGGCGCCTCGGTCAACAAGGGCGACACGGTCACGCTGTTCATCCCGAAGGAGGCCGTCGCCGTCCCGAGCGTGCTGGGCATGACCGAGGACGACGCCCGCAGCACCCTGGAGGACGCGGGCTTCAAGGTCAAGGTCGTCACCCAGCCGAGCGACCAGGCCCAGGGCACGGTCATCCAGCAGAACCCGGGTGAGGGCGCCAAGCTGCAGCCCAACCTCGCGGTCACGATCGTCGTGTCGGAGGGCCCGGCCGCGCCGACGCCCACCGAGGAGCCGACGCAGGACTTCCCGACGGAAGACGTACCGACCGAGGAGCCGACCGACGACGACGGCTTCCCGACGGACGAGGAGCCGCCGGGGGACAATCCGATCGGCGACGGACTCTGATCCGGTTCTACGCGGGGCCGTCATCCCTTCCGGGGATGGCGGCCCTTTCCGTTGGAGCGCCGGGCCGGGCGCCGGTGAGGGCGGGACGACGAAGAGCGCCCCCGCCGCTCGGGGGCGACGGCGGGGACGCTCATCTGGTTGTCGCCGTGGCGCTCCGATTCGTTACAGCGAATCTCGCGAGCTTTCGGAGCCGCAGGCTCCAACGGCCCGGGGTCCCGGGCATTCAGGTCCTTGACGTTCAACTCCCTGAACGGTCAGCTCCCTGAACGGTCAGCTCCCTGAACGGTCAGGTCCCGCGGAGCCAGTTGCCGAGCAGTCGGTGGCCGTGCTCGGAGAGGACGGACTCGGGGTGGAACTGGACGCCCTCGATCGGCGCGGTCCGGTGGCGCAGGCCCATGATGACGCCGTCGGCCGTGCGCGCGGTCACCTCAAGCGTCGCGGGGACGGTCTCCGGAAGCACGGCCAGCGAGTGGTAGCGGGTCATCCGGACGGGCGAGGGCAGCGTGGCGAACACTCCCCTGCCGTCGTGGCTGACAGCGCTGGTGCCGCCGTGCACGAGTTCGGGGGCGCGGGCGACGGTGGCCCCGTAGGCGTGCGCGATCGCCTGATGGCCGAGGCAGACGCCGAGCAGCGGCTGCCCGCGCCGGGCGGCGTGGTGGACCAGGGGGACGCTCACGCCGGCCTCCTCGGGGGCGCCGGGGCCGGGGCTGATGAGGACGGCGTCGAAGCCGTCGGCGTCGCTCACCCGCACCTCGTCGCGGGGGCGGACGTCACAGGTCGCGCCCAGCACCCTCAGGTACTGGACGATGGTGTGCACGAAACTGTCGTGGTTGTCCACGACCAGCACGCGGGTCATCGGCGCACCGTCACCTCGTCGAGCGTCACTG
Source organism: Nonomuraea corallina (assembly GCF_027620315.1). Classification (GTDB taxonomy): domain Bacteria; phylum Actinomycetota; class Actinomycetes; order Streptosporangiales; family Streptosporangiaceae; genus Nonomuraea; species Nonomuraea corallina. Next base: position 19,301 of record NZ_JAPNNL010000123.1, on the reverse strand, counting down.
CCGGCCCCAGAAGCGGAACAAGGGTCAACCGGGAACAAGGGTCAAGGGGGAACACGGGTCACCACAGTACGACCCCCGCCACGGCGGCCGGCAGCCGCGGCACGACCAGGTGAACGGCACAGCCAGGCGAACGGCACAGCCAGGCGAACGGCACGACCAGGGTGAACGGGACGACTCCGGCGGTGGGGGATCGCCATCACGTGCGCGTGGCGACTATTCTGGGGCTCGCTACCACTACCCTTTAACGCAGAGCCTGTGGACGATCCGGAAGCCCAGGCCCCCAGCAGGAGTTATCCAGTGCCCAAGCCCAGGACGCGCAAGAAGGCGGTCTACACCCCGCCGCAGAAGTCCCAGCAGGTCAAGGTCAGCCCTCGCTGGCTGGCGCCGACGATGGTCGCCGCGTGGCTCATCGGCATCCTGTGGATCGCCACCTACTACGTGGCGCCGCGAGCCCCGTTCATCGGCGATCTGCAGAACTGGAACCTGCTGATCGGGTTCGTTTTCATCATTTTCGGTGTGGTGCTCTCCACCCGCTGGCGTTAGTTCTTTTCCACAGCTTTTCCACAGCTGGGGACGTCAGCTCAGACCTGACATGGTGATCAAGGGCACCCTGACGACCACGAGCACGGCGAGCAGCACCACGAACCCCGCGATGGCCGCCACCTGCCACACGGTGCGGTTGTCCCGGGGCGCGTAGGCCAGCGCCGCCGCCAGGGCTGCCCCGGTGACCAGGCCGCCGATGTGACCGGTCCAGCTGATGCCGGGCACGATGAAGGTGATGCCCAGGTTGATCGCGATCAGCACGGCGATGCCGCGCACGTCGAGGTTGAGCCGGCGGCCCACCACGAACACCGCGCCGAACAGGCCGAAGATGGCCCCCGAGGCGCCCACGGTGAGGACTCTCGGGTCGTCCATCCACAGCCCGAGCACCGACCCGCCGAGCGCGCTCACGAGGTAGAGGGCGATGAACCTGGCGTGCCCGAACGCCCGCTCCAGATACGGCCCGATCACGTAGAGGGCCCAGCTGTTGAACAGGATGTGGAACATCCCGCCGTGCACGAACGCGGCGGTGATCAGCCGGTAGTACTCGTCGCCCAGGGCCACCATCACGGAGTTCATGCCCAGGTAGCTCTGGATGGCCGGCTCGACGAACTGGACGGCGAAGACGGCCAGGTTGAGGGCGAGGATGGTCCATGTCACGTAAGGGGTGCGGACCACGGAGCCGCCGAAGGTGGACTTCGCCTGCCGGATCCCCCGGTTGCCCTCGGCCACGCACTCGGGGCACTGGAACCCCACGGCGGCGTCGCGCATGCAGTCGGGGCAGATGGGGCGGTCACACCGCTGGCAGCGGACCCACGTCTCCCTGTCGGGGTGCCGATAGCACGTGGGGACCGCCTCCGCGGGCTGTTGCGGCTGGACGGGCGGCTGGCTGGTCATGCCCGCAGCCTAAAGCCTGCGGACCATTGCCGCGTCCCTCCACCGAGGCACAAAGGCCTCCGGACGCTGGTCCCTACGCCCAGGCGCTGAGGGGTCGCCTTCGGACCCTGGGGCGGCGTTCGGCAGTCCCTGACCCGCAGGGCCGCGCCCAGGGCTCCCCGGGCGCGGCGACCCTGAAGGCCGGACGGCGCGGGCGGCTTCGCGGAGCGCACCCTCGCCGGTGGTGGGGTCAGGCCGGGAGGCGGTCGATCGTGACCGACTCCAGGACGACCTCGTCGACCGGCTTGTCGTTGCGGCCGGTCTTGGTCTTGGAGATGGCGTCGACGACGTCCTGCCCCTCGATGACCTCCCCGAAGATGGTGTGGCGGCCGTTGAGGTGCGGGGTCGGCACGGTCGTGATGAAGAACTGCGACCCGTTGGTGCCCTTCCCCATCCGCTTGCCGGCGTTGGCCATGGCCAGCAGGTAGGGCCGGTTGAAGTAGAGCTCGGGGTGGATCTCGTCGTCGAACTCGTACCCAGGGCCGCCGAAGCCCTCGCCCAGCGGGTCGCCGCCCTGGATCATGAAGTTGGGGATGACACGGTGGAAGATCGTGCCGTCGTAGTAGCGATCGGCGCTCTTCTCGCCGGTGCCGGGGTGGGTCCACTCGCGGGAGCCTTCGGCCAGCTCCACGAAGTTGCGGACCGTCTTGGGAGCCTGGTTGGGAAAGAGCTCGACCTTGATCAGACCGCGGTTGGTCTGCAGGTTTGCGATCAGCTTCTCAGCCACGAGACAGCGGCCTTCCTCTATGCACGGAATGGAATGGTGGTGTTTGAGGACTATGAACAGTGGCCTCCATCGCCATCCTCCCACGGCGGGCCATGATTGAGCCGCTTCGTACCGGGCAGGTCAGGCGCGGGGCCCCAACGAAGGGGAGGTTTTGACGATAGGGAGGTTGGCGTGTCCCTGACACTGAGAAGACGACGCCGCGTGGCGATAGCAGTGCCCACCACGTGGACGGGCCGGGTGAAGGCCCAGGCCGTGAAGACCGGTCAGCGCGTGTCGCCGATGGCCGACCAGGCCAAGCTGGTCGCCTACAAGAGCGTCGACGACGCCCGGAGATGGGCGGCGCCCAGGCTGGAGAACGCCGCCCACCGGGTCGAGGTCCAGCTCGCGCCGGCGGTCAGCTCCATGCTGAACGACGCCGCGGTCCGGGTGCACCCCGGGCGTTCGGCGAAGTCGCGGCGCTGGCCGATGTTCATCCTGGTGTCCGGCCTGGCCATCGGCGCGGCGGGCGTCCTGTTCTACCGGCGCAACGCCCAGCAATGGACCGAGCACATGAAGGACTCCGCGTCCGACGCGTCCCGCTGGGCTCACGAGAAGGCCGACCGGGTCTCGGAGTCCGCGGACTCGGCGGCCTCGTCGGTCTCCAGCAGGGCCGATGAGGCGTCACGCAAGATGCCATGACGCGCGGTAGGGCGCGCTCCCGGTTTTCGGGGGCGCGCCTTACGCGTTTTCGGACACTCAGCCGTACGTGACATTAATCACGACACTTCACCCGAGCCATCCGATCCGAGCGCATACCGCCTCCGTACGGCTCAAAGGACGGCGGAGAGTGCGGCGAGCGCGTCGACGACCTGGCGGGAGTCGGGCGTGCTCTCGGGATCGAGCAGCCACTGGATCATCAAGCCGTCGGAGATGGCGATCACCACGGAGATCAGCACCTCGGGGGCGACGGGCAGCTCGATCCCCGACTCGGCGGCGGCCCGCCGCAGGATGCCGACCCCGGCCTCGCGGGCCTGGCCGTACGCTCCGGCGAGGCGCTCGCGCAGCGCCTCCTCGCGCAGGGCGGCGGGGTAGCCCTCGACGCAGCCCATCAGCGTCGGCCGCATCTCGCCGAAAACGTCGACCAGCGCCGCCATGGCCCGCTCCAGCAGCTCGCGGGGCGTGCCGAGGGTGTCGGCGAAGACGGCCTGCTCGGTCCGCACGGTCCACGCCTCGAAGCACGCGATGATGGCCTCGTTGAGCAGGGCGTCCTTGCCGCCGAAGTGGTAGCCGATCGAGGCGAGGTTGGTGCCCGACGCCGCGACCAGGTCGCGCGCGGTCGTGCGGGCGTAGCCCTTCTCCTGCAGGCAGCTCACCGCGCCGGCGAGCAACCGCTCGCGAACCTCTTTCCGTGACACGGCATCCATGCTATCCATGTATACAAGCGTATATGACATACGTATGTATTCAGGAGGTTCGCGATGCTCCCACCCGGCCCCCGGCTGCCCTCCGCCGCCCAGACCGCCTGGTTCATGCTCGACCCGGCGGGCGCGTTCGACCGGCTGCACCGCAGGTACGGACCGATCTTCACGGTGCGCTACTTCGGGTTCCCGCCCGAGGTGTACGTGACCACGGCGGAGCTGGCGGAGGAGGTCTTCCGCACCGATCAGGGCGGCGGGCTGGCCGGCGCCGCCCGGCGCGACTTCCTGGAGCCCCTGGTGGGCGCCCACTCGGTGCTGACGCTGGACGGCGACGCCTGGTCACGCCACCGCAAGGCGCTCACCCCGCCGCTGCGCGCCCGGCAGGTGGCCGGCTACCACGACGAGATCACCGACATCGCCGCCGAGAAGATCGCGACCTGGCCGCTCGGCGTGCCGATCGCGCTGCGCGACCTCATGCAGGACATCACCCTGGAAGTGATCATCAGGCTGGTGTTCGGCATCCGCGACGCCGAGCGCCTCGGCCGGCTGCGCGCCCTGCTCCCCCGCCTGATCAAGTTCGGCGGGTCGATGTCGGTCGCCATGCTGCCGGCCCGCCTGCGCGAGCGCGCCGCGGCGGCGCCGTTTCTGCCGTACGCGCGCTTCCTGAAGCTGCGCGCGGGCGTCGACGCGATCCTGTACGAGGAGATCGCCCGCAGGCGGCAGGACGAGACGGACGGCACGGACGTGCTGAGCAGGCTGCTCGCCTCGGGCCTGACCGACGAGGAGATCCGCGACGAGCTGGTCACCCTGCTGATCGCCGGCCACGAGACCACCGCGACCAGCCTGGCCTGGGCGTTCGAACGCCTGCTGAGACTGCCGCACGTGCTGGAGCGGCTGCCCGACGACGAGCCGTATCTCGACGCCGTGGTGAAGGAGGTGATGCGCGTCAGACCCGCCGTCTACGAGGCTCCCCGGCTGCTCGACGCGCCGCTGCGGCTGGGCGGCCACGAGATCCCCGCCGGGGTGTACGCGGGACCGTTCATCCCGCTCGTGCACCACGACCCGGTCGCCTTCCCGTCACCCGGGGAGTTCCGCCCGGAACGCTTCCTCGACGGGCAGCAGAACAGGGCGTGGATGCCTTTCGGCGGCGGCAGGCGCTTCTGCGTCGGCGCTCAGCTCGCCCTGCTGGAGATGCGCGTGATCATCCGGGAAGTGTTGCACCGCCTGGACCTCACGGCGCCGGACCCGGCGCCGGAGCCCAGGCGGCTCACCAACGTCACCTTCACTCCCGCACGACTGACCCGCGTTATTGCGCGCGCTCGATCTCTTGATCGGACGAGCTGACGCGGTGCCTGTCGTCCCGCCTGTCGTCCGCGCCCAGCTCCTCACGGAGGCGGTCGTAGTCGATGTGATGGCTGGTGTACTTCAGCTGGCGAGCGACCTTCGTCTGCTTCGCCTTGGCTCTTCCTCGGCCCATGGCTCAACTCCCTAGTCCCCGCTGCCCATGCTAGCCGACAACGTTACGACTTGAAGAATTATGCAACTGCGCTGGATTAGTCTGTCACTATGCACGTGGAGGTCAACCAGGCCAAGGCGGATTTGTTCCGGACACTCGGCCACCCCGCTCGCATCAGAGTGTTGGAGCTACTCCAGGAAGGGCCACTACCCGTCAGGGATCTCCTGGCCCAGATCGACATCGAGGCGTCGAGTCTCTCCCAGCAGCTGGCGGTCCTGCGCAGAGCGGGCATCGTCACCGCCATCCGTGAGGGCAGCACCGTGGTCTACACGCTGGCCACCCCCGAGCTCGCCGACCTGCTGCGCATCGCACGCCGCATCCTGACCGACATGCTCGCCGACCAGGGCCAGCTGCTCGCCGAGCTGCGCGCGGAGGTCCCCTGACCGGCCCATGGGCCGGAGTCGCCACCCGGTAGGCTTCGGCCCATGGTCTCCGAGCTGTTCGATCCCAAGGCGTGGCAGGAAGTCGAGGGGTTCGACTTCACCGACATCACCTACCACAGGGCCGTCGACCAGGGCACGGTGCGCATCGCGTTCGACCGCCCCGAGGTGCGCAACGCCTTCAGGCCGCAGACCGTCGACGAGCTCTACCGCGCGCTCGACCACGCCCGGCAGACCACCGACGTCGGATGCGTGCTGCTGACCGGCAACGGCCCCTCGCCCAAGGACGGCGGATGGGCGTTCTGTTCCGGCGGCGACCAGCGCATCCGCGGCAAGGACGGCTATCAGTACGCCGACGGCTCCGCCTCGACGGGACGGCTGCACATCCTGGAGGTGCAGCGGCTGATCCGGTTCATGCCCAAGGTGGTCGTCTGCGTGGTGCCCGGCTGGGCGGCCGGCGGTGGCCACAGCCTGCACGTGGTGGCCGATCTCACACTCGCCAGCGCCGAGCACGCCCGGTTCAAGCAGACCGACGCCGACGTGGCGAGCTTCGACGGCGGCTTCGGCTCCGCCTACCTCGCGCGCCAGGTGGGCCAGAAGTTCGCCCGCGAGATCTTCTTCCTCGGTGACACCTACAGCGCGGCCGACGCCCACCGGATGGGCATGGTCAACGCCGTCGTCCCGCACGAGGAGCTTGAGGCCACGGCCCTGGAGTGGGCCCGCAAGATCAACGCCAAGTCGCCGACGGCGCAGCGGATGCTCAAGTTCTCCTTCAACCTGATCGACGACGGGCTGGTGGGCCAGCAGGTGTTCGCCGGCGAGGCGACCAGGCTCGCCTACATGACCGACGAGGCCGCCGAAGGACGCGACTCGTTCCTGGAGAAGCGTCAGCCCGACTGGTCGCCGTACCCGTACCACTACTGAGCCCGGGGACGCGCGGGCGGCCAGACTGGGGACGTGGGAGATCTCGGAGACCGGCGGCGGGCCGAGAGTGTGATCGTCGTACCGGTGGCGCTGACCGCCTCGCACGTCAAGCAGGAGGGTGAGGCGGGGCGGGCCTGGTCTGCCGGGTTGCCGGCGCTCGCCGGGCGCTACCTGGAGGAGTGGGGGCTGCGCCTCGACGGCCCGTCCATGCACGGGGTGGTCTCTCTGGTGCTGCCCGTGGTGCGGGCCGACGGCACGCCCGCCGCGCTCAAGCTGCAGCCCCTCACCGACGAGAACGCGACCGAGCCCGTGGCGCTGCGCGCCTGGGCCGGCGACGGGTCGGTGCTGCTGCTGGAGCACGACCCGGCCACGGGGACCATGCTGCTGGAGCGGCTGGACGAGAGCCGGTCGCTGTCGGCGGTGCCGGACGACGTGAAGGCCACGGAGATCCTCGCCGGGCTGCTGGCCCGGCTGGTGGCGCGGCCCGCGCCCGAAGGGCTGCGGCGGCTCGGCGACCTCGCCGCCCGAATGCTGGAGGACGTCCCCGCCGCGCTGGCGAAGCTGCCCCGGGAGGAGGACCGGGCCTGGCTGCGCCGGTGCGCGGCGGCGGTCGCCGAACTCGTCCCCGAGCCCGGCGACCGGCTGCTCCACTGGGATCTGCACTACGACAACGTGCTGGCCGCCGGGCGGGAGCCGTGGCTGGCGATCGACCCGAAGCCGCTGGCGGGCGACCCCGGGTTCGACCTGATGCCCGCGCTGGACAACCGGTGGGGCGAGGTGGTGGCCTCCGGCGACGTACGCGGGAGCGTGCTGCGCCGCTTCGACCTGCTGGTGGAGGCGCTGGAGCTGGACCCGGCGCGGGCGGCCGGCTGGACGCTGGGCCGGGTGCTGCAGAACTCGCTGTGGGACGTCGAGGACGGCGAGACCCGGCTGAACGAGGTCCAGCTCGCCATCGCCGAGGCGATGACTCACCGCCAGTAGGCCGGGCACCTCCGGCCCGGGAGCACCCTGCCCAGTGCCACTCCGCCGGCGATCACCAGGGCGCTGGCGGTCAGCACCGGGTTGAGCAGGTAGACCGGGTCCGGCGCGGTGAGCCCGATCAGCGCCGCGGTGGCCGCGGCGGGCGGGTGAGGGGCGCGCAGGAGAAGCATGGGCGCGCAGGACGAGCGTGGGCGCGGACGGGTCGCCCGCCTCCCGGTAGAAGACGTCGAGCCCGTCGACGCGGACGGTGCGATAGCGGATGGTCACAGCCAGCCCCTTAACCGCTCAACGCGGTGCTGGCGCACGGCGCGCGCCGCCCCCAGGTGCGCGGCGGGCAGCCGTACGAGGTCGTCGTCCTGGACGATCCCGCCTGGCACGCGGCCTGGGTGGCGGCCGCCGACCTGGTCCGCGTGCTCGGCGACCGCCCGGAGCGGGTGCGCAAGTGCGCCAACCCGCGCTGTGTGCTGTGGTTCTACGACGTGAGCAAGAACGGCGGCCGCCGCTGGTGCTCGATGGACGTGTGCGGCAACCGGGCCAAGGTGGGCCGGTTCAACCAGCGGCAGCGCGCCCGTTCCTAGCCGATCAGCAGGACGATCTTGCCCTGGCCGTGGCGGGCCTCGCTCTCACGGTGCGCGTCGGCCGCGCGCTCCAGCGGGTACGTGCGCCGTACCGGGAAGATGAGCCGGCCCTCGGCGTACAGGGCGGCGTAGCGGGCCAGGCGCTCGGCGCTGCGCGTGCCCCGGGTGACCTGAATGCCGAGGTCGGCGGCCTTGCCGTGCTCGACCAGCGTCAGGATGCGGTCGCGGTCCTTGACCAGCTCCAGCGACACGTCCAAGGCGTCGCCGCCCGCGCCGTCGAGTGCGGCGTCCACGCCGTCGGGCGCGAGGGCGCGCACCCGGTCCGCCAGCCCCGGGCCGTAGGCGACCGGGATGGCGCCGAGCTCACGCAGGTAGGGGTGGTTCGCCTCGCGGGCGGTGCCGATCACGGTGGCGCCGCGCATCCTGGCGATCTGCACGGCGACGGTGCCGACCCCGCCGGCGGCGGCGTGCACGAGCAGGGTGTCGCCCGCGCCGACGGCGAGCCCGTCGAGCGCCAGCTCGGCCGTCTGCGCCCCCGCGGTGAGCCCGCCGGCCACCTCCCATGGCATCGAGGCGGGCTTGGGGGTCACGTCGCCCGCGCCGACCACGACGTACTCGGCGTAGCAGTTGAGCACCGAGAACCCGAGCACCTCGGCGCCCGGCTCCACCTCCGTCACTCCCGCTCCCACCTGGTCGACCACGCCCGCGAACTCGTTGCCGGGGATGCGCGGCAGGCCGCCCGGCAGCCCCGGCGGGGTCCACCCGGACCGCACGGCGGTGTCGAACGGCTGGACGCCGGCGGTCTTCACCCGTACCCGCACCTGGCCGGGGCCGGCCTGCGGGGCCGGCAGCCGCATCACCTTCAGCACCTCGGGGCCGCCGAACTCGGCGAAGGCGGCGGCCCGCATCGTCTCTTCACTCATCAGGCCAGCGTGCTTCCTCAACCGCGCTTGAGGTCAACCGGGCTGACCGGATGCAACTTATGTCTAACCATTCGGGAACTTTTCGCTTTACTCACGCTTTATCTGTATATAGTCCGACCAAGGGGCACCGGGGGACGGGGCATCGTGTTTTGAGTGACTTCCTGCAGGCTGTGCTGACTTTTCCCACGTCTGTTTTCAGCTTCATGCTGATCGTGGTCGTCGGCTATTGGCTCGTCGTGATCAGCGGGTTTTCCGACCTGGAGGGTGACGCGCCGTGGCTCGGATTCGGCGGCGTGCCGGCCGGGATCACGATCTCGCTGCTCGTCGCCCTGGCGTGGCTGCTGTCCCTCGCGGGCAGCCGGTTCGTCACCGGACCGCTGCTGTGGGCCGTGCCGGTGCTGGCGGTCGGCGTGGCCTGGCTCGCCGTCCGGGCGCTGCTCGCCCCGCTGCGGCGGCTGGCGTCCTTCGGCCATCGACCCTCGCGCAGAGACTTCGTCGGCCGCATGTGCGTGATCCGCACCGGCCGGGCGACCCCCGACTTCGGCCAGGCCGAAGTCACCGCCGCCGACGGCTCCTCGGCCCTCGTCCAGGTCAGGACGACCGGCCAGGACCGGCTCACCGGCGGCCAGACGGCCCTCATCTTCGAATACGACGCAGACGGCGAGTTCTTCTGGGTCATGCCTTACGAAAGTGAGCACTGAATGGATGTGATCTCCGCTGGTTTCGGCGTGTTCCTCGCCGTCGCGCTCATCGTCGTGGTCGGCCTGCTGATACTCGTCAGCCGCCTTTTCCGCAAGGTCGAACAGGGCAAGGCCCTCATCATTTCCAAGGTGAACAAAGTCGACGTGACCTTCACCGGCGCGGTGGTGCTCCCCGTGGTGCACAAGGCGGAGACCATGGACATCTCGGTGAAGACCATGGAGATCGAACGCAGCGGCCGTGAAGGGCTGATCTGCCGGGACAACATCCGGGCCGACATCAAGATCACGTTCTTCGTCCGGGTGAACAAGACCGCCGAGGACGTCATCAAGGTCGCCCAGGCCATCGGCACCGAGCGGGCCAGCGACGAGCAGACCCTCCAGGAGCTGTTCAACGCCAAGTTCTCCGAGGCGCTCAAGACCGCGGGCAAGCATCTGGACTTCGTGGACCTCTACACCCACCGCAACGAGTTCCGCGACGAGATCGTCCGCATCATCGGCACCGACCTCAACGGTTACAGCCTGGAGGACGCGGCCATCGACCACCTGGAGCAGACCGCGCTGCACCAGCTCGACAAGAGCAACATCCTGGACGCGCAGGGCATCCGGAAGATCACCGAGCTGACGGCGATCGAGCACGTGCGCACCAACGAGTTCCAGCGCACCGAGGAGAAGGAGATCACCCGCCAGAACGTGGAGGCCCGCGAGGCCATCCTCGAACTGGAGCGCCGCCAGGCCGACGCCGAGATCAAGCAGAAGCGCGAGGTCGAGACCATGAAGGCGCGCGAGGAGGCGGAGATCTTCCGCGTGCAGGCGGAGGAGCGGCTCCGCGCCCAGACCGCCGCGATCAAGACCGACGAGCAGCTCGGCGTGCAGCACGAGAACCGCACCCGCGAGGTGGCCGTCGCGGAGAAGAACCGCGAGCGGGTGATCGCCATCGAGTCCGAGCGCATCGAGAAGGACCGACTGCTGGAGGTCATCGCCCGCGAGCGGGAGACCGAGCTGTCGCGCATCGCCAAGGACAAGGAGGTCGAGACCGAGAAGCGGTCGATCGCCGAGGTCATCCGCGAGCGCATCGCCGTCGACAAGACGGTGGCCGAGCAGGAGGAGGCCATCAAGCGGCTGCGCGTGGTCGAGGAGGCCGAGCGGACCCGCCAGGCCGTCATCATCGCCGCCGAGGCCGAGGCGCAGGAGAACCTGGTCAAGGACATCAAGGCGGCCGAGGCCGCCGAGGCCGCGTCGAAGTTCAAGGCCCGCGAGGACCTGACGCTGGCCGAGGCCAGGCAGCAGGCGGCGGAGCTGGAGGCCCGCGCCAAGATCCGGCTCGCGGAGGGCCGGCAGGCCGAGGCGGCCGCGAACGGCCTGGCCGAGGTCCAGGTCAAGGAGCGCGACGCGGAGGCGATCGAGAAGGTCGGCCGGGCCGAGGCCCTGGTGCTGAACGAGCGGCTGCGGGCCGAGGCCGAGGGCGCCCGCGCGATGGCGCTGGTCGACGGCGAGCGGCTCAAGGCGCGGGCCGAGGGCGAGCAGGCGATGGCGCTGGCCAACGCCGCGGCCGTGGGCGAGCGGCTCAAGGCCGAGGCGGAGGGCCTCACCGAGAAGGCCGCCGCGATGGCCGCGCTGGACGAGGCCAGCAGGGCGCACGAGGAGTACCGCCTGCGCCTGGAGGCCGACAGGGAAGTGCGGCTCAAGGAGATCGACGTCACCCGTCAGGTGGCCGAGTCGCAGGCGAACGTGCTGGCCGCGGGCCTGGCCCAGGCCAACATCGACATCGTCGGCGGCGACACGATGTTCTTCGACCGGGTGGTCGGCTCGATCACCGCGGCGAAGACGGTCGACGGGTTCATGGAGCACTCCGAGGTGGCGAGCTCGCTCGCGCGCCCGTACCTGAACGGGAACGCCAGCCTGGTCGAGGACCTCAAGGGCGTGATCGGCGGGGTGACCAGCGAGGACGTCAAGAACCTGACCGTGTCGGCGCTGCTCATGCGGCTCATCCAGCAGGGCGGGCCGGACTCCGGGCCGCTCGGCGAGCTGCTGGACACGGCGCGGCGGCTGGGCGTGGCCGACCAGCCGGTGGCCGCGCTGTCCGCGTCCAGGGCCTGACGCGTGACCGAGCAGGTCGACCTGGAGGCGGGCACCTACGAGGTGCTGCGGAACCGGCTCGGCGCCCAGGCCAGGACGCTGGCCGGGGCCGCCGAGGCGGTCAACGCGGCCCGGCTGGAGGTGTTCGGCGGGGCGGAGCTGCGACTGCTGGGCACCGAGCGGATCCGCACCGAGAACAACTGCGTGCCCAGGGACATCGTGTCCCTGGGCGAGGTGATGCTGTTCGGCTACAACGTCTTCATCGGGCTCAAGCCGGAGACGTCGGTGTCGGACGTGTTCGCGGTGCACCGCTTCGCCCGAGAGGGCGACGGGTTCCGGTTCGAGCAGGGCAAGCTGGAGGCGCTGGACGACCCGGCGTTCAGGAAGGACTTCGCCGAGCTCTACCGCTACTACAAGGAGACCCGGCTGCAGCAGCTCAGGCGGGTCGACGGCAAGCTGCTGGCGGTGTTCAGGACCGGGCCGGCCGACCTCCGGGTGCTGCGCTGGACGGTCAGCCCCACCGGAGTCACGAAATATCTGGACAACAGGGGGGAGCGCGACCACGTCTTCCCACCCTCCCACGACTTCGAGTGGACCCCCACCACCCGCGACGACCACGTCCTCGGTCGGCACCCGCACATCTCCATCGAGGGCGAGGTCTTCGTCGAGACGCTCGGCGGCGACCTCACCATCAAGATCGAGAACAACACGGAGACCGGCGAGGGCGTCTACGCCGAGCCGGTCGCCGAGCCGCTGCAGAGCCTCGCGGACGCCGCCGTCGAGCACGCCCGCGTCGGCCCGCTCATCCTCATGCGGATCAGGCCGTACAAGGAGGACGCCTGGCGCCACCTGGTCTTCAACACCCGCACCAAGGCCGTGACCAGGCTGGACGGCATCGGCCAGGCCTGCCGGCGGCTCCCCGAGGACCAGGGCCTGATCTTCCCCGGCGGCTACTACCTGGCCACCGGCGTCAGCAAGACGTTCGACACGGACGTGACGGACCTGGAGTTCGAGCGGGTCGTGCGCGCCCCCAACGGCGAGGACGCGCTGTACGTCTTCCACGCCCGGGGCGACGGCCGCTCGCTGCTGCTGCCGTACAACGTGATCAGGAAGGAGGTGGCCAACCCGATCGTCTGCCACGGGTACTCGCTGTTCGACGACGGCACGATGGTGGTCTTCCGCGCCACCTCCGAGGAGCCGACGCGGGTGCACCCGATGCAGGTCTGGCAGACGCCGTACGTCTCCGACACGTACGCGGCCGCGCAGCCCGCCGGCACCGGGCCGCTGGAGCGGATCGGCAACGCCGAGCTGGTCCGGGGCGTCTCCGACTGCCTGTCGATCACCCGCATGGTGGAGGAGATGGCGCCCTCGGCCGCCACCTTCGAAGCGCTGATCGCCGCCTGCACGCGCGCCTTCGACAGCTACCACTGGCTGGCCGAGCAGGGCCTCAGCGAGCCGCTCGCCGACGTGCGCGCCACCGCCGAGCAGGTCCTGGACGAGTACGAGCACGTCCAGCAGCTCACCGCCCAGGCCGCCGCCACGCTCGCGGAGGCCGAGGAGGAGGTCACCCGGCTGGTCCGGCGGGCCGGGGCGGACGCGCCCGTCACCGCCGACGCCTGGGTGAGCCTGCTGGCCACGCTCCGCCGGGCCCAGGGCCACCTGGTGACGCTGCGCGAGGTGCGGTACATCGACCTCGGCCGGCTCGACGAACTGGCCGCCGACCTGGACGGCGCGCTGGACGGGGCGGGCACGGGCGCCGTGACGTTCCTGGAGGGGGCCGACGCCTTCACCGGCTACCACGCGGCCGTCGAGGCGCTGGCCGCCGAGGCGGCGGCGATCGAGACCGCCGCCGGGGCCGGGCCCGTCGCCGACCGGCTCGCCGAACAGGCCGAGGGCCTGGAAGTGGTCACCGAGGTGGTCGGCTCCCTCGACATCGCCGACGCCACCGTGCGCACCGCGATCCTGGGCCGCATCGCCGAGGTGCTCGGCGGGGTCAACCGGGCCCGCGCGATGCTCGACGGCCGCCGCCGCGAGCTGCTGAGCAGCGAGGGCCGGGCCGCGTTCGCCGCCGAGTTCGCGCTGCTCGGCCAGTCCGTCACCGGCGCGCTGACGATGGCCGACACCCCTGCCCGGTGCGACGAGCAGCTAGGCCGCCTCCTGCTGCAGATCGAGAACCTGGAGTCGCGCTTCGGCGAGATCGACGACTTCGCCGGGCAGCTCGCCGGCAAGCGCGACGAGGTGTACGAGGCGTTCTCGTCCCGCAAGCAGAGCCGGCTCGACGCGCTGGCCCGGCGCGCGGACCGGCTGTACGGCTCCGCCGACCGCGTCCTGGCGAGCGTCACCCGCAGGATCGCCACGCTCGGCTCACCCGACGAGATCAACACCTACTTCGCCACCGACCCGATGGTGACCAGGCTCCGCGCGGTCGCGGCCGAGCTGCGCGAGCTGGGCGACTCCGTACGGGCCGAGGAACTGGACGGGCGGGTCAAGGCGGCGCGGCAGGAGGCCGGGCGGGCGCTGCGCGACCGGCTCGACCTGTTCGCGGACGGCGGCGAGACGATCAGGCTGGGCCGCCACCGGTTCGCGGTGAACACCCAGCCCGTGGACCTCACGCTGGTGCCGCACGACGACACCATGCGCCTGGCCATCACCGGGACCGACTTCCGCTCGCCCGTGCCGGCCTCGTTCGCCGACACCCGGCCCTTCTGGGACCAGCTCCTGGTCTCCGAGACGTCCGAGGTCTACCGGGGCGAGTACCTCGCGGCCACGCTGCTGGACCGGGCCGCGCCCGGCGACGACCTGGCCCGTCTGGTCCGGGAGGCCGCCGAGGCCCGCTACGACGAGGGCTACGAGCGGGGCGTGCACGACCACGACGCGGCCGCGATCCTCGACGCGCTGGTCCGGCTCCGCGAGGGCGCCGGGCTGCTGCGCCACCCGCCCGGGGCACGAGCCGCGGCGCAGCTGTTCTGGGCGCACGGGGTGGACGAGGTTTCACGTAAAACATTGACCACCCGGGCCGTGTCGCTGGTGCGCGCCCGCGAGGTCTTCGGCCCGGGACCGGCGCTGACCGCGCTCGCCGCCGAGCTGGGCGCGCTGATCGCCGCCTTCCTGGCGACGGCCGGCCTGCCCGGCGCCGACGCCTCGGCGGCCGGTGAGTATCTGGTGGAGGAACTGGCCGGCACGCCCGCCGGGTTCGTCACCGGCAAGGCCGCGCGCGACCTGCTGGACGGGTTCCACCAGGCGCTCGGGCCGGCCGGGACCCACGCGTTCGAGTCCGACCTCGCCTCCGTCCCGCTGCCGGAACGGCTGCAGCTCGCCCACGCCTGGCTCGGCGCGTACGCGCAAGGGCCGGAGCTGGCCGAGGCCGTCGCCGTACGGCTCTGCGACCTGCCCCGGCACGACTCCGGCGCCCCCGTCACCGCGACCGTGGAGGGCCTGCTCGGGTCACACCCGCGGATCGCCGACAGGAAACTGGAGATCCGGCTGGACGAGCTGCTGTCCAGGGTCCGGCGGTTCGCGGCCGAGCGGGTCCCGGGCTTTCGCGCGTACCAGAGGCGGCGCACCGAGCTGGTCGCCGCCGAGCGGGAGCGGCTGCGGCTGGAGGAGTACAAGCCCAAGGTGATGAGCGCGTTCGTGCGCAACCGGCTGCTCGACGAGGTGTACCTGCCGCTCATCGGCGACAACCTGGCCAAGCAGCTCGGCGCGGCGGGCGAGGGCAGGCGCACCGACCAGATGGGGCTGCTGCTGCTCATCTCGCCGCCCGGCTACGGCAAGACGACGCTGATGGAGTACGTGGCCAGCCGGCTCGGGCTGCTGTTCGTCAAGGTGAACGGCCCGGCGCTGGGCCACGACGTGACCTCGCTCGACCCGGCCGAGGCGCCGAACGCGACCGCCAGGCAGGAGGTGGAGAAGATCTCGTTCGCGCTGGAGGCGGGCAACAACACCCTGCTGTACCTGGACGACATCCAGCACACCTCCCCCGAGCTGCTGCAGAAGTTCATCTCGCTCTGCGACGCGCAACGGCGCATCGAGGGCGTCTGGAACGGCCGCACCCGCACCTACGACCTGCGCGGCAAGCGGTTCGCCGTGTGCATGGCGGGCAACCCGTACACCGAGTCCGGGCAGCGCTTCCGCATCCCCGACATGCTCGCCAACCGGGCCGACGTGTGGAACCTCGGCGACGTGCTGTCCGGCCGGGACGAGCTGTTCGCGCTCAGCTACGTCGACAACGCGCTCACCTCCAACCCGGTGCTCGCGCCGCTGTCGGCCCGCGACCGGTCGGACGTGGAGCTGCTGGTCCGGCTGGCCAGGGGTGACGCGTCGGTGCGACCGGACCAGCTCACGCACCCGTACACCAAGCCCGAGCTGGACCAGGTGCTCAGCGTGCTGCGCAAGCTGGTGCGGGTCCAGGAGGTGGTGCTGGCCAACAACCGGGCCTACATCGCCTCTGCCGCCCAGGCCGACGCCTCGCGCACCGAGCCGCCGTACCGGCTGCAGGGCTCGTACCGGAACATGAACAAGCTGGCCGAGCGGATCGTCCCGGCGATGAACGACGAGGAGCTGGAGGTGCTCATCGACGACCATTACCTGGGCGAGGCGCAGACGCTCACCGCGGACGCCGAGGCGAACCTGCTCAAGCTGGCGGAGCTGCGCGGCCGTCTCGGCCCGGAGCAGGCGGCGCGCTGGGCCGTGATCAAGGCCGCCTACCTGCGGGAGAAGGCGCTGGGCGGGGACGCCGACGACCCCATGAGCCGGGCCGTCGGCGCGCTGGGCCTGCTGGCGGACCAGGTCCGCGACGTGGGCTCGGCGATCAGGGACCGCTGACGGGTCACGTTTCCCGCCGGGTCAGGGCGGCGGTGGCGTCGCGCTGGATCGCCGTGGCCCGGCCGAGGAAGTCGAGGATGAGCTCCAACTGCTCGTCGGTGTAGCGCTCGTACAGGCCGGCCAGGCCGGTCACCAGCGGCGCGAACAGCTCCTCGAAGCCGGCCAGCCGCTCCCGGTCGACCTCCACGACGACGCGGCGCCGGTCCTTGGGGTGGCGGGTCCGCCGCGCCAGCCCTCTGGCCTCCAGCCGGTCGATCAGGTTGCTGACGGTGGCGGGGGCCAGGCCGGTGTGCCGGCAGATCTCCCCCGCCGTCAGCGGACCGAGGCGTTGCAGCAGGTCGAGGGTCTTCTCCTCGCTCATGCCGAGGCCCAGCCGCTCGCCCATGGCCGTGTGGTACATGACGGCGGCGTTGCTGTTCTCCCGCCCGGCCGTGGTCAGGGCGTCGAGCAATTTCTTTCGGCGATCCGAAATATCTCTGGCCATCCGACCCCGCTCGGCATATATTTCGTTCGGACGAACGAAAGGTTATCATGAAGGCTCTCATCGCAGGATGCGGGATCGGCGGCCCGGCCATCGCCATGGCGCTGCGCGAAGTGGGCGTCGACGCCGAGATCCACGAGGCGTACGGCGCCGGCGCCGAGGGCGTGGGCGCGTTCCTCAACGTCGCCTCCAACGGGATTCCCGCGCTGCGCGTGCTCGGGCTGCACCATGAGGTGGCCCGCGCCGGCATCCCCACCCCGGACATGGTCATGTGGAGCGGCACGGGCAAGCGCCTGGGCCGGGTGCCCAACGGGATGGCGCTGGACGACGGCACCGTGAGCCACACGATCCTGCGCTCGGACCTGTACCGGATCATGCGGGACGCCGCCGCCGCACGGGGCGTCCCCATCGCCTACGGCAAGCGCCTGGCCTCCTTCGACGACACCGGCTCGCAGGTGGTGACCCACTACGAGGACGGCACGAGCGCGACCGGCGACCTGCTGATCGCGGCCGACGGCGTGCAGTCGCGCACCCGGCGGCTGCTCGACCCCGAGGCGCCAGGACCGCGCTACACCGGCCTCTACAACTGCGGCGGCATCATGAAGGACCCGAACGTCACCGGCGAACCCGGCGTCTACCACCTGGTGTTCGGCAAGCGCGCGTTCTTCGGCTACACGGTGACCGACGACGGCGAGACGTGGTGGTTCGCGAACCTGCCTCGCGCACTCGGCGACGAGCCGGCGGACTGGCGGCCGGTGCTGGAGGAGGCGTTCGCGGACGACACCGGCATCGCCGCCGGTCTGGTCCGGCGTGCCGACCTGGGCCAGGTGCTCCCCATCCACGACCTGCCGCCGGTGCCCGTGTGGCATCGCGGCAGGGTGGTGCTCACCGGCGACGCCGCGCACGCCACCTCCCCCAGTTCGGGGCAGGGCGCCTCGCAGGCCATCGAGGACGCCGTGGTGCTCGCCCGCTGCCTGCGCGACGCCGCCGGCCACCGGGAGGCGTTCGGCCGGTACGAGAGCGAGCGGCGCGAGCGCGCCGAGCGGGTGGTCGCCTACGCCAGGAGGATCAGCGACAGCAAGGCCGCCGGGCCGGTCGGCCGGATCTTCAGGGACGCGCTGCTGCCGATCATCCTGAAGCGCCAGGCGAACCAGGAGTCACTCGCCTGGATGTACCGCCACCAGGTCAGCCTGTGACACCGCCTCCCTGCTCGCGGGCAGCAGGGGCAGCCGCACGTCGGCGGTGGGGATGAGGCCGCGGGCGTGCAGCACGCCCTTGATCACCGTCGGGTTCGGCTCGGCGAACAGCGCGGCCGACAGCCGGGCCAGCCGGTGCCCCAGCGCTCTGCCCCGGGTCACGTCGCCGGCCCGCCAGGCCGCGGCCAGCTCCGCGAACGCGTCGGTGGCCAGGTGAGCCGAGGCCAGGACGCCGCCGGACGCGCCCAGGGCCAGCAGCGGCGAGACGAACGCGTCGTCCCCGCCCAGCACGTCGAACCCGTCAGGCAGGTCGCCGAGCAGGTCCACCGCGTCCTGGTCGACGCCGCCCGCCGCGTACTTGACGGCGGCGATCCGCGGGTGCGCGCCGAGCCGCCGCAGGGTCGCCGCGCTCACCGCCTGCCCGGTGCGGTAGGGGATGTGGTAGATCATCAAGGGCACCGGGGTCTCCTCGGCCAGCGCCTCGAAGTGCGCGATCACGCCCCGTTCCGACGGCCGCAGGAAGTACGGCACGGTCACGAGCGCCGCGTCCACCCCGCCGGGCAGCTTCTTGAGCGCCCGCCCGACCGAGCGGGTGTCGTTGCCGGTGACGCCGACGGTCAGCGGCAGCCCGCGCTCCCGGCACGCGGCCGCGCACGTCCCGATCACCCGCTCCCGCTCGGCCGGCGTCAGGGCCGCGACCTCGCCGGTCGTGCCCAGCGCGACCAGGCCGGAGGCGCCCTGGTCGAGCACGTGATCGGCGATCTTGGCGAGCGCGTCGAAGGCCACCTCGCCGTCGGCGTCGTAGGGAGTGATCAGAGGTACGTGGATTCCGGTGAACATGCTCCCAGCCTCGCCCGGATCGATCCGTAAGGTCCAGCGACCATTTCTAAGCTGCACCGTAAGATGGACTGATGCTCGACCCGCGCAAGCTGCACCTCCTGCGCGAGCTGTCCCGGCGCGGCACCATCGCGGCCGTCGCCGAGGCCGCCGCGTTCACCCCCTCGGCCGTCTCCCAGCAACTCAGCGCCCTCGAACGCGAGGCGGGCGTGCCCCTGCTGGAGCGCACCGGCCGCACCGTGACGCTCACCCCGGCCGGGTGGCTGCTCGTCGGGCACGCGCAG